>JAFLCH010000067.1 GCA_017303775.1 Anaerolineae bacterium | reverse complement strand
CAGCTTGATCTTGAGCAAATTAAGCAGAATCTGGCGGGACGAAGTGTGAATGACGCGAGCGCGTATCTGGTGACGGAACTGCCGCTGCAAAGCGGGTTTGTACCCCAGATTAGCATCTGGCCGGAGGGGTTCAGCAATATGCCACTGCTGCCCTTCCGCATCACGATTCAAACACAGGACGCCAGCGGTTCATGATCGGGAAACTGCTGGGGATCGACCACGGTTTGAAGCGGATCGGGATCGCGGTGAGTGATGCTACGGGAATCGTGGCGCGCGAATTGGCAATCATCCACCGCACCTCGAATGTTGAGGACTTCCGGCGGATCAACCAGATTGCACAGGAACAACGGGTGGTAGCCATCGTGGTGGGGATGCCCGTGAACAGCGAGGCAGCGCCGGGTGAATATACACAAGGCGACACGGTACGCAAGTGGATTACCCGGTTTGCGGCGACGACAACACTGCCGATCATCACATGGGATGAGCAACTGAGCAGCCTTGATGCACGGGAACTCTCGATCCAAAAGAAGCGCAAGATGCGTGACCCGATTGATGATCTGGCAGCGCGAGTCATCTTGCAAAGTTATCTGGATGCTGTGCAAAGCGGTTTAGCCAGCACCCCTCCCCTTTCAAGCTAATTAATTATGCGCGAGGACAGCGGGTTTGAGTAACATCGTCAAAATCATGATTGCGGCTGGTGCAGTGCTGGTCATCATCAGCGTGTTGTGTGTGGGCGCGCTGTTCGTCATTTCGGGCGGCGAACCGGTGGATTACCTGCAAAAAGTTTACCTGAGGATTACGCTGGCGTCGCGTCAAGCCGAACTGGATCAAGCTATGTTTCCGGGGGATACGCGCCCGATCCGATTCAGTGTGCGGGCAGGCGATACGCCGCGCGTGATCGCACGGAACCTGATGGATAACGGCTTGATCGCCGATGATGTGCTGTTCGTCGATTTTGTGCGGCTGAACGACCTAGACCGCGAACTCGAAGCGGGGACTTATTTCCTGAAACGTTCGCAAAGCCTGACGGAAATTGCTTATGCACTGACTGATTCACGGAATAGTCAGATCACCTTCCGCATTATCGAAGGCGAACGGATTGAAGAAATCGCCGCGAAGATCGACGGTGCCAGCGCGTACTTCGGGTTCTCCGGCGCTGATTTCCTCGCGGTGGCCGGGGCTGGCGCGCCCATTGATCCCATTTTCGCGACTCAATTCGGGCTGCCGGCGGGCGCTTCGTTGGAAGGATTTCTGTTCCCGGATACGTATGAACTACCCGCGGATGTGAGCGCGGTTATGCTGCGCGATACGCTGACGCAGCACTTCATCGACAAGGTGGGGACGCAGATTCCATTGGACGCGGCGGCGCAGGGATTCTCGATGTACCAGATTGTAACGCTGGCCTCGATTGTGCAGCGAGAAGCGGTTCGATCTGATGAACAGCCGATGATTGCCGGCGTTTACCGAAACCGACTGGCGATCAATATGCGGTTGGAGGCTGACCCGACGGTGCAGTACGGCATCGGCTTCCAGAACGGGACATGGTGGCCGCGCATCACGGCGGCTGATTACAGCAATGTACAATCGCCGTACAATACCTATTTGATCAATGGGCTGCCACCGGGGCCGATCGCCAACCCCGGCTTGATCGCGATTCAGTCGGCGGTGTATCCGGCGCAAAGTGATTTTTACTTCTTCCGGGCGGACTGCCGGAGCGACGGATACCACGACTTCGCGCGGACGTTTGAAGAACATCTGGCGAACGGCTGCTAAATGTCTATTGACTACGCGAAACCCTTACCTCGTGTGGCATGGCTGCTCCTGATGGCAGCGGGTGTGATGGGATGCAGCCCGCAGAGGGCAGGAGAGATCGAACGGTTGGTGTTATTCGCGCCTTTCGAAGGGCGATACAGCGAAGTGGGTTATAACGCCTACTACGCGGTACAACTGGCACTGCGAGATGCGGGACGGGAGCAGATTGAGCTGCTGGCGGTTGATGATGGCGGGAGTGTCGAGCAGGCTGTTGAGCGAGCGAGCGCTATCGCCCTTGATCCGCTGGTTAAAGTGGTAATCAGCAGCGGTTACCCGGCAGCGGACGAGGCGGTACAAGCGGCACTCGGTGATGTGCCAATCCTGATCGCCGGTCAATGGGAAAGCCAGCCCGCCAGCCCAACAGCCTTCATGCTGGCGAGCGCACAGCTCGATACGATTTTGACAACCTCCCCCAGCACTTTTGAAGTGATCGGCGCGGCACGTATGAATATTCCGATAGTCGGCGGGGATGTGTACGCGCTTGAACAGTTTCCACTGCTCAGCCGGAACTTCCAACGGATCACGGTTGTCAGCAGCGCCAGTTTGCCCGACGAGGCCTTCCAAGAACGCTACCGGAGCATGGGTTTATATGTGCCGGAGCCGGGATTGTTAGCAACACTGACGTATGATGCGACAGGGATGGCACTTGAGGCGATGGCAAGCAGCGAACCGGCAGCAACCCTCGCCACAATGCGTTACGAGGGTCTGAACGGCAGCATCCATTTTGAAGATGGCTACTGGGCAGACGCGCCGATTCGCTATTATGGATACGACGAGAACGGCGCACTAATTCCCATAGATGGTCTCGTAGAATAGCGGCAGGCGATCAACTGGCGTCGGGCTGAGGCGGATCGCTTTTTCAAGGCGGGCACGACACGCGGCCAACTTCACCTGTGAATTGGCGTGTATGGTGATGAGGATATCCCCTGACTGGACAAAATCACCGACTTTGATATGCACTTCCAAGCCTACCGCCAAATCTACGGGGTCACCTTTTTTCTCGCGGCCAGCACCTAATTCGGATGAGGCGATGCCGATTTCATCGGCGGCGAGTTCGGCGATATAACCGCTGGAAGCAGCGGTCAGCGCTTCGACAAATTCGGCCTGTGGCAGCAAGGATGGTTGATCGAGCATGGTCGTATCACCGCCCTGCCCCCCTACAAGCTGACGGAATTTAGCGAAAGCGGAGCCATCAGCCAGTTTTTGCTGCAAGAGCGTTCGAACCGCTGAGGCGTCTGTCCACTGCTGACCACGCCCTGCTAAACGCAGCATGTACCCAGCTACTTCCAAGCAATGTTCGCGCAAATCTTCCGGCCCTGCACCCTGTAAACAGGCAATCGCTTCTTTAACTTCCAGCGCATTCCCGACGGCAACACCTAAGGGTTGATTCATATCGGAGAGGACAGCGATCATGTCTCGTCCGGCGTCCGAGCCGATGTCTACCATGATCTGCGCCAAAGCACGGGCATCGTCTAGATTGGTCATAAATGCGCCACGACCTACTTTGACATCCAACACGATGCCGTTCGATCCGGCGGCGATCTTCTTGCTCATGATGCTGCTGGCGATGAGCGGGAGGCTGGGAACGGTCGCGGTGACATCCCGAAGCGCGTAAAGCTTGCCATCAGCAGGTGCGAGATCGTTGGATTGACCTGAGAGGACGATGCCCTGCTCGCGTACTAAGCGACGAAAATCCTCATTTGAGAGATTGACGTTATAGCCATGAATGGACTCCAGTTTGTCGAGCGTGCCGCCGGAAAAACCAAGGCCGCGACCACTCATCTTGGCAACGGGAACACCACAAGCCGCGACTAAGGGCAAGACAATGAGCGTGGTTTTATCCCCTACGCCTCCGGAAGAGTGCTTATCTACTGAATATGGGATAAGATCTGACAAATCGAGGACATCGCCGGAATGTGCCATCGCAAGCGTGAGCTGAACGGTTTCTTCACGCGACATGCCCTTGAGATAGATTGCCATAAGCAGCGCCGCCGCCTGATAATCCGGCAGTTCACCACGGGTGTAGGTGGCGATAAACCAGTTTATTTGTTCGGCGGTGAGGGATTGGCCATCGCGTTTGCGGGCGATGAGATCAACTGCACGCATCTGATTCTCTCCTGAGTGAGTGGTATGAGATTATGTTCTGGATTACCTTCGCCATCATCGTGGCATTTAGCATTCTTCATAGTTGGTTGGCGGCGAGTGGCTTCAAGCAGCGACTGCGCCAACAAATGGGCGAACGAGGTTACCACGCCTATTATCGCCTACTCTACAATGTGATCTCCATTGTAACACTGGCTCCGGTGGGTGTCGTGTTGCTGGTGCAACCGGGGGAAACCGTATGGGAGTTTGACGCGGGATTAAGGCTGATATTGCTCGTGATTCAAGGTGTCGGCGTGTTGGGGTTGGCAATCTCGCTGTTACAAATTGATCTGGCGCGCTTCGGAGGTTTGAGTCAGGTGATGGCGGCGGCGCGTGGTGAGGCGCTCCCGCTGGCAGATGAGCCACTCCAGATAGGCGGGCTGTACGCTTTGGTACGGCATCCTTTATACTTCTTTTCACTGCTCGTCATCTGGCCTGTGGGTGTGATGAGTGAGGCATGGCTGGCGGTTTGCATCGGGACAACGGTTTACTTCATCGTCGGGTCTATATTGGAGGAACGGAAACTGTTGAGCGCCTACGGCGAGGTATACCGAAGCTATCAAGAGCGCGTACCGTGGATGATCCCATTTACAAAAGGTTTACTCAGGTAATTCTAATCCGATTCTGCCTTGTGCAGCAGGCGGATATACGTTAAGAATATGTTACTATCCAAAGGAAAGGAACAGAAATCGTCATGGGTGTCAGTGTTTCCAAAAAGTCGACATCAGCAACCTCTCCGGGAGCGGGCAGCAACCGGACTTTGATCATCGGCGGCATTGTTGCTGCTGCCGTGCTGGTTGCGCTGGTGTTTATTATTTTGTCGAGCAACAGCATCAGCGAAATCGGCAAGGCGAATTTTGAGGGTTTGACGCAAGAACGGCTGCCGGACGGTGGATTCATCATTGGTGACCCGAATGCGCCGATCACTATCATTGAGTTTGCCGATTATTACTGCCCTCACTGCCAAGAATATGAACCCACTATCGCGCGCATTGTGAACGAATATGTTCGCAGCGGAAAGGCACGCCTGGAATTCCGGATCTTCCCGACAGCGGGTGGAGCGACAACCGTGTATGTGGGTAATGTGCTGGTTTGCATGGAAGAGCAGAAGCCGGGTGTGTTCTGGCAAGCGCATAACCTTCTCTTCCAAAACGCCGCTTCGGGAAATTACTCTGATGCAATGATGAGACAACTGGCAACTGATCTGGGCGTGGATTATGCGCAAGCACTGGCTTGCAGCCAAGAACAAGATCAGGTAGCTATTGACAAGGCATTCGGGGAATCTTTGGGTGTCTCCGGCACGCCGGCCATCCGCGCCCGTTATGCTGATGGTGTGGCAACCAGCCTTGTTGTCGAGGGTGTGGCGCAGGATCGCGGCGGCCCATCGGCAGCGATGTTGATCGCGGCAATTGAGGCGGCTCAGTAAACGTATCTCAATCGAACCACTCGTCGCATTAACCCGTCATTATGAAATGGCGGGTTTTTGTTTAAGAAGACTCCATTCAAACGTCATGAGCAGTACAATAGGGGCGCAAAACGGTCAATTGTACGAGGAATTGAAAGATGCAAATTGAACCTTTTATCGCCCAAAGCAAACCTTTCATTGAGTGGATGCTGGAGTGGCAGGCCGGCCTCAAACCACTACCATTTGAGTCGCTTATTCAGAATAACGATGTACAATCAGTAGGCATTGTATCGGTTGATGTGATTGAAGGATTTTGCAGCGTTGGGCCGCTGTCATCTCCGCGTGTAAACCGGATTGTCGAGCCGATTACGAAGCTCTTCACACTGGCGTGGGAGTGTGGTGTGCGCGACATCGCCCTCACACAGGATACCCACCCGGAAGATGCGGTTGAATTCGCCCAATACGCGCCCCACTGCATCCGGGGAACGGTTGAGTCCGAAACCGTTGCAGCCTTCAAAGCACTGCCATTCTTTGACCAATTGACGGTGATCCCCAAGAATTCAATCAGCAGCGGGTTAGCACCGGGCTTCCAAGAATGGGTATCGGCGCGGCCACAGGTTCAGACATGGGTGGTCGTCGGGGACTGTACCGATTTGTGTACGCACCAGTTGGCGATGTATCTACGGCTGTTGGCAAATCAGCAACAACAGCGCGGTGTGCGCGTGGTGCTGCCGGTGAACACGGTTGACACCTATGACATGCCAGTGGAGACAGCCAAGACGCTGGGAATCCCGCCGCATGACGCGGAATTCTTGCATCTGGTCTTCCTGTATAACATGATGCTCAATGGTGTGGAAATCGTCAGCGAAATCACGCCTTGAAAGATATACCGTTATTACACGATAGGATAACAGCATGAGAACTGTAGAATGGCAAAATGGTGTGGTCAAAATGATTGACCAGAAGGCACTACCGTGGAAGTTTGAGGTAGTCGACCTGCCTGATTATAAAGCGGTCACCGCAGCCATCGCTGATATGACCGTGCGCGGCGCCCCGGCGATTGGCGCTTCAGCAGCATTCGGGCTGGCACAAGCGGCTCACCACAGCGCTGCGGAAGACATCCCTGCCCTGCTGCGGGATCTGGAAGAAGCAGCGGTGACGTTGAAGGCTTCGCGCCCGACAGCCGTCAATCTGGCATGGGCGGTTGACCGATTGATGCAGGTTGCGACCAACGGTAGTTATGGATCAGCCGACGCGATTCGTGAGGCACTGCTCAATGAAGCACAACGGATTGCGGATGATGATGTTGAAATCAACAAGCGGATGGCAGCGAATGGAGCCGCGCTGATAAAGGATGGCGACACGATTTTGCACCATTGCAATACGGGTGCGCTGGCAACGGTTGATTATGGAACCGCACTCGGCGTCATCCGGGCGGCGTTCGAGCAAGGCAAACGGATTCATGTTCTGCTGGACGAAACTCGTCCTCGCCTTCAAGGGGCGCGCTTGAGCGCGTGGGAATTGGAGCAGCTCGGGGCGAGCTACGACATTCTGCCGGATACGGCTGCCGGATTCTACATGCAGCGCGGCGAGATCAAGATCGTGCTGGTGGGTGCAGACCGGGTAGCGGCTAACGGAGACTTTGCCAACAAGATCGGCACGTACCAGATCGCAGTGCTGGCAAAGGAAAACGGCATCCCGTTCTATACGGTTGCTCCAACCTCCACCATTGACCTAAATCTGGCAAGCGGCGACTTAATTCCGATTGAGGAACGCAGCAAAGATGAGGTGCTTTCGCCGTATGGTAATGCGCTCGTTCCGGCGCACTTCCACGCGCGCAACCCGGCATTCGATGTGACGCCGAATCGCTATCTTTCGGGAATCATCACCGAGAATGGAATTGCGCGCCCGCCGTTCACAGAAAGTTTGAAGCGGGTTGTGGCAGGAGAACAAGTCTAGCCCAGCGCAACATCGAGAAGCATCATTATTGCAAAGCCGCCCATCGTCCCCATGGTCGCAAGGTCGGTGTTACCACCGGCGTGCGACTCGGGGATGACTTCTTCGACCACAACGAAGATCATGGCTCCGGCAGCAAAGCTCAGCGCATAGGGTAAGATGGGACGAGCGACGGTCACGGCAGCCGCGCCGATTACACCGGCTATCGGTTCGACCACTGCTGATAGCTGCCCGTACCACATACTTTTGAGACGCGAGAAGCCTTCCCGGCGTAAGGGCAGTGACACCGCTACCCCTTCCGGGAAGTTTTGCAACCCAATCCCAATCGCCAAGGCAACCGCGCTGGCGAGAGTCGCGCTGGGATAGCCGCTGGCAGCCGCGCCGAATGCTACCCCTACCGCTAATCCTTCGGGTATGTTATGCATGGTGATGGCGAGGATCAGCAGCACTGTTCGCCGCCACGGTGTGCGAACCCCTTCGGCCTCCTGCATCGGCGCACCGAAGTGAAGATGCGGCAGCACAATATCGATCAGGCGGAGAAATGCACCTCCGGCCAAGAAACCCAGAACGGCTGGAACCCAAGCCGGTAAAGCTCCGCCTTCCGCCATCTCGATAGCAGGCGCTAACAGCGACCAATAACTGGCAGCAATCATCACCCCACCGGCAAAGCCCAACATCAAGTCGAGCAATTTGCGGTTCACACGACGGGTTAAGAAAACCGTTGCCGCCCCCAACGCCGTGACTCCCCATGTGAAGGTCGTCGCGATTAAGGCGAGCAATACAGGGTGAAGTTGTGACAGGGTTTCCATGCATTTCCAATCTGACCAACACGCATATATTTCAGGTGATGTCACGCGCAGGCTGTTCACCAGTTGGGCGCAAGACACCTTCCTCAATCTGCATCAGTGGCACATAGGTTGGGTAATCCGGGCTATGGCGGAACTGCCATTCGCCAATACTCCACAGCTTCAGGGTACCACCAACGCGATTGGTCGTCACGACGAATGGCAAGCGTTGGTACAAAGCATGAATAAGCGACTCGCCAGCAGAGGGGTCGGCCCGGCGCGCCAGCATCCCCAGCGCGTTTTGCAGCCGTTTACTGTAAACTGCGCCGCGAAAAGACCAAATCTGGCGAGGCGCATCAGGCATCATGAGCAGCGGAGCAATCGAAAGGGGTTCATCCGCTCGCACCTCGTCTAATAACAGGGTGGATGGCTGCAATTCCAAGGCATGCGCGATCTGATCACCAAAGGTTAAAGGGACAGCATCAGCCATCGACCATTGAACCACTTTGCGCTGCACCCCCTCTGGCAAGCGGAGTTCACCGGCACGCTCGACAGCAACTACCGTCCCCTCAAGCGGGAGTTCCTGTGCAATCAGACTCAGCAGCGTGGTTTTGCCGGATTCCGGTTCGCCAATGACCATAATGCCGTATGGAGAACGGATTAATTTTTGTAACAGCCCGGCAGCTTCCGGCGTTGCATAACCCCCTGCGGCCAAATCTTCCCACGCAGGCAGTGCTTTTGGATGCACACGAATATCAGCAGTGAGTTGGGAAGTCACAGGTGGCGCGACCAGATTAACACACACATATCGCTCGCCAACCGAAAGACCAACTTCCATATAGGGAAAATCTTCCCGCAGTTCAGCGCCAGCATCATGAAGCAGACGCCGGATAATCCGCTGAAAGTGATCAGGGGTTTGGAACAGAGGCCCGACGGGTACGAGTTCACCGTGTTGATGCCGAACCGATGCTTTATCCGCGCCTTCAAGGGCTATGGTTGTGATCTTATCATCCACGAAGAGCGGATCTAGGGGACCATAACCGAACAAGCTGCTGTAAGCACGGCTGATGACACTGGCTTTTTCTTGAGGCGATAACTGAACTGATTCGACAGCGAAGATATAATTGGCGGTTTCAAGAATCAGTTTAAGGCGTTTGGTCGGGGTATCGGCCTCCAGAACCATGGGGGAATTATCGCCGTACTCTTCAATAAACGCGCCCTCAATACGCTCGACAAGCGCGGCCATCGAAATCCAGCGGCTGCCTAACTGCGCGGCGAACAGTTCCGGTTCACGCCCTTTATCAGCATCTTTCCGGAGTCCAAGGAAAGGATCACTATGATCCTGATTATTGTTATCGAATTCATCCGACATAGCATCCTCAAGACCAAAAACTGAGATCAATAGGTTTCAGATCAGGGTTCGTATTAGGACGACGACCTGTCTTGGCAATATCAATCCATTGATCATGAACTTTGACACGCACAATATCCATCGTGTAATCGGTGCTCACGTCATCGGCGTTGCGCAGGAGTGATGAACCCACCCCGTAAATATCGGCCGGAACTTTTTGAGCCTCAAACTCGGCGATACGGGCGGCGGAGAAGCCACCGGAAACCACGATTTTGACACGGCGGCAGTAATCGCGAGCTGCATCCACCCACTGCTGCGACACACCCCAACTTTCCCAAGCTTGGTCAAGCGCTTGACGGGTGAGACGCACCAACTGTGGACTGACTCCCTTTTCGCCATCAGGTTCAACGGCTACATCGCGCATATTGGCGCTGGTATCCAAACGCACACCGTACAATGTCCAGCGCTGCTGTGCGTGCGTATCGTTGGCGATTAAGGCTGCTAGATAATGATCCCAGAATGTTTTGAGAGTCGCCAATGAATCGCGGATCACATCATTATTAAAGTCAGCCAAGACTACGCGGGGTACATCATTTGGCACATATTCAGCAAAGGCGACCATCGCCTCGGTTGTATCCGCTAAAAAGCAAGCGATCAAGGAATGTGGAACGGTACCACCTCCTCGCCCTCCCCACCATCTTGCCTGTGCATCCGTGCTGACGAAGGGGCGAATCTGACTGCCTGTTTCGGCATTGTACCGCTGTACGGCTAACCAATAGGCATAGCCATCGATTGGTTGTGCTTCTGGCAGATCAAAACGCGCCGGAAAGTAGAGTATGGGTTTACCCTGCGCTGCTTGCAAGACTTGATAGACATTGGTGGCTATCCGGCTGGCGCGGGTGAGAATGCCTAAAAGGGGTGTTTCGAGCATCGCAAAATCACGATAGCGGCCATAAATTTTAAGTGAGGGGCGTACATTTTCGGGATGTCCATCGTAATGGATTAGTGTTCCATCGTTGACCGCTTCGATTTTGAGGGTGTTCCATGTTTCGACAAACTGCGTCGCATTGTAGTAGCCGGTCACTTTGCGGAGGAGCGCCAGCGCAACATCCATGCCTGCTACCAGCACAAATGGAGAGCGGCGAGTGAAGACCTGTGCCTCAACTTCTACATCCCCTACCGGGAAACCAGAAGGATCGACCGGTAAATCACGCGGGCTATTACCTTTAAATGTATAGCCTGCCTCTTTAGCCCATTGCAAGACTTGCACGATATTCTCAAAATACTTATCGCTGTATATGCCACGTCGCAACCCATCAATGTCTAATTTTAGGAGCGATGTCGTCAGGCGTACCCGATCAAGAACCATATGTTGAATTCCCAGTAGAAGATAAGGAGCATGGATGTTATTTCTATTCTACAACGCGCCGCGAGCATGTGGTATACTCCCACGCTGCTTCCGTACACTTCAAACACCTGAAGGACAATAATTCGAATGGATATTATCGTAACCGGGTCTATCGCTTATGACTATCTGATGCGTTTTCCGGGTCGTTTCAGCGAGTATTTCATCGGAGAACAACTGCACCAGATCAGCCTGAGCTTCCTCGTCGAACAGATGACCAAGCACTGGGGAGGGAACGGAGCGAACATCGCTTATTCACTAGCACTGCTCGGTTTACGCCCACATCTGGCCGGTACGGTAGGACGAGACTTTTCGGACTATCGGGAATGGTTAGAGCGTGCTGGCGTGGATACATCGACTGTCCGCGAAATCCCCGATGTGTTTACCGCTTCATTCTTCTGTAATACAGACCTCGATAATAACCAGATTGCTTCATTCTACAGCGGCGCGATGGCCTACTCGAAGCAGTTCGCGCTGGCGGATGTGTACGATAAGAAACCGGATATGGTGATCATCTCGCCTAACGATCCTCAAGCGATGATGAATCTGGCGAAGGAATGCCGCGAACGAGGTATTCGTTTCATTTATGACCCCAGCCAACAAGTACCGCGCTTGACCGGTGAGGAACTGGCAAGGGATATGCAAGGCGCGTATGCGCTGGTTGTCAACGCCTATGAAGCCGAGATTATTTGCAAGAAAACAGGTAAGACCTTTGATGAACTACGTCAAAGTGTCGAACTGCTGGTCGTCACCCATGGGAAAGATGGATCGCGCATTTACCAGAATGGGTCGGTCACTTCTGTAACCGCTTTCCCACCACGCGAAATTAAAGACCCAACGGGCGGTGGCGACGCGTTCCGTTCTGGCTTGCTACGCGGGATCGCCGCAGGATGGCCGATGGAACTTTGCGCACAGGTCGGGTCATTGTGCGCGACTTATGCACTGGAAAAGGATGGCACACAAAACCATATGTATACCATTCCGGAGTTTGTCGAACGTTTCCGCACCTTCTATGACGATCAGGGGCAACTGGACAGTTTGCTTCAGCCTGTCAGCACGTCTGCTTGAAGGTTGAGCGTAGTCTTATCGCCCGGTTTCAACCGGCGACAGCCGATTTAGCATATGATACAATCCGCCCGATTTCGGGCTGACGATGAATATTAGGAGTAGCCATGACTGTTCAACACGATGTAAAAGCATTAGACCTTTCCACCGGAGGGCGTTACCGCATTGAATGGGCCGAGCAGGAAATGCCGGTTCTGCGCGCCATCCGGGAACGCTTTGCAAAAGAGAAGCCCCTTCAGGGTATGCGTATTTCGGCCTGCTTGCATGTGACCACCGAAACAGCCAACCTGATGCACACGCTTCAGGTGGGCGGCGCGGATGTCGTGCTGTGCGCCTCAAATCCGCTCTCGACACAGGATGATGTCGCTGCTTCGCTGGTCGCCAATTACGAAATCCCGGTCTACGCCATCAAGGGCGAAGACAATACCACTTATTATGAGCACATCAAGGCTGCGCTCGATCACAAACCGCACATCACCATGGATGATGGTGCGGATCTGGTCAGCGTTATTCATAAGACACGCACCGAACTGCTGCAAGAAATTGTCGGCGGCACCGAAGAAACCACGACGGGCGTCATCCGCCTGCGCGCAATGGCTAAGGACGGCGCGCTCAAGTTCCCCATCATCGCGGTGAACGACAGCGACACCAAGCACCTCTTCGACAATCGCTATGGCACCGGCCAGAGCACGCTGGACGGCATCATCCGCGCAACCAACATTCTGTTGGCAGGCCGCACCGTCGTTGTGGCAGGTTACGGCTGGTGCAGCCGTGGTATTGCCAGCCGCGCGGCAGGTATGGGCGCGAATGTCGTCGTCACGGAAATTGATCCGCTGCGCGCCTTGGAAGCCGTCATGGATGGTTATCGTGTGATGCCGATGGTCGATGCCGCCCCGGTTGGCGACATCTTCATCACCGCCACCGGCGATAAAGATGTGCTGGACGCCCAACACTTCGAACGCATGAAGCATGGCGCGATGGTCGCGAACTCCGGTCACTTCAACGTGGAAATCAACATCCCCGCGTTGGAAAAGCTCGGTGGCAAGCCGCGTCTGGTTCGTCCGTTTGTGGAAGAATATAAGGTCAAGGGTAATTCGATCTATCTGCTGGGCGAAGGCCGCTTGATCAATCTGGCCGCCGCTGAAGGTCAC
This sequence comes from Anaerolineae bacterium, assembly GCA_017303775.1. Lineage (GTDB taxonomy): Bacteria > Chloroflexota > Anaerolineae > Aggregatilineales > Phototrophicaceae > CFX2. The sequence goes on along the minus strand of JAFLCH010000067.1, from coordinate 4,032 downwards.
CCCGCCAGCGTGATGGATATGAGCTTTGCGAACCAAGCGCTCGGTGCCGAATTCATGGTTAAGCACGGCAAGAGCATGACTCCGCAGGTTTATACCATTCCGGCAGATGTTGACAAAGAAATCGCACGCCTGAAGTTGGAAGCACTGGGCGTGAAGATCGACGTCCTGACACCCGAACAGGCCGAATACCTCAGCCAGTGGGAAGAAGGCACTTAACCTCTCCGGTACTATTTTCGGATTGGCGTAGAACGGCTCAAAGCGTTATGTTCTACGCTGATCCGTTCCGCTGGCCGACCCCTACATGCCAAAGGAGTATAGATATGAATTGGTCTTTCAAGAGAAGCGCAGTCTGGTTGTTGATGCTAGCGCTGATGATGGTGGGCGCAAACTCGGTGTTGGCGCAGTCCAGCGGTGCACAAGTTCGCTTCGTGCACGTGATTCCGGGTGCCGCCGCGGTTGATGTTTACACCGATGGTCAGCTTACGATTAGCGGGCTGACATTCGGCAGCGCCTCAACATATGTACAAGTAGCTGCTGGTGATCATCAAATAACCGTTTCGCCAGCCGGTGCAACCAATGCCCTATGGCAGCAAACAATCTCTCCAGCAGCAGGTACTGCTGTCACCTTGATTGCGGCATCGGCCAGCACCCCCAACTTTATAACCTACGTAGATAACCTCAGCCCGATCCCGTTAGGCAAAGCCCGTCTAACCGCTATTCACGCCATCAGCGGCGGCCCAACGGTTGATCTACTCTTGAGTGATGGTCGTCCGGTCATTCCCGCGCTGGAGTTTGGGCAACCTGCTGGAACGCTGGATGTACCGACCTTCACCTACGACTTTGTGGTCGCCCCTACCGGTCAAAGTGCTGATCAAGCACTGGTGACTCTACCCCCGCTGTCCGCCGAGTCAGGTACATCCTATACGGCGATTGTTTATGGTACGGTAGATCAGCCTGAAGTATTGGTTCTAACCAGCGCCACTCAAGCTGAAGTCGCAAGCGGCTTCGTCCGTTTCATGCACGGCAGCAGTGACTCGCCGGCTGTGGATATCTACATTAACGACACGCTGGCCATTCCATCGCTGGAGTTCGCCGAATACACTGCTCATATCGCCATTCCCACTGGAAGCTACAACGTAGCTGTCCGTGCTGCTGGTTCACAGGCCAACCTGCTGGCAGCCAGTGTCCCGGTTGAAGCCGATACAGCCATCACGGTTGCAGTTCTGGGATCATCTGACGAATTGAGCGCCAATGTGTTCAGTGACAATATCGCCGGAATTGATGGTACTGCCGCACGGTTAGGTTTCATCAACGGTATCGTCGGTTCGGAAGCGGTCACCGCTGAACTCAGCAACGGCATCCCCTTAACGGTAAGTCCGCTGGCGTTTGGTGAAAGTGGCAGTACATCAACCAAGCCGGGTGTCTTCACCCTCACAGTTGACACTGATGGCACACCGCTCGAAATTCAGGATACCGAATTTTATGGCGGTGTTTATTACAACCTGCTGGCAGTTGAAGATGGCGGTGCACTGCGTGTCATCACAGCAGCGACCAGCCTCGCGCAGGGCATTGGCAGTGCGCCGGGTGGTTCCGCCGCACAGATCGCCATTGACCCGACAGTCGCCGCACCCGAACCGACACTCCCGCCACCACCTGAACCTACATTAGAACCTACGGCAGTTGTCGCGGTAGAACCAACCGTTGCACCGGTACAACCGACTGCTGCACCACCAACGGTTGTACCCGCTACTGGCCCGACCGCGCGTGTCTTCAATCTAAATGCGGATGCCAATCTGCAACTACGTCAGTATCCGGGCAGTGATGCACTCTCGCTGGGAACTGTTCCGCCTAACACAATCCTGTTGGTAAATGGTCGTGAAGGTGCCATTGAAGAAATCCCCTTCAGCGCTACACCTCGCCCGCCGGAAGATTATGAATTTGTTGATCCGGTGACTCTGTTCACGACGGCTAACGAGGATCTGGTACCACAGGACACTTGGTTGAACGTCACTTACAACACCCCGGATGGTGGTTCGATCACGGCATGGGCAAACGCGCTCTACCTTGACGTGCGTAACCCCCGTGGCGAACGGGTCAAGCTTGCCGATCTGCCGCTGGTTGCCAGCAATCTCCCCGGCGAAGTCACAAACAGCGCTGTGACACCCCCGCCTGTTCCGGCGAACCGGGTTGCTGCTACCGTATTCAATCTGGACGAAGGCATTAACCTGAACATCCGCCGCACGGCTGATAATCAAGGCGAAGTGCTGGCACGCGTCCCGAACGGCACCGTGATGGAGTTCTTGGGCATCAGCGAAGCACAGGATTGGGTATTCGTGCGCTACTCGCTGCCTGAAGGTGGTAATGTAGAGGGTTGGGTCAATTCGCTGTACGTTCAGTATTCTTACAACAACCGCCCGATTGACCTCGATGAAATCGATGAACGCGGTTTGCTGGTGATCACACCCAATGATACTCGTGGCACAGTCACTGCGGGGGTCTCGCCTGCCGCTATTCCCACAACCAACCCCACCCGTAACGCTTATGTGGCTGAAATCATTCTGGATCTGGGCGCGAATCTCAACCTGCGCCGTCAGCCAGATACCAACGCTGAAGTGCTGGCACAAATTCCCGGTGGTGCGCAGGTGATCGTCAGTTCGCGCAGCGAAGACGGCAACTGGCTGCAAGTGACCTTCGAAGGCACTGAAGGCTGGATCGCTTCTCGTACCGCGACAGCGAATTTCGTCAGCATCTCTTTCAATGGTCGTCCGGCGCAAATTTCCGACGTTCCAGTGACAGGTGAGCCGATTCTGCCGCCTTCGGGTTCGGTTGAGGCCACGCCAACATCACAGTTCATCAGCGTGCCTTCCATCAGCAACGAGTTCATCGCTATGACCGGTTCACCGGGTGGCGATCAGGGCAGCCTGCCCTTCCTCAACATCGGGCAGGAAGTCACACTCCTGTTCACTGATGGAACATTCAGCTACATTGAACTGCCAGATGGTACGCGCGGATGGGTGCCAGCGGGTGCGGTTCGTCCTCGCTAAACGCCCTCAGAATCAATGATTGCTCAAAAGTCCTGTCAATTTTCCCGACAGGACTTTTTCTTTCTTTTCCTTAAAGGCTAACCGCGGGTAGAATCAGTTTGTGATATGAACCCATAAGGAATACTTATGCGCCACCAACTGAGACTTTTGACGATTATCCTTTTGACCCTGCTCACAGCCTGTGCGCAAGCCCAGATTGTTCCAACCAGCACCCCGAACCCGACCGCGACTCCCGAACCCACAGCAGCGCCGACTCAGCAGCCGACTCCGCTGCCGCCGATTTCATTGCAACCCGCGATCCTACGCATTGTGAACGCCGTACAGGACTCCGGCTCAATCAATGTATTCATTGGCTTCTCAGCCATTGCCACCAACCTCGCCTATCAACAATTCACCGAACCGACCCAATTAGAGGCGGGAGAATTTGTATTGAAGGTCGTCCCCAGTGGAGGACGGCAAGATGACCCTGCCCTATTCGAAACGACCATCAATTTGGTGAGTAATGTGCCATATATCACCATCCTCACTGGAAGTGGCAGCAGCATCAACATTCTCAACGTACCGGAAACCAGCACACCGTTGAACACTGGCGAATCGACCCTCACCCTCATCAACGTCTTAAATGACTCAGCCGCCGCTATCCTGCGCACGGATGACCGCGATATAACATCCGCTGTTCCGCCGGGTGAAAGTGGCTCAACATCCATCATTGCCGCCGATATACCAGTCAGTTTATTGATTGGAGATCAGCCAACATCCTTATCTCCTGAACTGAAGACCCAACAAAACACCGTCGCCATCATTGCCGGGAGCAGCGCTGATCCACGACTCATCAGCTTCGGGCGTAATGCGCCGGGGCGGGTGGCCGTACATGCCCTTAACGCAGCATTTGATCTCCCAAGTGCCGATGTCTATTTGGGGGAGGCCATCCTGAATGTAGGTGTTGAATATGGTCGTCCAACGAGTCGTCAGAGTTTCGCCACAGGTG
>JAFLCH010000066.1:1920-17112 GCA_017303775.1 Anaerolineae bacterium | reverse complement strand
GGCGACTCGGTCTACTGGTCAGCCCCGCCGCAGGAATGGGCATCATGGCTCACTGCCGAACCGGACTCATCCGCGCCCACCGGCCTCGTCCTCTCGGCTGCCGATGCCCCCGTCCGCGCCTATCTCACCGCCCGATCCGCTGTCCTCGACTCGTCCCGCTATCTCAATCTGGACGAAGCCGTCACCAGCATCCAGCAGGGCATTCGTGCCGGTCGCCCCCAGCCTTACGCCCGTGTCTACCACCGTGACCACCAGCACATCGTTCAAGCCGGCGAAACCATCACCAGCATCGCGTGGGATGTAGGCGTCCCCTACCTCTATATCGTGCAGGCCAACGGCGGCCTTGAGAGCGTTTCCGTCGGCCAATCCATCACCATTCCTTCGCCCGATACCTTCTTGCCCTATCCGGTCAATCCCGATAAGCGCATCGTCGTCAGCATCAGTCGCCAGCGCACATGGGTCTACGAAAACGGTCAGCTCAAGTGGGAATGGCTCGCCAGCACTGGCATCCCCGACAGCCCCACATGGCCCGGTGTCTACCAGATCATCTCCCACGAACCCAACGCCTACGCTGGCAACTGGAATCTCTGGATGCCCAACTTCATGGGTGTCTATCAACCCATCCCCGGCGCGGACTTCACCAATGGCTTTCACGGTTTTCCCACCCGTGGCGGCTCACAACTGCTCTGGACGAATAGCCTCGGCACGCGCGTCACCTACGGCTGCATCCTCCTCAGCAACGACAACATCCAGCTCCTCTACAATTGGGCGGAAGAAGGCGTCGTGGTCGAAATTCAAGCCTGACCGCCGCCTCCCACCCCCATCAAAAAGGGCATCCCGTCTCCGGCATGCCCTTTCTCACACTTACTCTAGCGGGTCAATCGACACCAGTTTGAGTTGCTCTGTCGAGACGCTCAAATGGATCTCATCCGCCTCCACCGCATTCACCCACTCAATCGGAATCGTCTTCTCGACCCTGAAGAATAACCCCTGTGCGATCACCAGATGCGTCGCCTCTTCCGTGGCCTTCTTCACCACCAACCGCACCATGCTCCCCACATAAGCGCCGTCCGAGCTGATCACCCGCGCCCGTTCTTTCAAATCAAGCGCCTGCTTCGGGAGATGCTGCCCGATTCCTGCCGTCTGCCTTCTGTCCTCGGTTGGCGGATACCCGTACATCGGCAGCGCCATACCCGACGGGAATGACAGTGCTTCCCACTCAGCATCCTCAATCATGGCGAAATCTGCCTCATCAAACGAAGGCACGTGTTCCAGTTCGCGCACCGTAACCCCCAATCTCACCTGTTGGTCACTTGCCGCCGCTGCCCACTCAATCGGAATCAGCTTATCTTCCCTGAACAGGATACCGTGTCTCACCACCAGATGAGTTATAGCTCTGCTCTTGGGGTTTATGACCACTCGGTCAATTTGTCCTACTTCCTGCCCATCCTCGCTCCAAACCTGCGAATTGGCCCTGAAAATCATCTCTACTTCCTTAGTCCATTAACCGTTACATTGAGCCTCCTAAACGGCATGGATCGTTTTCACAACCATCTGTACCCCCTCAATACCTGCGCTTATATCAAGCTTCTGTTGTTTTCATGGAGTGTAACGGTATCAATTTCAAACCTGCCGTGTAGGCTGCGTTTCTCCAAAGGTCGTGTTCTGCTTTAAGACGCTCTATCGGTGTCTTCGTGCGGGCGCGAAAGATCTTCGATCACGCTTGCTGTCAGTTGTGGATCGCTTAACCGCGTAGCCACATCCGCCTGCGTGATAATGCCCACCAGCTTCCCCTCTGCGTTCACCGTTGGAATACGCCGCACGCGGTGCAGTACCATCTTGGTCAGTGCGCCGGTCACATCCTCATCTTCCCGGCAGTGAATCGGGCTGGGTGTCATCACATCCGCCACGCGCGTGAGTTGTGGATGAAATCCCCGCCCAACCACGCGCACCGCCAGATCACGGTCAGTCACGATCCCGATCAAATGCCGGTTTCGGCGGCAGTCCACCACCGGCAGCGCCCCCACATCCGCATACCGCATCAGTTGGGCGGCCTCGTCCACCGTGTCATTCACGAGGCTGCATACAGGATCTCTTGTCATTACCTCTTGGCATGTAGTCACTTCTCCCCCCTATAACTGGATTGTGGTATTAGCTCTATCTGTCCACTAAGATAAATCGCTTGCCTCCTGCTGCCATCGACCATCTGGAGCTTATTTGGATAGGCCACTCGGTGGGTTTAATCGTGTGTCATATGGGGGGAGGCAGAGAGGGTAATTTGTCATACAAACCGTTTTCCAACCATTTGCCAACCGTCTTAACAATTCACTTCCCTCACAAAGTTAGAAAATTCGTCGCCAAAAAGTGACCATTTGGTAACCCTAAGCTCGCTCATTTGTGCTATGATAGTCGTAGCGTCCGTTCCATCAGCATGACGCTGCGCATCTTACCAACCGCATACGCGCCCACCGGGAAATTCCTTGTCTGCGCCAGTCTCCCTCATTCCCGCCGCCTTCTTTGTCGGCGACGACGCCGACGACGACGACAAACGCCCCCTCGGCGTTCCTGTCTTTGCCCACCGTCCTCAGGGAGAGGCTGCGAGCGACCAAGCGAGCGTAGGGGTGAGGGTCTAATGCCGCTGCCGCTGCTGCTGCAAAATAGATTGGCAGCGGAGTGCCAATGTCAATGACGCCACTGCCGCCAATCAAGCCATTTCCCCCTCACCAAATGGCAGTCACCACCACCACCCCGCGCAGTCTGTGTTTTTCCTCCCCTAATGCCTTGGGGGAGGAAGCGCGTAGCGCAGGAGGGGGTATCCCGCCTTCTTTGGTCACCACGCCGCCGCCGCCGCCAAACAAAACAGCCTCCCGCAGCATGGCCGCGAAAGGCTGTAATAGACCATAATAAAACGCTGAACTTACTTCAAAACGCTGAACAGGATTTCCTTCCACCGTGCGATGTTAATCTCCCAAACCACCGTCGCGTTTTTCGGTTTCTGGTAAGCCTGTGCCCACTGCCGCTGATTGCGCTCGTCGTGCGTCACGTCCAGTTGGTCAACCACTGTCATCCCGCGTGTCAGATCGCTCACACACTCGATCTCAACATAATGCTTGCTCGCCTTCGTCACCACCCCCTCCGGATCAAGCGCCACCGCCATCGTCACCGGATCAGGCAGCGCGATCCCCAACTCGTTAGACTGCACGAAGTTGGAATTCATCGCCACGCTGTTGCAATCAATCGTGAAGTGCGCCAGCGCCGTATCAAGGCTTCTCACATACTTGATGTCGTTCTCGCGCAAATTCGCGTCCCCCCGGCACAGTTCCCAGCCCACCATCTCAATCGGCAGCCCCGACAGGAACACAATCCGCGCCGCTTCCGGGTCAACCCAGATATTATATTCCGCCGCCGGGGTCACGTTCCCCACCGTACACGCCGCCCCGCCCATCACCACACACCGGCTCACCAGCGGGACGATCTCCGGCGCTCTGCTCACCGCCAGCGCCACGTTCGTCAGCGGTCCCAGCGTCACCAGCACGATGCCGGGGTTCGCCTTGATCGTATCAATCAGCGCGTCCACCGCGTGTTTCGCTTCAGCTTGGCGTGTCGGTGCTGGGTATCCTTGGTCGCCCAGCCCGTCCTTCCCGTGGAACCACTGTGCGTCCTCGTAAATCCGCGTCAGCGGTTTGCTCGCGCCCATATAAACCGGCACATCGTTCCCGCTCAATTCCACCGTGTACAGGGCGTTGTTAGTCGCCTGCTCCACCGGCACATTTCCCGCCACCACCGTGATCGCCTTTACATCCACATCCGGCCACCGCAGTGCCATAATCAGCGCCACCGCGTCGTCCGAAGCAGTATCCGTATCAATAACAAAAGCCCGCGTCATAAGTGCTGCTCCTGAGTAATTTCATCTTCAAAGGCACATAGGGTAGCGTAACCCCCATGAATGCACAACGCACCATTTCAAACAATAATCCTCGCCTAATCCAGCTCCTCCGGCGGGTAATCCGCCTTCAGGCTCACTTCCTCCCACGTCTCCCAATCCTTCTGCATCTGTCCCACTTTCTCCCGCATAACGCTCAATGCGTCCGCCCCCAGCGCCAACCGTCGCGGTGGCTGAGGCGCGTTCACCGCCTGCAAAATCGCCCGCGCCGCCCGCACCGGGTCGCCTTTCTGTTTCCCATCCACATTTTTCAACGTCGCCCGCCGCATACCGGAAGTCGAAGCGTAATCCTCGATCACCTGCTCCGAAACCACCATCGAACGTCCCGCGAATTCCGTCCGGAACGGCCCCGGCTCCACGATCAATACATTCACCCCCGAATCGGCCAGCTCTATCGCCAGCGAGTCGGAAATCGCCTCCAGCGCGTGTTTGCTCGCGCAGTAATGTCCCGAACCGGGGAAGCTCCGCACACCCCCCTGCGAACTCATATTGATCACAAACCCGCTCCGCTGTGCCCGCATCGCAGGCAGCGCCGCCCGCAGCACGTTCAACACCCCGAACACGTTCACGTCGAACAGCGCCCGTGCTTCCGCGTCGCTTACTTCTTCAATCGCCCCCAGCATCCCGTGCCCCGAATTATTCACCAGCACATCAATCCGCCCGAAGCGTTCAATCGCCCCTCGTACTGCTGCGTTCACCTGTTCCGCCTCGCGCACATCCATCACCAACGCCGCCGAGGCTCCCGGCTTCAACGCCTCAAACGCGCTCACCTGTTCCGCCTGCCGCACCGTCCCAACCACTCGCTCGCCCGCCTCCAGAACCACCTCGGCCAGCGCTCGTCCCAACCCGGCGGAAACCCCCGTAATGAACCACACCCGTTCGCTCGTCATACCTCACCTCGCTTCTCCACCTGCACAATATTGCCCCTACCATAACCCAATTATTCTTTCACGGCGATTCAAGTATAAAGACCCACATGACAGCTATCATGCTTTTTTCCAGTACAGTTGCCAGTTCTCATCAAAATTACTTTCACACCATAATGAAAAAATAGGTTCGTAATCACAAATCGAGTAAACCATGTCAGAATCGCCTCCTGCACACCCGCCGCGTTCATCTCGCCCGCGCCTCAATCTCTCGCTAGATTGGCTGGCGGTCATCACCGCGCTCATCTTAGTATTTCTCGTTCTCGTCGGTCTTATTCCGTCCGTACCATGGTAACTGTATAGGTTCAAAAATGGCTCAAGCTACAGGTTCTTCAACCCCTGCTTTCGTGTCTCGCCCGCTACTATCCCGCTTCCTCGAACTGCTGCCCGGTGTGGTGCTCCTCTTTACCGTGGGCTACCTCGGCAAGCTCACCGAACAGTTCCTCAAAGACTATGGCAAAACCAATAACCTCTCGCTCCCCAACATTGAATATGTGCTTTGGGCCATTCTCTATGGACTCATCATCAGTAACACAATCGGCGTCCCCCGCATCTTCCGCGCTGGCGTCGCCACCTATGAATTCTGGCTCAAGATCGGCATTGTGCTGCTCGGCGCGCGCTTCATTCTAGGCGATGTGCTCAAGCTGGGCGGTGTCAGCCTCCTGCTGGTCGTTCTGGAGTTGGGAGTCGCCATCTTCATCATGCAGATCATCGGACGCGCTTTTCACCTCAAACCCAAACTCACCAGCCTTCTCGCCATCGGCTCATCCATCTGCGGGGTGTCCGCCATCATCGCCGGCAAAGGCGCGATTGAAGCCGATGATGATGACGCGGCCTTCGCCATCGCCGCGATTTTGGCGCTCGGAGCCTTCGGCCTCTTCGCCTATCCGCTCGTCGGGCAGGCGTTTCAACTCAGCGATCAAGCTTACGGCGTCTGGGTTGGCCTCGCGGTTGATAACACCGCCGAAGCCTCCGCAGCCGGAGCCATCTACTCAGATGCTGCCGGCAAAATCGCCGTCCTCACCAAAACCACCCGCAACGCCATGATCGGCTTCGTCGTGCTCGGTTACGCGCTCTACTGGGCTTCGCGTGGTCAGGCTGCCGAAGTCAAGCATAAAGGCCGCTTCCTCTGGCAAAAGTTTCCCAAGTTCGTACTCGGCTTCCTTTTCATTTCCATTCTGGCGACCATCGGTCTCTTTACGCCGGCGCAGTTGACCAGCCTTGGCAATCTGTCGCGCTGGGCTTTCTTGCTAACCTTCGCCGGAGTCGGCCTCAAAACCGACTTTCGTGAACTCCGGAGGCAGGGTTTGCGTCCCTTCATCGTGGGCGCGCTGGCCGAACTGACCGTCACTGTAGTCACCTTTGGCATGGTCTTGGGTGCGTCCAGCCTCTTTAACCTATGAGGCGCAAAGGCTAGGACAATCTGCTTCAACTGGGTAAAATGGGTGGAAACGGCTTTATTCCGAGGAACAGAATATGGTTGCTTCCATACAGGAAACCCCGGTTATTAATCCTTACGACGGGAGTGTTGTCGGCACTGTCCCCGAATTCAGTGAACAGGATGTCCGTGATGCCATCAGTCGCGCCGTGCAGGCCGCCCCGATTATGGCGTCGATGCCCGCCCATCAGCGAGGCAGCATCCTCAACAAAGCGGCTCAGCTCATCGCCGGTCAGGTAGACGAAATCGCCCGCATTATGGCGCGCGAGAACGGCAAACCCCTCAAATATGCCCGCTTGGAAGCGCAGCGCGCGGTGGATACCTTCAACTTTGCGGCGGACGAGGCGCGTCGCTTGCATGGTGAAACCATCCCGCTGGATGCTTCGGCGGGCGGCGTTGGCAAGATCGGTTACTTCATTCGGGTTCCGGTGGGCGTTATCGCGGCCATCACACCCTTTAATTTCCCCCTGAATCTCTCGGTGCATAAAGTCGCTCCAGCTATCGCTGCCGGCTGTACAGTGGTCATGAAGCCCGCCCCCGCCACCCCCATGACCGTCCTCAAACTGGCCGAAATTTTGCGCGAGGCAGGTTTGCCGGATGGTGCGTTCGAGGTCATTACCGGTGGGGCAGAGGTCGGTAGTTGGCTCACGACTGATCCACGCATCAACATGATTTCCTTCACTGGCAGCCCTGCGGTTGCCCACCACATCACGAAAACCGCCGGATTACGTCGTGTCGTACTGGAATTGGGTGGCAATGCCGCTACCATCATTGACGAAGATGCCAACCTCGACGCGGCCATCAGCCGTACCATCATGGGCAGCTTTTCCTACAGCGGGCAGGTTTGCATCAGCATCCAGCGCATCTATATTCACCGCAAACGCTACGAAGAATTTCGTACCCGCTTTGTAGCCGCAGCCGAAAAGCTCAAACTTGGTGACCCACTTAGTGACCAGACCGACATCGGCCCGTTGATCAACGACGCCTCGGCTGAACGGATCGAGCGCTGGTTGGATGAAGCCGTTGCGCAGGGTGCTTCTATCGTCACCGGTGGTACCCACGAGGGTCGCATGTTCGCGCCAACTGTCCTCGAAAATGTACATTCCGGTATGCAGGTGATGTGCGCCGAAGCCTTCGGCCCCCTCGTCAGCCTCGTGCCGTTTGATGACTTCGAAGACGCGCTAACCATGGCTGATGAGGGGAACTTCGGCTTGCAAGCCGGTGTGTACACCCGCGACCTCAACAAAGCCATGCGCGCTGTCCAGCGTCTCAACGTGGGAGGGGTTATCATCAATGATGTGCCCACCCTGCGCATTGATAACATGCCCTACGGCGGCAACAAAGATTCCGGCATCGGGCGTGAAGGCCCCCGCTTTGCCATCGAAGAAATGACCACGTTGAAGATGGTGGTCATCAATACCGGCATTTAGACTATTTGTAGAGGATTGTGCGATGCAAACCAATCAGCTTGGGAATTCGGATTTACACATCACCCCCATCGGTTATGGTGCATGGGCCATTGGAGGCGGTGGTTGGGAATTTGGCTGGGGGGAACAGGATGATGCGGACTCCATCGCAGCTATTCACGCTGCCCTCGATCATGGCATCAACTGGATCGATACCGCAGCCGTTTATGGGTTAGGGCATTCGGAAGAGATCGTAGCGCAGGCACTCAAAGGCCGCTCCAACCGCCCCTACGTCTTTACCAAGTGTACCCGCGTTTGGGATGCTTCCGGTAAAGTGGGGCGCAGCCTCAAAGCCGACTCCATACGGCGCGAATTGGAAGACAGCCTCCGGCGTTTGCAGGTGGATGTCATCGACCTGTACCAGATTCACTGGCCTGACCCCGAAGAAGATCTTGAAGAAGCTTGGTCAACGCTGGCGCAGTTGCAGAAAGACGGCAAAGTACGCTGGATTGGCGTTTCTAACTTTAATGTCGAGCAGCTCCAGCGCGTGCAGAAAATCGCGCCCGTGACATCCAACCAACCGCCTTACTCATTGATCAAGCGTGATGTGGAAAACGCGATCTTACCCTACTGCTTGCAGCAAAATATCGGCGTCATCAATTATTCGCCGATGGGCGCGGGGCTGCTGACCGGCGCGATGACATTGGAACGCGCCCGCAGCCTGCCCGCGGACGACTGGCGCAGTCGTAACGCGGACTTTACCGAGCCACGCCTTCTGCGCCATCTTCAACTCGTGGAGATCCTCCAAGAAATCGCCAACCGGCACGGGCGCACAGCGGGCGAGGTGGCTATCGCGTGGACGCTGAATAACCCGGCGGTCACCGGTGCAATCGTGGGCGCACGCAGCGCTCGCCAGATTGACGGCATCATCGGTGCAGGTACGTTTCGCTTATCTGCTGATGAAGTCGAACAAATCGAGCGTTTCTGCCGCGAGAATCCCTGATTTGTTGCCTATTCGCTGGTCGGAGTGGGTGCGTGGCCGGTGCGGTGCGATCTACGGCGAATCACTTTGAGCGTATGCTTCTTTTCTCGACGTTTTTCGCGCCGTTCTTGAACCTGATCGCCAAGGAGCGGATTTTTGTGCTTACGATGTTCGGCACCCGGCCTATCTTTGCTCGCCATCATCAATCTCCTTTATTAAAAGCAATTTTTAAACAACTAGCCCTAGTCTGAATCTAAGCCAAATTGTGGGGTTCGTCCTATGACAAATGGAACGCCCCACAGATTATTTTTATCGGGTTTGGTTGGATAATGAGCTAGTCGCAGCAGTCAGGCGCTTCGTTTTTTCTTTTTGATGAGGCGCGGGCTGTCTTCAACACGGTCCGCGAATTGCGCGACCAGATACCCATGAACGGGCATGAAGAAGGCGGGTGCGGCTGCCCAACCGACGCAGGGAATAGCAAAGACCAGCGTGAAGGCGATGTTAATGAGGAAGCTGAGGAATATCCACTGGATTGTGACATCCCAACGACCGAAAACGGTACGGAACAAATCCCCGAACTGGAAAAAGACACCGATATTGCCTTCATCCGCGTAGCGCGCCAGCCCTAAAGCCAGCATCGGCCACGTGATGATGTTGTAGATCAGTACGAATGGCACGATGCAGCATAAGACGACCAAGCCGATGGCGCTGCCCACAAACCCATCGCGCCAGAAGCTGGATGTGGTCAGGTAGCAGCATAACGGGATGATATTCACGAGGTTATAAACGATGAGCGCTGCCAGAATATTCCCGCCTGTGGCGAGCTTTTCTGCGTACTGATCCCAGCGCGGTAGGGGAGAAGGATGGGCGTCACGCACATTGCGGATGAGTTCGACCAGATAACCAAGGAGCAGCGCTACGGCGACCAGCCCCACAAACAAAAGCGGCATCAAGATCACAGCAGCCAGCGCGATGCCGGCGCTGATCAGCAGCTTTGGAGTCCACTCGCGATCTTCGAAAACGAACGTGAATGCCCGTGCAATATCCAAATGCCTAACCTCCCCGAAATGATTCGCTGATTATGCACAGGCTGGAGATATTCGACAAGATATAAGCGTCATTGAGACAGACGATTGATATACCCGTTCAGCGAGTCTTCGGTTAGCTCACCGAGATGTTTGTAACGTACTGTGCCGGAAGGATCGACCACAAAGGTTGTGGGCAGTACTTCCAGATCATAAGCGGTATACACATCCAGATTGGTATCGAGCAGCACGTTCAGACCGCTGACCCCTAATTTGTCGAAGAATGTGGTGACCTGCGGGCCACTTTCAGCGACGTTCACCGCCAGCACCACCGCGCCATCATCGCCCTGCGCCTCGACAAAGCGCTGGAGGGTGGGTAGTTCTTCTTCACAAGGTTTGCACCATGTTGCCCAGAAGTTCACGAAGACTACCCGACCCCGATAGTTGGAAAGTCGTATGCGCTCATCTTTCAGATTGGTGAGTTCGAAGTTAGGTGCAGGCAGGTCGATGAGGGAAAGCCGTCCTGATGAAACCGGCATGGGCGTCGGAAGCGGTTGGGACGCAACATTATTCTCATTCAGCGCTAGCCCGACAGCCGCCAGAATGCCTAACAGCGGAATGATGAGAAAGACGATCAAAATGGGCGACGGGGTCGTGCGAGTCGGCTGCGATTCCTGAAGAGTCGTGCTTTCTGGATGTGCCGGAGCAGTGTTGTGGTTCATCGTTCAAATACTCGTCATCAACTACTAGGGTACCCAGCGGGGGAAGAAGGCATTATCCGCCACCTTCACCAGCGATTGGGTTTCCATATTGTAAACCCAGACTTCGGGTAATCCCATATTATTTGGGTCATCCATTGCGATTGGGTCAGGGAAGCGCTGGATGAGCAGTTGCGTTCCGGTGGGATCGAACGAGAATACGCCGTTGGTGTATTTATCGTCAAAGACCAACGGTTCACTGCTCAAATCATCAGGATTCAGTTTGAAGAGTTGTCGCCCACGCGTGTATCGTTCATCAAGGTAACGCCGCCCGATCACCAGATAGGTTCCATCAGGACTCCAGATGCCAACATCGTCATCTACGGGGTCATCCGGGTTACTCAGCCGGATCAGTTCCTGCGTGCTGAGATCGACCATTTGCAAATAGCTGGTGGCCTGATTCTCGCTCAACTGAATTTCAGGGAAGACAATGCGGGTTCCGTCGGGAGAAATTTCGCCGGGGTTGCCGTATTGGCTGGGGATGATAACCGTACTCTGGTCGGTGAAGTCATACACCAGAATCCCTTGACTGGCGTAGTCGAAGACCGAGACACGGCTGCCATTTTGTGACCAGCGCAGGTAATAACCCAGAAGCTGCGAGTCTTCAAACATCGGGCGTGTGGTTGCCGGACGGGTGCTGAGGTCGAGCAGCCAGATTCGGGTTGGGCTGGCTCCTACGTTGCTAAGATCGCTGTTAAGGTCGATGCGTTCGTAGGCGATAACCTGCCCATCAGGCCGAAAGACCGGTGTTTTGCATTCCGCGTCGACACAATTGGTCAACTGTTCGAGCGTGCCGCTTTCGAGGTCGAGCAGCTTAATATCATTGGTGCCGCTGTTACTGTTGCGCTCGGAAAAGGCGATCTTTGTTCCGTCCGGGCTGATGCCGTAATCGTAGATGCCTGATGGGCTGGCGGTGATTTGCTGCACCGAGGTTGGATCTGCCGGGTCGGCAATCCAGAGGTTATATGGAACGCTGTTGGCTGGCGCGAGGTAGGCAATGCGCGGAGAACGAACGTTGAAGCTGAAGCGATATTCCGATAGCACCTTCCGTCCGTTTTCGCTCTCGGCTCCCGGCTGAAGGATGACCGTGTAGGTTGCACCGGGGTCGAGCGCTTCGGACGGGCGAAAGCTGATCGTCGAACCATTCCAACTGACCGTACCGAATACCTCCCCTTCGAGGCTCTCCTCGCCGATGGGCTGGTCAGCTTGTTCAGGGGAGAGTTGGGCGACGCGCAGACGCGCTGGAACGGTGTCACGGTTCATGTTTTCGCTGAATTGGATGACGATTGTGCTGGTGGCACGGGCAGTCCCCAGCGGGCCGACCCGTTCCAAGGTGACACCTACCCGATCTCCGAGGAGGATAGTGAGGCCGATTGTGCCCAGCAGAAGCAGTATGACAAGGAAAACAAAACGGTCGAAGCGGCTGAGGTGCAAGCGCCATCTGCCTGCACCGGCGGATGGTGATTGAGGTGGTTTTTCAGCTGTCAATTGTGGTTTTGATGGCTGCATTGAACATCACATGTGCCTATCGTAAGCAGAAGATGGGCTGATCGCAATCGAATTATGATGACCAGCCGGAAGCCTACAATAACACAGCTTTTACTGGCCTGCGAGGTCGGGTATGTGGTTTGCGGCATCTCTCATCCTGCTGTAAGATTTCCCTCAGAATCGTGCCGGAAAGCGCGATATTGATAATTTCAAAACCTCCTTTTCATACTATTCACGGCATCATAAAGGCTCGTACATGCTGAACATTAATCCCCAAGGTAAAAAGCTTATTTTGTCGATTGATGGGGGTGGGACGCGAGGGATTGTTGCGGCTGCGATGCTGGCCGAGCTGGAGCGCATGACGGGCAAAACCTGCTCCGAGTTATTCGATCTGGTGGCCGGAACGAGCACGGGGGCGATCATTGCGGCGGGAATCGGGTTGGGGCTTTCGGCACAGGAACTGCTGCAAGATGTGTACCGTACCCGACTGCCGGATGCCTTCCGCGCCCAACCGCGTGGTATCTGGTTGTACTTGCGGTACCTGCTTGGCGGGATGCGCAATCTGTATGATTTGAGACCCTTTTTGGAAGCGTTGGGACCGTTGGCTGCCGGGAAAAAAGTGGGCGACTTCAACAAGCCTATTGTTTTTATGACCACACGCGACGTGCGGACGGCGAACACTTATTACATCGTGAGCAGCGGGCCGGGGGCGAAATTGTTTAAGGATTGGCCGGTGAGCGGTGCCGTGGGAGCCAGCGGCGCGGCACCGATTTACTTCCCGCCCGTGCTGGGGAATTTCATTGACGGCGGGGTGAGCGTGAACGGAAACCCATGCTTCGCGGCGACCATTGAAGCGCTGGAATATATCAAGAATGGGTTCGAGCCGGGGAATGTCATCCATTTCTCGCTGGGGACTGGCTATTCTCCGCGCTCGTATGGAGAAGGGGAGGCCGGACGGCTGTGGTTGTATCCATGGATCCGTTATGTGATCACGCAAACACTGGATGATACGGCCTTGCAGCAGGTGTTCATCACGCGGGCGGTTTATGGTAACAGGATTGATTTCCGACGCTACAACCCCTATGTTGAGACGCGGAATGTGGAGGATGTGTTGGGGATTTCTTTAGCGGGGCGGCCCGACCCTTCACAAATCGGGAGTGGTTTAGAGTCGTTTGGCGCGGATGAACTGGCGCTGCTGGAAGAGATCGGGCGGGTTTACGCACAGAAGGCGGATTGGACAGAGCCGGGTTATTTGCCATGGCTCGATTCGGGGCCGGACAAGGGAGATGGGCGGGACGGGGGGCATCCTCTGCCGACGATTCTTGCGGCTGACTGGGCGGGGTTCGAGGCGGTTGGTTGAAACAGTGACTAGCAGAATGGGTATATAATTATAGTGGGCGTAGTGGACACTTGTGAAAGGAGTACACTATGAACCGGTATCAAGGTGTGATGCTCATTGTGCTAGGGCTGCTGGTTGGTGCTCTTTCGCTGCTCCTCGCGCAGGGCATGGGCTTTTCTGGTTTGCTTCTCCTTCCACTGCTCATCCTGATCACTTACCTGCTCGTCGACGCTTTTGCAGACTGGTTATGGCATGCCTCGCAGAGACGCGACTCGCACTACTAAGCCTATATTGAAGCCCATCGGGGGAACAGTGGGCTTATTTCAATTAAGCCCACTGCGGTACGGTCAGTTATTCGGTGACTGGCTGCGGCTGTGCGGCGAGATTATCCGAGGACGATTCGCCGTCAGATTCGGGTGATTGGGTGCGGCGTAGGACATGCACTTTGCGGATGCGACGACCATCGAGCGATTCGACTTTCATGACGAGATTGTGTTGTTCGAGGGTTTCGCCCACTTCTGGCACGCGCCCGAATTCAGTGAAGAGGAAACCGCCGAGGGTATCGCTGTCTTCATTGGAAAGTTCGACATCGAGCAGGTCATTAAAGTCGGAGAGGCTGATGCTGGCATCGACCTGATAGTCGTTGGGGCCGAGTTCGATGAATTCGACTTCTTCGTTGGTGTCGTACTCGTCCTGAATATCACCGATGATTTCTTCGATCAGATCCTCGAAGGTGATCACCCCAGCCGTTCCACCGTATTCATCTACGACGATTGCCATGTGAACCTTTTTGCTCTTGAGTTCGGTGAGGAGTTCATCGGCGCGTTTGCTTTCCGGCACGAAGAAGGGTTTACGCATAAGTTCGGTGATGGGTTTGCGAACGGGATTGGTGCTTTGCATCATCACCAGCAGGTCTTTGGCGTAGAGCAGACCTTTGATGTTATCGATGTTTTCTTCGTAGACGGGGATGCGGGAGTGACCGCTCTGGATGAATTCGGCGAGGGCTTCATCGAGGGTAGTTTCGAGATCAACCGCGACCACGTCGATGCGGGGAACCATGACTTCGCGCACGGCTTTGTCGCCGAATTGAAGCACCGAGTAGATCATTTCCTTCTCGTCGTTTTCGATGCTGCCTTCTTTTTCTCCGGCGTCGAGGATGGTCATGATTTCTTCTTCGGTGAAGACGTTGACCTTATCGGCGCTGCCGAAAATACCGGCGACCCAACGACTGAGCACGGTCATGATAAAGACGAAGGGGCTGAGGAGGGTGATGAGGGCGCGCATGGGGTAGAGCGCCCAGCGGGCGATGGGGTCGGCGCGGGTGGTGCCGATGGCTTCGGGAACAAGATCACCGAAGACGAGGGTCACGAAGGCGGTGGGGATGAGCACGATGAGATAGGCGATGGCGCGTTCCAAGTCGATATTTTCGATGGAGAGGGCGTTGATGAGGCTCTGGCCGAGCGCGGTGACGGCGAGGGCAGCGATGCTGAAGCGCACAAGCAAAATACTGAGCTGGTAGGTGATATGCAGGCTGGGCGGAATGTCGTGTCCAGTCTCGGTTTGTTCGCGCAGGAGTGCCTCGCGGCTATTGGTGATCGCTGCATAGAAGAGCGTGATGAGCATGTGCAGCCCGATCAATAACAATAAAGGCACAATACTACCAACGTCCAAGTCAACTTTTCCTTTTCTAGCTCTGATACCCTGAATCGTAAAACACCGGTTGTTAAGCGCAGCACAAAAGTGCGTTAACCCGGTGCAGTTGGTTGGTTAAGCGTATGCAATAAGAAGGAGGGTGATCAGAGTCTTGGTCGGTCACGGTTCAAACAAAGCACAGTTTATACTGGCGTGAGCGTAGTTTACCATAGGCGTCACAAATTCTGCAAGATT
>JAFLCH010000066.1:0-1820 GCA_017303775.1 Anaerolineae bacterium | reverse complement strand
GGGCGAGGGGAAGCGGACGATTCCCGGAGGGATGGTGAGGGGATGAACGTGCTACACTGTAGAAGTAGGTGGTGGAACGATAGAGAAATGGACGGATTATGAAGCTGGCAGTGAATTATTCACTCCCGTGCGCGGAATTGGTGGAGCGCGGGCGGATTGACTTCGACCTATACAAGACGACCGAGTGGGCGGAAATGATTGAGGCGGCAGAGGCGCAGCGCCCTGCTTATGTTCATTTTCCGTTCCACGCGGGGCGGCAGAACATGGAGAGCGTGGGATTGGAGCAGGTGGAGAACCTGCTGGCGACGACGGCTACGCCGTATGTGAACACGCATATCGCGCCACGGGCAAGCGACTTCGGGATGGATATGCGATCCACGGATGAAACGTGGTTGGAGCGGTTGATTCCGGCGATGATGGCGGATATTGAGGCGCTGACGAGCTTCTTCGGGACGGAGCAGGTGATCCTTGAAAACGCGAATTATGACCCGAACTACGACATTCCGATTTTGACGATTCAGCCGGCGCTGATCCGGCGGCTGGTGGACGAAACGGGGTGCGGCTTGCTGCTTGATCTGGCGCACGCGCGGATGGCGGCGCATTACTTCGGGATGGAGACGCAGGCGTACATTGAGCAGCTACCGCTGTACGCGCTCTGTGAACTGCATGTGGCGGGGACGCGGTACGACGATGAACAGCAGCGGCTGGTTGATCATTACCCGATGACGGAGGTGGATTGGGAGACGACGGAATGGGCGCTCCAGAATATCCACGCCGGCGAGTGGCCGGAACCGCGCATCGTGGCGCTGGAGTACGGCGGGACGGGCAGCTTCTTCAGCGCGAACAGCGACCCGCTGGTGCTGAAGACGGATGTGCCGCGCCTGTACAAGCTGGTGCAGGGGATGGGCATCACCAGTTTGTAGAGGATGCCTGCTGGCAGGGTTTTGCAGCAGCAGCGGCAGCGGCGCGGTGGTCAAATAGGGCGGGAAGCAGCCGATGCTGCCGCCGAGGGGGTGTTTGTCGTCGTCGTCGTCGTCGTCGCCGACAAAGAACACGGCACCCCCTCCGGCACTTCGTGCCGCCTCCCCCGAAGCATCAGGGGAGGCAAAATACAGGGGAGGACGGCGCAGACAAGCCCGGAACCTCACCCGCTAGCAGCCGTTTCTGCCGATTGGTGAGGGGGAGATGGCAGGGTTGGCGGCATTGACGGCAGTGGCATTGGCAGTAGAGTGCCAAATTCGAGTTACCAGTTATCAGTAGGCCGTTATAAGAGCGATCGGCCTACTGAGGTGGATTCCAGACCGTTGCCAAGGGGTTGGCGGCGGCGGCGGCGGCGGCATGGCGGTGAAACGCGGCGGGAATGAGTGAGATTGCCGTTGACAAGGCTGCCATTGAGGCCACCCACACGGGCATGATCGGCACAGGGTGTCGATGTGGTCGCTAGTGGGCCGGTATGCGGTTGTTAAGGTGCGCGGCGTCTGCTGATGGAACGGACGCCAAAACCATCATAGCACAAATGAGCGAGGTTAGGGTTACCAAATGGTCACTATTTGGCGACGAGTTTTCTAACCTTTTGAGGGGAACGGATTGTTAAGACGGTTGAGGAATGGTTAGAAAATGGTTTGTGAGGGTTTTGAGGGTGATGGGGACTGTGAAAAGTACAGTCCCCTTTTTTGTCGCTGATTAGTCGTGCAGGGCGATGGTGGGGCGGTGGGTGTGCCACGCGGTCGATTGTTCGTAGGCGTGACCGACGCGGAGGATGGTGTCTTCGGCGAAGGCTTTGCCCATGATCTGGAGGCCGATGGGCAGACCTTGCGAGT
>JAFLCH010000065.1 GCA_017303775.1 Anaerolineae bacterium | reverse complement strand
GCGAAGTCGAACACCTTCTCCAAATTATCCGGCGGGTAATTCCCGATCAGATGATCCAACTTTGCCAGATGCAGCACCGCATTGAGGCCGTTCTTCCCCATGACCTCTTCCATCGCGTCGATGAAGATGCGTGCAAACTTGTTGGGATAATAATACCCACTCTTTTCGGGCGGCATATGGTCTGTCCTCCAATCGGAACCGTTCAATGCACAGCCGCTGCGTGGAAGGAACGCGCTGGCTGCTGAAGAATACCAGCAATAGTCTAGCACAATTACGGCTTGCGCGCAGTAGCTTGCCGCCCCCAAACAAAAACGGGAGCGCGCAGCTCCCGTTTCTGTTTTGAGGGTTACCGTTCTTACAGCGTCATCAAGTAAGCGATCAAGTCGGCGATCTCCTGCTGCGACAGCTTCTCCGCGTAGTGCGGGTACATGATGTCCCGGTATCCGGAAACCACATACGCGCCCGGTTCGGTGATGCTCTCGTACAGGTACGCTTCCGCCGTCAAATCCGGCTCTCGCCTCCCCGCTCGCTCATACACCCCCGTCAGCTTAGGCCCCAGACTAAACGTCGAGTCGCCCAGCGTGTGGCAGCTTGAGCAGGGCGGTGCTTCGTGCGCCCCTTTCGTGAAGAGTTCAGCGCCGTGGGCAGCGTCCCCTTCGCTGACCAGATCCACAGGCTGAATAGGGGGCAGCATTGTCCACAGATTAACCGTACACCCGCTGATGAGGATTGCGATGAGTGTGATGCTGATGAGGATGTTACGCATGATCGCCCTGATGCTTTCTGAGGGCTGCGCTAAAAGCAGCCCTCGTTTGATGATCGCTCGATTACATACCGGCCAGCTTGACCACACCACCGGTCATACCGGGGGCGAAGGCAATCGTTCCGTAAGAGACATACAGTGCGCCGTCCGGTCCCTTCGCGATGCCGAAGGGGGCGATCAAGCCTTCAGCAACCGGGGTCGCGCCGTCAGCGTTCACGCTGATCACGCGGCCGGGGCCGGGGCCTTGTTCGCCGAACACCACCAGTTCCACCGCGTACAGCGTTTCACCGTCCAGCAGGATGTCGCTCACCGCGTTCAGCCCGCCAAAGGTTTCCACCAGTTCACCATTCGACCAGTGCTCGATCTTGGCTGCGCCGGGGGCGAGGCCAGCGCCGAGGAAGCTGATATACAGGTCACCGTTTTCCGCGACTTCAACACCCGTCGGAACCGGGTTATCCATCCACGCATGCACCAGTTGCAAGCCGCCTTCTTCCGTCCACGAGAGCAGATCGTTACCACCCGCGTCGGTAATATACAGCGTGCCGTCCGCGCCCCATGCAATATCGCTGACGTTGCTGTCGTAGCCTGCGCCATCCGGGTCGTTCTGGACTTCAAAATCATTCAGGTTGATCACGCGTTTCACCGCCAGAGTCGCCGCGTCCAGTTCAACCACCGAGTCCATCCAGAATGCGCCGCTGGTCGCAGCCCCCGAACCGCTGAAGATCACCCACAGCGAGTCACCCTGCGGAATAGCGCGGTAGAGTCCGATGGTTTCCATTGCGCCGGCGTAGCTGGGGAAGCCGCCGATCCAGTCAGTCGCGGTGCCGTCCGGTGCAATCGAGATAATCCGCCCCGACATACCGAGGCTCATCGGCTGCTCGCCTTCCGGGCCGGGGATCGTTAGTGTAACATCGCCGCCGGAACCGGCTACAGCCACGATCAGGTTGCCGTCCGCATCAAACGCGAGGCCGCGCGGCGCGTTCAGATCACCAATCACGGCTTCTCCCGGCAGCGGGGGCATATCCTGTGCCGCGGCGCTGAAGACACCGCCGCTCAACAGACCCAACGCAAGTGCAGCACTCAACCCCAACTTGACGAAACGATTCTTTAACATTTGTTCCTCCTGAGAAAAATTCCCTTATTGATTTCGGGTACCGATGGTGCTGGTTGTGCAAACCAGTTCTGTGCTATGAACGACATTCTATGTACTTTCATGACCGCCTTCATCCATCTAAAGGCGGAGTTCAAATGTGCTACATAGACTGAAGTATCAAGTGTTTCACCCCATATCTTCCCTCAATCAGCACGTTATAGGATGTTGTGGACTGCGCCCCAATCTCAGCCGGAGCTAGATCGGAGTCTTCATTAATCGACGTTTGAGCTTTACCAAAAAGTGCCTGTTGGGAACCAAACGCACAGCGCAAACGTCTAGGTGGATGTAGAGTGAAGGGAAATATGCAAAGGAGCGTGCAATGGTCCCTGAAACGCCAAACCCCTTCGGATGTCTGCCCCAAATCTTCACGATCTTGATGGCCGGCATCATGATGTTTTTCGTGGGTACAACTCAGACGGTAACACCGCCTCAATCAGCCGCGCCGGATGAACCGACCTTTCAAAGTATGAGCGTCATCGAGTCGGTCAACCCCATCATCCTTGAATCGATGCCGGTGCAAATCAAGCTGGAAGTACAGGGTTACCATGCTGATGGCTGCATCTATCCGGCAGTGGTCGAGCAAACCCGCCAAGGCAATCGTGTGAACATCAAGATTTATCGGGAAATGCCTATAGCGGTCATCTGCCCCATGTCCTTGAATCCCTATCAGGACACCATCATGCTCGATGGTACGTTTGAAAGTGGAACCTACACGATCGACGTGAACGGCACAGTAATCGAAGTGACGGTTTAACCTGTCTGCCCTATTTAACGAACAGTATGTCTGACCAGTAATCGATTGAGAATCTCGAACGCCCTATAGCGAGGAGGAGAAGCATGAAACGGAAATTAATGGTCATCGCAGTAGGCTTGATGCTGGCTGCCACCACGACAAATTGGTTGCCTGCCGCAGCGCAGGACACCCCCGCCCAACCGCCGCAGGAAGACGGAGTCAGTCTCACTATTTATAATCAGGGGACTGCCCTCGTTCAGGATCGGCGGACGTTTGAACTGTCTGCCGGAGTCAGCACCCTCGATTTCACAGACGTTGCCTCCAGCATCGATGCCACCAGCGTGAGCTTCCGTTCTTTGACAGACCCGTTAGGGACAACCGTGCTGGAACAAAACTACGTTTACGATTTGGTTGGCAGCAGCGCTCTGTTGGAACGCTATCTCGACCAGCAAATTGAGATCGTCACCAACGATGGAACGACCTTCAGCGGTCAGCTCTTGAGTGGTCGTAACGGTGAAATCATCCTGCGACAGGCTGACGGACAGGTCACCGTGATCGGCCAGAACAATGTGCGCGATATTCGCTTCCCTGCGCTGCCGGAAGGATTGATCACTCGTCCCACGCTGCGCTGGCTGCTGGATAGCGAAGGTGGTGCGCAGCAGGTTGCCTTGACCTATCTGACCGGCGGCATCAACTGGACAGCCGATTACACTTTCCTGCTGGGGAACGATAGCAGTTCGCTTGATCTGAATGGTTGGGTGACGCTCACCAACACCAGCGGCGCGACCTTCCGTGATGCCCTCGTGAAGCTGGTCGCCGGAGATGTCAACCGGCTGCCTGAACCGGAGATGTACGCCATGGATATGGTCATGCCTGCGGCGGCTGGTGGAGAATACGAGCGGCAGGTCGAACAGCGCGACTTCAGCGAATACAAACTGTACGAAATTCAACGTCCTGTGACTGTTGGTGATAATGAGACTAAACAGGTTGAATTTGTGAGCGCTGCTGATGTTCCTGCCCGCACCTATTTTGTATATGAAGGAAGCGGCACTTTCTATGGTTACTATGGCCCCGTCATCGACCAGACCTACGGCATGACTGGCATCACCGATGTTCAGAACTGGTTGGAATTCTCGACCGGCGATGAAGATGGCGTCGGTGCGGCTTTACCGGCTGGGCGGGTGCGTGTCTATCAAGAAGACATTGATGGCGCGGCCTTGCTGATCGGCGAGAACAGCATCGGCCATACCGCTAAAGGCGAACAAATCCGCATCTATCTGGGCAATGCCTTTGATCTGGTGGGGGAACGGACGCAAACCGATTTCAAGTTTATTGGCAATAATGTGATCGAAGAAACCTTCCAGATCACACTACGCAACCGCAAGGAAAGCGAAGCCGTGGAAATTCGCGTGCCGGAACACTTGTATCGCTGGAGCAATTGGGAAATCCTGAATAACAGTGATGCCTACGAAAAGACCAACAGCGCGACCATTGAATTCCGCGTAGAAGTGCCTGCCGGCGGTGAAAAGGTCATCACCTACACGGTGCGTTACACATGGCCTTCTTAAGCTCGTTAGCTCAATAAAGTGTCGTTGGAGAGGCTTCGCTAGTAGAAGCCTCTTTTTACGAAACACTCAAGACTCAGGTATTACTTCGACCTTTGAATAGCGTTCGATGATGGTATAGGCTTCCTCAACACTGGTCGCGAAGTGCATTCTGCCCAGCGCCTTAGGTGCAAGGCGCGTAGCAATGTTGGTGAGCGCTTTCAGGTACGAATTCGCGCCAATCACGACGGCAATATTGACCTCTGTCAGGAAGATACGTTCGGCTCGCGACAACACAGTGAGAACATTGCCCGACGCTAACCGCGAATAACTCATATCCGCGATGATATTGATGGGATGATTAACCTCTGCGCGCATTTGCTGGATTTCATCGAATGTTTTGTGCATATCGCTGACATCCCAGTTTCCATCATATGTTTGTCGGATAATCGTTTTGTCAGGATCGTCCCAACGGATGAATATTGGCATTTGATATAAGACTCTCTGTTTATAAAGTTAAGCATAATTTCATTGTACGACGTTGTTTTTTATATAGATATAAGTGTTTGATGATTCACGAGTTTTTCATATATGGACAGCGCCTCATGTAACAAAAAAGCCGCTGTTCAGCGGCTTTTACTTTGTTCGTTAAGCTAACTTTTAGTTCTGTTCAGTAGGTAGTCCGGCGCGCTGCCACGCTTCAATCCCACCGCTTAAGTTACGAATATTGGTAAACCCGACTCGCTTAAGCAGGCTTCCTACTACTTGAGAGCGCAGTCCGCCGCCACACTGAACGATAATAGGTTTTGAGCGCGGAAATTGATCGAGGTTCTTGAATACCGCACCCATTGGGATATGATGAGCGCCGGGAATATGGTTGGAACGGTATTCATCTTCACCGCGTACATCCAGTAGATAGGCTTTGCCTTCGGCCAACATTTGTGACGCTTTTTCGGGCGTGATCGTTTTAATCGCCCCTTTGTAATCAGCGACGACTTCTGGTGAAAAGTAACCCGGAATGTCGTCAACGCCAATTGCTCGCATGAGCTTAAGGATTTGCGGCAGTTGTCCTTCTTCGGCGATCACATATGTAGGCAGGTCATAATCGACATACCAGCCGATATGTGTATTAAAACGGTCACTTTCAGCCGGCACACTGATCGTACCGGGGACGTGCCGGTTAGCGAAAACATCCTGTGGACGGGTGTCGAATACCAGAAACATCTGAACGATTTTGCGCAGCGCCTCAGGGTTATGAATGTGCATCGGTGCCGGAAGCTCGCTCAGCAGCGGTGGCCCTTCACGATTGATGCGTTTCATTTCCCCGAAGTAACGGGGTGCCTCAGGTTGGTCGGCGAGAAGCCACTCGACGAAAGCTGGTTCGTCGCTGAACTGAAATGCCGGATTAAAACGTTTCTCGTAGCCGAGTGTGCTGCTAGGAATGCTGCCGAGACCCTTGCCACACGCGCTTCCTGCGCCGTGCCCCGGCCAAATCTGAAGATAGTCGGGCATGTCCT
Source organism: Anaerolineae bacterium (assembly GCA_017303775.1). Taxonomy (GTDB): domain Bacteria; phylum Chloroflexota; class Anaerolineae; order Aggregatilineales; family Phototrophicaceae; genus CFX2. Next base: position 11,582 of record JAFLCH010000065.1, on the reverse strand, counting down.
TAAGGCGTTGGATGTTCTGGAACTGCCCGCGCGCGCCTTCTTCTTTCGTCCCAATCATTCCAGCAGCTTCTTCAAGCAAGTCAGGCCGTCCGACCGTCCCAACGAAGAGGCAGTCGCCGGTGAACAACCCGATCGGTTGATCGGCTGTGCGAGTATCGGTGATTTGGAAGCTGAGATGTTCGGGCGTATGACCGGGGGTATGGAGCGCCTCAACCCGGATGTTGCCGACCATCCATGAATCGCCATCATGAAGGAGCACGGTGTTTGAATCGGCGAAGGCGTATTTCCAGTCTGCTCCACCCATATCGCTCAGGTAGAGTTTGCCGCCGGTTGCTGCGGCTAATTCACGCGCACCACTGACGAAATCCGCGTGAATATGCGTTTCGGTAATGTGTGCAATCCGCAGCTTTTCTGCGCGCGCAGCTTCAAGATATGGGGTGATGTCGCGGGCGGGGTCGATGATGAGCGCTTCGCCGGTTTCGGCACAACCAACCATGTATGAAGCTTGCGCTAAAAATTGATCGTAGAAATATTTGAGGAGCATGATTACCTAGCCAGTCTTGTAGTTTCAGTCTTCGTTTCTTAGTTTATAACGAGTTGTCGGACATATAACCTTGAGAGAGTATCAAGGTCGTTCGGTTCAGGACAGCTTTGACAAAGCCTATGAAGCACGACACAATCCCCCAAAAACAGCATGAAATTATGGAGGAGCATAACGGTCATGACTGATTCCAAACGCAGCCGCACAGTAGAGTGGGACGACCCGATGCTTGGAGCCGAGGCTGCCCGCCAAATGAGCGGTTTGGAATATATGCAAGCGATGATCGCGGGGCAGTATCCACGCCCACCGATTGCTAAGACACTTGGTTTTCATTTGGTACAGGTGGGGGAAGGACGCGCGGTGTTTGAGTGTGTGCCGGGAGAATATCATTACAACCCAATCGGGTTAGTGCATGGTGGCCTCGCCGCAACCCTACTTGATTCAGCCTTAGGTTGCTCGGTACATACGGCACTGCCTGCCGGGGTAGGCTACGGAACGATCGAACTGCATGTGAATCTGGTTCGCCCTATCACGACACAGACAGGCTTGATCCGCTGCGAAGCGGAAGTGATTCATGTGGGGCGAACGATTGCAACGGCGCAGGGGCGTTTGGTAGACGCAGCGGGGAAATTATATGCTCATGGTACGACAACCTGCGCCATCATACGTGGGGACTCCTAATAAGAAATAAAACTGCCCGAACATCATAAAGATTCGGGCAGTTGTCACTTACAGGAATCAATTAAAACTGGAAGTCACCCGTGACTCGCACAACCTTCTGTTCGTAATTGCTGACATAATCCAGCAGCCGATTGTGCAAGCGCAGCCATTCGGCACTGCTGAGGATGCGCCGCATGGTATCGATATCCTCAACCAGCCCCTCGGTCATAATTTGGGATTGCTTGGTGTGACTGTAAGCGGTAAACCACGCGCCGGTCGGTTCCATGCCCATGCGAGTGATGCCCGGAACCCATTCACGAACCACAAACTCAAAATAATCCTGTTCGCGCTCGCTCTTAATGTCCCAGCGCATAATTAATTTGACGTTTTCACTGCCGAGCGACGCCATCTCATAGCTCCTATGTCTGCGGCTGCAATTGAGGCTTGAGCATCACAACCTGTGTTTGCTCCGGGAATTCACTGCCGCTCACCTTAAATACATCTGTTTCGCTAACCGTGGTGATCCCCATCGCCTTCAAAAATTTATCGACGGGTTCAAGGTCGAGCGCCAAACCGGGCATCCCATAGTGCATGGGAATCACATATGAAGGTTCGATCAGGCCGACAACTTCGGCAGCTTGACTGGCATGCAGTCCCATACCGCCGCCAACAGGCAGCAACAGCACATTGACTTCACCAAACTTCTCAATCGTGGATTGATCCGGAATATGTGCCAGATCGCCGAGATGGAGGACGGTGAGGTTATCATATTCAAAGCGAAATGCAATATTCCAACGTGCGAGCTGGCCTTCAATCTGGTGCAGTTCAATACCCGTGATAAACACTCCACCGACTTCATATTCACCGGGGCCGGTAAAAATGTGCGAAGCGCCTTTTACTACTTCGGTGTTATTGTGCCCCGGTTCGTCGTGGCTGATGGTTACAACATCACCTTTCAGCCGTGGAACGGGGAGGCCAATCGTTTCTGAAAAGGGGTCTGTAACAACAGTAACCCGATTACGTTCCGTAATTCGGAAGCAGCTGTGACCATACCAATTAATGTCCAACGAAGGTGTACCCCGCTTGATAAACCGCTACCTAAAGCGTTCCCAACACGCATCATGAGACACGCTAGGTGCAGCTATTTCGGATTGTCTACACTACCTCTTTATGATACCGAATCATGGTCGTTTTCTCAAGCAGCGGGTGTTAGATTTGCGTATAAACTATGACTTCAAAAAAAGGGGCAGGCACAGCCATAAATGACCGTGCCTGAAGGGGTGCGTAAAACTATGTTAGGCAGGGGGGAGCCGCAGTTCACATTCGCCGAGCGAGGTGTCACAGCGACCGATTTCCTCATCTCGCCAAAGGACGCGGAATTGAGCTACGCCACGCGATGCACGCCAGAATAGTTCGGTTGAATTGGCATCTGGTACGCGGGAATTATACTGCTGGCAGGCGGAAGGCCGTAGGAAGCGAGAAAGTGTAACCGGTTCGATGGCTCCACATCCGTTCCGGAAGAGGTTGCTGAAATTATCCGCCCAGCGCTGACCGGCAAAATTGAGGCTGAGAGCTTGCCCATTCGAGTCAAATGCCTCGAATTTGAATGAGGCGAAGGCGAGTGTAGAACCGGGATTATAGACGTAGAAACTGGTATCGTTCCAGAGGAAGCGCACAGGGCGTCCATCCGGATAAGCGACAGTGGGTTCTAAGCTCACAAGTTCAGTCGTTGCTTCAGCAGTCACTTCGGTTGTGGGTTCGGTTGTGGGTGTAGCAGGAATATCGGTGGGAGTAGCGCTTGGTTCAGGCGTTGCGGTTGCCGGCTGAGTAGGCACAGGCGTTTCGGTCGGCGAATCGGTTGCGGTGGGTTCTTCTGTTACGACCTGAGCGAGAGCTGTCGGCGTGGGAGTGTTCTGGTTCAAACCCGGCAGCACACCGAAAATGATGATACCGACTAATAGGGCAGCCAGCGCCAGACCACCCCAAATGAGCGGTGTGCGATTGGGGCGCGTGGTTCGTACACGCTTTTCGATGGCTTCAATCAGGTTGTTGATGTCACGGTGAAAATCCGGGTCATTGCGGACGACTACACTGTTGCGAAAGGCCAAATCCTTAAGACCATCCGGGAGCGAGTCCGCAGTGGGCATAGGTGCGTTGTTGACCAGCACCGGAACGACCAACACATCGCTCCTTTTAAGCGCTGTTTCCACTTCGATACGAACAAAATCGTTGGGATCTTTCAGGCGACGGCGACCTTGATCATCGGTCATCATTGCCCACTGCGGGCCGATAATGACGAGGACAACATCGGCAGCCGTTAAGGCTTTATCGAGAACACTGCGAAAGTCTTCACCAACAGGAATGTCCTCAACATCTTTGAAGATCTGTTGATGACCGAAAGCGGTCACCAGACGATCATAGATACGGCCAGTGTAAGCCATGCTATCGGCGCGTCGGTAAGAAATGAAGATGCTGGTCATGCCTGTACCTCATCTAGAGCCAATAAGTAGCTTTTAATCTTTATAAGTGTAGCGTCTATTATAAATTTTGACATGTGATGAAAACTCGTAAACGTAAAGAAGGCCAAGATGACTCATATGAAGATGAGTCTTTCATCATTCTGGCACAATTTGGTTTAGGGAAAAGATAAAGATATAGACAAGTGGTGATATTTTCTCCAATCGCTCAGGTGTTGTTAATCCACTGGCAACAGCGAGTCGTTATGATGGGTGGATAGGGAAATAGGTTTGGGAGTGACGGGGTCATGAGCAAAGAACAGCAGGCGTATTTATCCCGGCGGGCATTTCTGTGGCGTTTCATGCCTTTGAGCGCAGCCCTTGTATTGGCGGCTTGTGATAGTGGATTATTGAATGAATTGGTCCCTAATGTGGAAGCTGACGGTGATGCGACCAACAACATAAATACGCAAGCGCTAGAACCGACTCCTGCCTGTGGCGATGATGACGATGAGCCAACACTCGCTCAAACTGAAGGCCCTTACTTCACCCCTAATTCTCCTGAACGCAGTTCTTTGTTAGAAACCAATATGCCGGGGACGCGGATGGTTGTGAGTGGGTTGGTTGTGACCACGAACTGTGAACCGGTTGCGCGCGCACTACTGGATTTCTGGCATGCGGATGATGCAGGTGTATACGATAATGTGGGATACCGGCTGAGGGGGCATTTGTTCACGGATGAGCAGGGGCGCTATCGTCTTGAGACGATTGTCCCCGGTCTTTACCCCGGACGGACACGACATTTTCATGTTAAAGTGCAGGCTCCAAACCAGCCAGTGCTGACAACACAACTTTACTTCCCGGACGAACCCGCAAATCAGCGCGATGGGATATATAGGCCGGAGCTGCTGATGAATGTGCAGGAGGATGGCACGGGAGGCAAGGCATGGACATTCAATTTTGTACTGGAGATCAATGCTTGAAAACAAAACAGGGACTATAACGTCCCTGTTTTGTTTTTTTGTGTCGAATTAGATATGGCGGATGACGGAAAGCACTTTGCCTTCAATCTTGCAGACGCGCGGATCAACATAGATCGGTTCCATGTGCGGGTGCGCGGGCTGGAGGCGAATCCGTGAGCCTTCATTATGGAAGTACTTAAGGGTCGTTTCGCTCTTATCGGTCAGCCAGACTGCAACCATGTCACCGTTCTTGGCGGTTTCTTGCTTGCGGAAGATCACGATGTCGCCTTCGCGGATCATGGCATCGATCATTGAGTCACCTTTGACCTTGAGGGCATAAGCCTGTGAGGGGTCGGTTCCGCCGAGCAGATCTTTGGTGACTTCGATCATGCTGTCTTCGTCGTAGCTGTAATCATCGGGCACAGGCACCGGTTCGCTGGCAAAGATGTGGCCAATAATCGGGATACGGGAGAAAGCGGCTGAGGCCTGAACCGCAGCGACTTTTCCCTTGCTGCCGGGGACTGGCCCCGTCAGGCGCAGCCCGCGCGAGACATGCTGTGAGCGGGTGAGATAACCGGCTTGTACCAACTTGTTGAGGTTGTAGTTCACCACGGAAGTTGAGTTAATGCCGGTATTTTCACCAATTTGGCGAATGGTGGGAGGGTAGCCGTGATCGGCTGTGTATTTCTCGATATAGCGCAGCATATTACGCTGACGCTCGGAGAGTTTATTAAAATCCTTCATGATTCCAAGCCTACCTTCATTTTCAAGTGAATGATTGTTCTATAGTATAGACGAACATGGGTTCGGTTGTCAAATATTTGTTCTCATTTGGAACATAGAACAGTTGAAGATAGTGGATTTGTTCGATTTTAAGGGGGGAATTCGATCATTTGGAGCAAGGTGGACAGGCAAAAAAAGAGGTCTGCAAAAAGCAAACCTCCACGAAAGCTATCCCGTTTTACATTAACGATTGGCAAAGCGATAGCCTACTCCACGTAGGGTCATGATGTATTCAGGACGATCCGGGTCGATTTCCAATTTTTGGCGGAGATAGTGAATGTAAAGCTTGAGGCTGTCGATGGCATCACCATATTCTTCACCCCACGCGTCGGTTACAAGTTCGGTGCGGGTGACGACGCGACCCGCATTACGAACCAACACACCGAGCAAGTTGAATTCTTTGGGGGTGAGGTGGCAAATTTCGTTGCGAACCCAGACTTCACGATTCATGAAGTTAACGCGGAAATCCCCACCATTAAAGACCATTTCTTCGCTAAGGTTGGGGCGCGGAGCGCGGCGGAGGTGTGCCCGGATGCGGGCAACAAGTTCATCGTTTTCGTAGGGTTTAACAACATAGTCGTCCGCACCCATTTCCAAACCACGGACGACATCTTTCACATCACTGCGGGCAGAAAGAAAGATGATCGGTACATCCGACATTTCACGCAGGCGACGACAGACATCCCAACCATCCATATCGGGCATCATGATGTCGAGCAAGATTAAGTCCGGCTGATGGCGATAAGCTTTGCGCAGGCCGTCTTCCGCCCGGTAGGCCTTGATGATTTCGTAGCCACGGCGTTCGAGAAGAATACCAATTAGCTGAACTGTGGTTTCTTCATCGTCAATGACCAGAATTTTCTCGGCCATGATTTAATCCTTTGATTACCCTGATACAAAAGAATTTGAGTTACGATGTTACAAATAATAAACCTAATATAGCATTGTGTCTATAGGCGTGCAAGTGAGTGGCATTGGTGTTTGGTATCGCACAAGGGGCATTGGGAGTACAATCATACGAGGAACTGGCTCTGTTTGGCTCATCTTTCAGCGCCTGCGGGCTGATCCGAAAATACTCTTTTCATACAAACGATGAACAAACCATGCGTGAATATACTGGCATCATTGAACGCACTGTGCGGCTGAACGAACACTACCAACATTTACATCTTTCGGTGGAGGGTTTAGGAAGCGACCTGAAACCGGGGCAATCATTTTTGGCGCGCCGGATGCCGGAACGATGGGAGCCTTATTTACGAGAGCAGTGGTGGCCGGTTGATTTGAAAACGGATGAGGTTGTGATCGAGCGACCGGCAAATATTTTGTATGAGCCGGGGGAAACGGTATCGCTGCTGGGAATCATCGGCCAACCGTATCGTTATAAACGGACGCTGCGCAATGTGCTGTTGATTGCTTACGACACCCCTCCTTCCCCACTCGTCATGTCGATTCCGCTGCTCTTCAAACACCATGTGAGCGTGACGATGGTGCTTTCCGGCGCTGCAACACAGTATCCGACTAACCGGCTGCCCCCGGAACTGGAAGTGATTCAGGCGGATGATGATTTGGGGTGGACGAATATGGTGATGACGGTGGGGTGGGCGGATCAGGTGTTTGTGGTGGTGCGACCGGATGACGAGATGGAGCGATTCGAGCGCGTGTGGAAACGATTTTCCGAACTACGGGCAGGTATTGATAAAAATTATCTGTTCGCGGTGATGCAGACGGCGCTGCCCTGCGGAGTCGGGGCGTGTTTGGCCTGCTTGACCCCGCTGCGTGAGGGGGAAATGTGTGTGGTGTGTACGCAGGGGCCAGCGATTGATATGACTGCGCTGCCTTTTTCATCCTGAAGCGGCGAGAAGAGGATTGATTATGGAAATCGAGATTACGCGGCGCAGCAAGAACAGTCTGATCCTGGCTAACCCGGTGATGGCTGCGGCGGGTGTGCTGGGGTTCGGGGATGCGTATGGGGATTTGATTCAGTTGGAGAAACTGGGGGCGTTCATCACTAGTCCGGTGAGCTACACGCCGCGCCGACCCGCCGGAGGGGCGCGGGTTGTGCCGCTGCCGGCTGGAACGCTGGTGCATACGGGCTTGCCGAACGCGGGGATCAGCAAGGTGCTAGGTAAGTACCGGACACTGTGGGAGAAGATGAAGATTCCGGTGATTATGCACGTGGTGGGGACGAACCCGGAACAGGCGCGTAAATGTGCCAGCCGGATTGAAGCGGAACACGCGGTGCAGGCGATTGAATTGGGGATTGATGACGACGCGACGCCAGAAGAAGTACACCAGATTGTGGGCGGGGCGGCGCGGAATACGGAAAAGCCGGTGCTGGTGAGACTGCCGTCACAGGATACGGTTGTGCTGGCGCAGGCCGCGGTAGACGCCGGCGCAGGCGGGTTGGTGGCGTGTGCGCCTCCACGGGGGACGGCACGTGACCCTTACAGCGGAAAGCTGGTGACCGGACGAATTTATGGGCCGCTGATGAAGCCTATGATGCTGCGGTTGGTGAAGCAGTTGGTGGATATGTTCCCGGAAGTGCCGGTGATCGGCGTGGGCGGGGTTCATACGCAGCAGGACGCGCGCGATTATATTGAAGCGGGCGCGCGTGCGGTGCAGGTGGACAGTGTGACGTGGGTGCAACCGAAGACGCTGGAGTATATCGCCCGCGATTTGGGCGGGCTGGTGATCACCCGTGAGCAGGGGGCGCTGGCTGATGAGTGGCACCCCGGCATGGGCGAGACTGAACGCAAAGCGCGCGAGGCGGCGCGCCGAAAATTGGACGAGGATTCCAAGAAAACCCCGACCGGCCACTAAGATTGAGAGTGGAGCTGCGACTGCTCCACTCTACCCCGATTGTTGATTATTGGCGCGCGTTTTCCCGCTCCCGGCGGAGGAGCGCCTGCTTGCGCGAGAGACCCCAACGATAGCCCCCCATAGCACCGTCGTTACGGATGACGCGATGGCAAGGAATGATGACCGCGATGTGGTTGCTGGCGCAGGCGCGGGCAACGGCGCGGGTGGCTTTGGGTTCGCCGAGGGATGCGGCGATCTGGCTGTAGGAGCGGGTTTCGCCGGATGGGATTTGTTGGAGCGCCTGCCAGACACGACGCTGAAAGGCTGTGCCGCGAATGTCGAGGGGAAGCTCGATGTGGGGCTGCTGGCCTTCGAGGTGCTGGAGAAGGAGGGCGACCTGAGCGGAACGGGCGACGCTATCGGCGGTGATGGTGGCGGCTGGAAAGTCGGCGCGAAGGGTATCGGCTAACTGTTGGGGAGAGTCGCCGAGGCTGACGGCACAGATGCCGCGTTCGGTGAAGGCGACGAGCACATAACCCAAGCTGGATTGAACTACGGCATAGGTGATTTCCAGCCCTTCGCCACCCCGACGATAGGCGGCGGGGGTCATGCCGAATTGATCGGCGGCACGTTCGTAGAGGCGGCTGCTGGAACTGAAACCGGCTTCATAGAGGGCATCGGTCACTTTTTCACCTGCTTTCAGACGTGATTTGAGATGTTCCATGCGGCGGGCTTCGATGTACTCGCGGGGGGAGATGCCGAGGGTACGCTTGAAGACGCGCTGGAGGTGCTGGGGACTGAGCGCGCCGACCGCACCGAGTTCATCGAGGGTGAGGCGTTCGTCCAGATGGGAGTCGATAAAGCGGCAGATGCGTTCGGTCACATCAGCATCATAAGCTTGGGTATTCGGGCTGCACCGCTTGCAGGGACGAAAGCCAGCGGCTTCGGCCTCTTCGGGGGTGTGGCAGAAGGTGATGTTGCGGCGGTGGGGGGTGCGGGCGGGACAGGATGGGCGGCAGTAGATGCCGGTGGTATGAACGGCGGTGACGAAGCGGCCATCGTAGGCACGATCCCGATTTTGGACGGCTTGCCAACATTCATCATCGGGGAGGACGGTGGTGGTTGGGGATAGAGTCATTTCGTACATGATCCCTCTCGCATAAACTCGGCGGTCAGCTTGTTACAGAAAATAGGATAGCAGGGTTGAGGGGCGGCGGGCTATCCAGTTATTGCGTTCAATGTCGTCAGGTGGTGATTTGGCCGTCGGTGACTTCCCAGATGGTGGCGCGTTCGAGGAAGGAAGCGGGGAAGATTTCCATCTCGGTGGTGGTGAGCAGGGTTTGGGTCGCGCCGTTGATGCGCTCCAACAGGTAGGCGCGGCGCTGTGAGTCTAGTTCGGCGACGACTTCATCGAGGAGGAGGATGGGCCATTCGCCGATGTAGTCGTGCATCCACGCGAGTTCGGCTAACTTGAGGGCCATGACTGCGGTGCGGGCTTGACCGCGACTGCCGTAGAGACCGGCGTCACGGTTGTTGATGTTGAGGCGGAGTTCGTCACGATGGGGGCCGCAGAGCGTCATGCCACGTTCGATGGACTCGGTTTGTTCGGCGCGGAGACGGTCGGCATACTGGGGGGCGATCTGGTCGGCGGTGAGGCCACGGTGGAGGTCGAGGCCGAGCATGTCGAAGGAAAGCTGACCATCGCCTTCGGCGGTGGGGAGGAAGCTGGGCTGGTAGCTGAGGGTGAGCAGTTCGCGGCGACCGGTGAGGTCGAGGTGGGCCTGCTGGGCGTTGGCTTCCAGTTCACGCAAGAAGCGCTGGCGACCGGCGATGAGCACGCTGCCAGCGGTGACGAGTTGATCGTCCCAGTAGGTGAGTTCAGCGGGGGAGGATTGGTTTTCGGCGATGCGCTTGAGCAAGGCGTTGCGTTGGGGGAGGATTTTCTCGTAGGTGTTGAGGGCGGCGAGATAGTCGCGGTCAACCTGTGAGAGGGTGGTATCCATGAAGCGGCGGCGTTCGGAGGGGCTGCCTTCGATGAGGGAGAGATCCTGCGGGAGGAAGAGGACGACGGCTACGAGGCCGACGAGATCCATGACGCGCTTTTCGGCACCGTTGATGCGAATGGTTTTTTTGAAGCGCTGGGCACCGTCGGGGGTGCGTTCGAGGACGAGGGCCATTTCGATGCGGTTGAAGCCATTGTTACCGGTGACTTCGGCGGCGAGGCGGGCGAAGGGAATGGGTTCTTCTTCGGCGCGCCAGTGGATGAGCTGACGGTCGGTGGCGGTGTAGGGGGAGCGGGAGGCGGCAAGGTAATAGATGGCCTCCAAGAGGCTGGTTTTGCCCTGCGCGTTGGCTCCGTGTAGGACGACGGGGCGGTTGGCGGGGAGAGATGTTTCTAACCGGGCGTAATTCCGGAAGTTGGTCAGGGATAGGTGTTCGACGTACATCGCGTTTGCGAGACTTTCTGGATGGGCATGGTGAGAAGTATAGCAAGTTTGGTTAGGGACTGATAGGGACGTGAGTCAGCGGTGGTCAATGGGGGTTGGCGGCGGCGGCGGCGGCGGCGTGGCGGTCAAAGACGGCGGGAACGAGGGAGGGTGACGCAGGAGGGTGGTGGTTGATGCCATCCGGCGAGGGGAAATGGCTTGATTGGCGGCAGTGGCGTCATTGTCATTGGCATTCTACTGCCAATTTGTTTTTGCAGCAGCAGCGGCGGCGGCACGGTGGTGAAAGACGGCGGGAACGGGCTGATGCTGCCGCCGAAGGGGGTGTTTGTCGTCGTCGTCGTCGTCGTCGCCGACAAAGATTGCGGCACCCCCTCCTGTCCTCCCCCGAAGTATCAGGGGAGGAAAAATACAGGCGAAGGTGGCGCAGACAAGGCCGTTTTCCGTCCGTGCGGGCATGATGCGGCAAAGGGTGCCACCATTGGCCGGACGCGCGATATATGGTTGTTAAGCTGCGACTCCGGCGACGGGTGGTGCTGCCGGACTATTCTGCAACCTTCATTGTAGAACAAAAGTTCAATAAAAGCAAGCGATTCCAGTTATAGTTTTCAAACTTTGGCGATGGTGGGGAGGGATTGAGGGCAGATGACCAAAGTACTAAAACCTTCATGCTTTATCGCTGTAACATCAATGGATAATCTCCGTTATAACGAGTGGTCAATGTGACCTCACGTTGGATTTTGAAGTAGGAGAAGGTGAAATGAAAACGATCTTGTGGAAGCCGATTGCGATTGTCGTGATGGTGGCGATGGCGCTGTTCGGGATGGCGATTTTGCCGGGGATGGCGCAAGACGAGGTGGTCAGCGAAGGTGATCTGACGATTGTGACCGGCGCGGTGCAGTTTATCTCGACGGGGGATATTGTGGTGGCGGGGGTG
>JAFLCH010000064.1 GCA_017303775.1 Anaerolineae bacterium | reverse complement strand
TCTTCAACAAATTGAAAATCGACCAATTGGGGGTAGAACGGAAACCTTTTCGTTCTACTGATCTATTCGGGTTGTTCGGTTCAGATTGACAGTTAGCCGATTACAGCGTATCTTAGATAAAGTGAACACGTTCACTTTTGGTGAGGTAAATAGTGTAAGGTGATGGGTGTGGAGAATGAAACGCAATTGAGCGCGAAGGCGCAAGAAACCCGACAGCGGATTTTTGATGTGGCGGTGCGGCTGTTCATGGAAAAGGGGTATGAGGCCACGACCATGCGTGATATTGCCAAGGCGGCGGACTCGTCGCTGGGGTTGATTTACCGTTATTTCGAGTCGAAGGATATGATTGTGATGGAAGTGTACCGGCAGCTCATTCAGCAGACGACGGTGTGGATTGAGGCGATGCCGTCGGGGAATGTGGCGGAACGGTTCGACACGATTATGCGGCAGGTGCTGGCAGAGGTCGCACCGTACCGGACGGCATGGCAAGGGATCTTCGGCGGGGCGATGAACCCGAATTCGCCTATCGGTGTGCTGGGGGATGGGACGCGGGGTTTGCGGGAAGAGATGGGCGGGGTGTTCCTGCGGCTGGTGATGGAGGCCAGCGACGCGCCCAAGAAAAGCGAACAGGCAACGGCGTTGGGGGCGCTGCTGTACGTGATGCATCTGCTGGTGCTGCTGTTCTGGATCAGCGACCGATCCGAGGGGACACGGGTGACATACCAACTGCTGGACTTCACCAAAGAGGGGTTGAGCTTCATCCGTGGGGCGCTGGTGCTGCCGCCGGTGAGCAAGGGGTTGATGCGGTTGGCGGGGATTATGGGGCAGGTATTCGGCGGGGTGACCCCGGCGACACCCCTGTAATTGGGGTATCACCTTGAGGCGACTTTTGCGTATAAATCAATAACATCACGTTGATGGATTGTGGTATGAGCAAAGGAGCTTGAAGATGTTAATCACAACAACCAGCACATTAGACGGCATTAAGATTAAGGAATATCTGGGTCTGGTGAGCGGCGAGACGATTCTGGGCGCGAATATCTTCCGCGATTTCATGGCAGGGATCACGGATATTGTGGGCGGGCGTTCGGGGGCGTATGAAAAGTCATTGGTCGAAGCAAAAGAGATCGCCATGGACGAGATGATACAAGAGGCGAAGCGCAAGGGCGCGAACGCGATCATCGGGGTTGATCTGGATTATGAGACGGTGGGACAAGGCAGTATGTTGATGGTGAGCTGCTGTGGTACAGCGGTGATCACCGAATAACAGGAATGAAATGAAATGGGGCGGCTTCACAGCCGCCCTTTGATTCAGCGGGGTTTACGCGCCGGGTTCAGGCGGCAGGAATTGGCCGCGAATATCGCCAAAGTAGGTTTGGCCTTTGGTGTGCAGGTTGAAATAGATTTGACCTTCGAGGGCGATTAAGGCCATGCCAGCGATGGTTTTCACTTTGTCGTTGGGAATGGTGGGGATGATGGGGCAACCGGCTGTGAAGGCTCCGATCAAGCCCTGCCCGTGATCGACGACCGCGACAATGTCTTCATTGGTCACTTCGATACTCATCGTGCCATCGGCGAGATAGGATTGAATATTTCCGGCCAGTCCAAAGTCGATGATGATGGGGCCAAGCTGGCCGGGGAGGCCGCAGTGCAGGTGGAGCATGACGACATCGTCAGGATTGACATTTTCGACGGCGAGATGGACGTAGGCGCGGCTGAGGTCGCGGGTGAATTCGAGGACAGCGTGGCCGCGTGAAGTGCGCTGGTTACGGGGTACAGAGGGCGCGGTGGAACGGAATTCGGCGGGGATTAAGGCGGGGGTGTCTTCTTCTTCACCGCCTTCCTGATGGGGGCTGAGATAGGCTTCGAACACCAGACCGATTTCCGAACCGGCGGCGGGATTGAGAGGAATGGAGCTGGATTGTTGTAATTCGGCACGACCATCAGTTCCGGTGTGGGAATGGCCTTCCTGCGCGGTCAATGGGACGCTGAAGACGAGTAAGGCAGCGCTGAAAACAACCAATAGACTCTTTTGGGCAAAATGCTTCATCAATACACTCCTGCTTCATTGACGGGTATCTGATGCAACAGTTTATTGAAATTCAACAATGCTCGTCAATGTGTGTGATAATAGACAATTGTCTATTTAGGAGGCGGTTGGTTGAAAATGAAGCGGTAGAATTCATCCACCAGCGAATCGGCATCGCCAATGTCGGGATTGCGCCCCCAAAATTCAAGGAGTTCCATCAAGGCTGCGACGTATAAACGGGCGGCAATTTCCGGCCGGACACCTTCCATGAGGACAAAGTGGCCTGCGTCGAGATGCTGAAGGAATTGGCGAGCAAGGTATTCTCTGGCGCGGGCTTGCCAGTGGGAAGCGATGAGGCTGTCGAGGCGCATGATGAAGTCCTTCTGCTGCCAGAAGGCTTGAAAGATGAGCCGCCATGATTCGTATTCACGGCGCGGCGAGGGGTGTGATTGGACGGCAGCGATGAGGCTGTCGTCGAGCTGGTTCATCCAGTGAATGAAGGCCGCCCACGCCGCATCTTCCTTACTTTCAAAGTACTGATAGAAGACCCAGCGCCCGTAGTCGGCTTCGTTGGTGATGTCGGTGACGGTGACACGGTCGAGACCTCGTTCGACAACGAGGCGCAAGAGGGCATTGAGGAGCGCGAGGCGTGTTTTCTGCTGGCGTTTGCTGAGGGTGGGCTGCATCAACGGTACTGGTTGAGGACGGCTGAGGTTTGCGCGACCATTGATTCGAAGCGGAAGCGCTCCATGCCGACGGCGGCGTTGGCGGCAAGCTGTTCGCGCCTGCCGGGTTGGAAGGCATCACGCAGGGTTTGGGCGAGCGCGGGCACGTTGACATAGGGGACGAGCAGGCCGTTGACGCCATGTTGGACGACTTCGGGGTTGCCACCTTTGTCGCTGGCGATGACGGGTGTACCGGCTAGCAGACTTTCGAGCAGGGTATGCGAAAGCCCTTCGTAACCGGAATAGAGAACGAGATAATCGGCGGCCTGCATGTAGAGGGCGACCTGTGCGCGGCTGATTTTGCCCAAGAAGGTGACACGTCCGGCGAGGTTGGCAGCGGCGGCCTGTGCTTTGAGCGCGGCGAGCAGTTCACCATCCCCGGCAACCAAGAGGCGCACATCCGGAATCTGCTGTAGGGCGGCGATGATGTGGTCGATGCCTTTCCAGTGGGTGAGGCGCGCGACGGTGAGGAGTGTGGGTGCATCCGGCAGGTTGAGGCGGGCGCGGGCATCCTGCTGGCTGGTGGCGACGGCATCGGGTTGGGTGGTGTGCGGTGGGAGGGCATTGTAGACGACGTGAATCTTACGCTCGTCCACACCCCAACCGGCGACCATGCGTTTGAGATAGTGGCTGGGCACGATGACGGCATCCATGGCCTGCATCTGACGGGCGCGCGCCGCTTTTTGCGCCATCACGACGCTGCTGTAGGCGGTGGTTTGGAAGGTGTCGATGTCTTCAGTGGGGGGAATCCAGCCTTTGCGGATGGCCCGTTCCCACGCTTGATCGCCCACCATTTTGACGACGCGGCGGGCTTTGCCACCGAGCAAGGGTAAGTCGAGGGTGTGGATGTAGACCAGATCCGCCCAGCGCAGAAGCGGGAAGGCCGCAACCCCGTAGTGCAACAGCCGCAGCGGGAGGGCGCGGCGGGGGATGCGGGTGACGGGATAGGGATAGGCGCTGGTATCGCCCGCTCCATAGGTGACGAGGCGGATGTCCCACTGGTCGAGGAGCGCGGGCAGCAACTCGTGGAGGTAGGTGGCGGGGCCGCCTGATTCGGGATGAAAGATTCCGGCGGCGACGAACAGGTGAGGACGTTCAGCCATGCGATCTGCTCAACCAGTATTCCAGTTGGATATTGTCGGGATCGCGGAAGGCGACGTACTGCTGCCCACCGATGAAGGATTCGACGCCGTTGGTTGGGACTCCATGTTCGCGCAGCCGTTCAACGAGGGCGTGGAGGGCGGCCTCATCCGGTGCTTTGAAGGAAAGATGATCCAGCCCGATGCGAAATTCGCTAAACGAGTCACCGGGCTGGTTGGTGCGATGGGAGATGAGAAAGACTTCTAGCGCTCCCACCGCGAAATAGTGGCATCCGGCGAAGATGGGATGCGGGAAGTCGGATGGGATGGTGTGCAGGTCGAAGCCGAGGACAGTGGCATAGAAGCGGCGGGAACGTTCCAGATCGCTGACATTGAGCACGATATGGTCGAAACCTGTGGTTTGCATGATTGTCGCACGATCCTCACTTTCAAGGCTGCACAGAAACCGCCGCTGTGGTTTAGCTGCTGTGACGGATGTGAACGATGTCGCCATCCTTGACGATGTATTCCTTGCCTTCCAGACGGAACTTGCCGCTGGCTTTCAAGGCGGCTTCGCTGCCACCTGCGATCAGGTCTTCGTAGGCCATGACTTCGGCGCGGATGAAGCCTTTTTGGAGGTCGCTGTGGATGGCTCCGGCGGCTTCGGGGGCGGTGGCACCGACTCTGACGCTCCACGCGCGGACTTCGTCTTCGCCGACGGTGAAGAAGGATTGAATGGCGAGCAGTTCATAGGAAAGGCGGATGACCTTGGCGGCGCTCAGTTCGGTGATGCCGTATTCCTGCATGAACATTTCGGCATCTTCCGGCTCGAGTTGGGAGAGTTCGGCTTCGATCTTCCCTTGCAGACCGACGATGTTACTGCCCGTGCGGTTGTACTTGATGAGGGTGTTGACATCTTTGGCTTCGTCACCGAGGTTGACGACGACGAGCACCGGCTTGAGGGTGAGGAAGCCGTAACCGCGAATGGCTTTGGCCTGTTCGGGGGTGATTTCCAGTTCGAGGAGCGGTTTTTCGGCCTCGAGCTGGATTTTGAAGCGCTCCATGAGTTCGAGTTCGGCGGGGACGGATTTATCGACATTCTTGCCTTTGATGCGCATGTCGTTATTGAGTTTTTCGATGCGATTTTCGACGACGACCAGATCCGAGAGCACGAATTCACTGTCGAGGCTTTCGAGGTCACGCTGCGGATCAACCGTTTCGTAGGGGTGCGGCACGGTTTCATCTTCAAAGGCGCGCACGACGTGCAGGAATCCATCGGCCTGCCCTAGCTCGGTGCGGAACTGACCTTTGAGACCGCCTTCGCTGATGCCTTTGTCCAGCCCACCAATGTCGGCATAGGTGACGGTGGCATAGGCCGTTTTGCGGGGGTTGTACATGGCCTTGAGTTTTTCGACACGCGGGTCGGGGACGTTGACGATGGCGGTGTGGACTTCAAACTGTCCACTGGTGGCAGCACCGGTGGAGAGGTTCTGGCCGGTGAGGGCGTTAAAGATTGTGGTTTTGCCACTGTTGGGTAAACCGATAATTCCAAGTCGCATCATAACCTCATTCACTGGGTATTCAAACAGGGCATCAGTATAAAAGGGAAGCGGGAATGGGGAAAGATGCAACAGGAAGGTGAGCGAGGATTGCAGCGGGAGCGTCAAGCATGCCCACTTTTTGAGCCGCCGCGCTTCCCGAATTATACTGGTGGGAAAAATGACAAGGAAAGCAGTTATGATGCGGCGATTGATTGTGTTGGGTGTGGTCGGGCTGGCGCTGGTGATGGGGGGCTGCACGAGCACTGAAAGTGGTTCACAGGCGATCCAGCCCGTTCCGACGCTGGCCGCCGAACAGATCGCGGATATTCAGATTGTGCGCGGGCAAGTGGTGTTCGTCCCGGCGTATTCAGAAGTGCTGTTGAGCGACGCCGAGCCGACGCTGAAACTTTCGACAACGCTGGCGATTCATAATACGGATTTGGAGCATCCGATCATCATCAATTCGGTGCGGTACTATGACACCGAGGGGACACTGGTGCGGGAGTTTGTGGATGGGCCGCTGCAACTGGCACCGATGGCGACGACGGGTTTTGTGGTGCCAGCCGGGGACAGCAGCGGTGGATGGGGCGCGAATTTCATCGTCGAATGGGGCGCGGAAACACCGGTGTATGAGCCGGTGATCGAGGCGGTGATGGTGAGCCGGAGAGGGAACGAAGGGGTTTCCTTCATCAGTGAAGGGCGTGTGGTTTCGGAACAGGTTGAGTAGCAGAAATAAAAAAGTCGGCGGAGTCGTGGGGGTTGAGCACTGCGATTTAACAATGACGATCTCCGCCGCTTTATGATTCCACTATAACGGAAGATTGTGGAGATTTGATGGAAGATTTGTGAAATTTTTGACAACTCATCATTTTCTAATTTATGACAACCTGAAAAACCTCCGGCGCGAGGAACAAGTCACCGGGCTGCACATGCGCGCCGCTGGCAGGCAAACGGCGGGTGATGATGAGCGGGTCATACCACGCGAGGTAGAGGCGCAGTTCGGCGGGCGGGGTGTCCGGCGGGATGTGTAGGACACGTGTATCCAAGAAGGCTGTACCGGTGCGCCATGCTGAAGTGGGATAACCAGCAGGCATGGCATCCGCGTTGGCGATCATGGTGCCAGCGGAATCGATCAACCCTACTGCGACCACATAATCATCAGGCGTTTGCCCCAGAGCGCGCCAATGTAAAGTGATGGTGAGCGTGTCGCCGGGTTTGAGGGACTGCGCCGAGCGGTCATAGCCGGTGAGCTGGATGATGCCGCCATAGGTGACATCGGCGGGGATGGTGGGTGCGGGCGGGGATAGAGACTGATCAAGGAGGGTTGGCCCCGGCAGCACCAGACCGGCGAGCGACCTGCCCTGCGCATCTTCCAACGGCAGGAAACGATCATTCTTGAGCACGCGCCAGCCCAACTGCAAATTGAGGCGATAGGGCGGCGGTGTGGAAAGCTGTGAGGGGTCAAGGCGGAAGGCGACCTGTACAGCGTAGATGGTTTGGGGGTCGAGCGCCGAAGTGGGTGACATGCCGGGATAGAGGTCAGCCCCGCCCACAGGTGTTTGGGTGATCGGGTCGAGCGCTTTGACAAAGAGGACAGGATCTTCGGGATGCTGGCCTTGCAGGTAAAGGGTGAGGCGGAGGATGCCGGCGGGCTGAAGGGTGTCCTGCTGAAGCTGGTAGGCGAGCAGGGTTAAGCCTTCTGACTGCGCGTCGATGCGCCGTGCCTGCGCGGGAAGGGCGGTTATGGTTTCAGGCGGGGCGTAGGCGGTGGACAGTTCGGCCAGCGGGGCACGGAGCGCGATGAGGGTGAGCGGGAGCAGACACAGCACCCCTAACCAGCGACCGATGATGTGCCGCCAACCGGCTGCCAGCAGCGGGGCGAAGGCAACCAGCGCCGGAAAGAGAATGCGCCCCTGCGACACATTGGCCTGACGGGTGGTATAGGCGAGGACGGCAATCATGAGCAGGCAGACACCGGACAGCAAGAGCAGTTCGCTGCGCAGGGCTTTATGCCGCCGCGCCAGCCCAAGCGCACCTACAATGCCCGTGAGCGTGATGATGGGCAGGTAAGCGTAGAGCCAATCGGGGCCGCGAATGTTGAACTGCCCTAAGATCATCCAGAGCGATTCCCATACGCCTTTGGCCTCGGAGAGAATGATTTGCGGGTCGGTGGGCGGCTGACCACGCGACCAGATGTTGAGGGAGGCTTGCATCGCCAAGAAGTCGCCATAGATCATGTGGTTACGGAGATACCACCAGCCGGCCAGCAGCAAGGTGAGCAGACTAGAGGTGAGGAGCACGCGGAGGACAGTGTTCCTGTTGAAACGCCCGCGCCACAGCCCATAGATGAGCCAACCATAGACGACGCCAAAAAGCGATAGGCCGGGGAGTTTGCTGAGGGCGATTCCGGCGAGGATGAGGCTGATGAGCAGGGCATCGCGCCGTGTGACTGCCCTGCGCTGCCAGAC
Organism: Anaerolineae bacterium; assembly: GCA_017303775.1. Lineage (GTDB taxonomy): Bacteria > Chloroflexota > Anaerolineae > Aggregatilineales > Phototrophicaceae > CFX2. The sequence goes on along the minus strand of JAFLCH010000064.1, from coordinate 9,488 downwards.
CGATACACACCAATAGACGCCAGCGCTGTAGAAAAAGGTGACGAGATTGTCGTTATTGATGCTGGCGCTGATGAAGATGAAGGTGGGGATGGAGGCGACCAGCAGCAGGGCGACGAGGGCGGTGCGCGCGCCGACTATCAGACGGGCGGTGCGATAGACGTAGGTTAAGGTGCCGGCTGCCAGCGCGATGCTGTAAAGGCGGAGGATGTAGACGGCCAGCGCCGTGTCTCCGGTTGGAACCGCCGGACGGTGGAGGAAAACATTCTGGTTGTTGGGGGTGACAACCCCATAAGCGGCGAACGGATTGACTTGCAGATAGTCCAGCACATCGGCGCGTTGTGTCCAACTGATGAGCAGCGCGCCGCCCAGATAGTAGAGCGGCGGGTGATGAATCTGGAGGGAGAGACGCGTTTCTAGGGGGGTTGTTTCGGCGATGGTGGTGCGGCGGTCTTGCATGACCGGCAGTTCACCCTGCCGGAGGAGGTTGTGGATGTAGAGGAAATGGGCGGCTTCGTCGGGCGGTTCGAAGATGGGCGTGACGCTGGCATAAACGAGCGCCAACAGGACGAAAAAGAGGCCGATGACCCCGGCCAAGCGATCAGCAGTCGGGCGAACCACGTTTACTCGGCATCATCCGGTGCGATGAACACCTGCCAAGGGCCGGACATGCCCTCTTCGGTGACGCCATAGTAGACGCGCACTTGATCCGGCGTCCGCTGCACCAGATCGTAGCGATTCTCGCCTACTTTCTGATAGCGCTGCCAGAGGCCGATGTCCCCATGCCAACTCACTTTTTCGGCGCGCACGGGATTGCCTTCGCGCTGCTTGATGGCGTAGTGCCAGAGGCGGCGGGCGGAGGTGCGCGTCACATTCTTGACGATGTTCCCGTTGCGGAGGTCGCGCATGGTGTAATAACGTTCGTCCCCACGCTGTTCTTCGTCGATGATTTCTACCCCACCTGTTGGCGGAGGAGCGCCCTGATCAACCGATTTGACCGGGACAGCAGGCACAGCCACCGGGGTGAAAATGGGCGCTGCCGGAAGCGGGGCGATGGGTTCCGCCACCTGTTCTTGAAGATTCAAGCCCTGCCGTACCAGATTGACAATCTCGTCGCGGACGGCGAGGGTGGTATCGGCTTCATCGCGCACGTAGATGCGGTTGTCTTCGATGGCATAGGGACGATCATCCCCGCTGGGCACTTGAATGCGGATGATGGATTTGCCCTGCGTTTCCTGCACATCGATTTCGACATCGAGGCGCGGGCTGATGAGGCGGCTGATTTCTTGATGGAGGGTGTCTACGCTGGACTGCGGGTTGGAAACACCGACCGGAGGCTTTTTAGGATCGGAGGGGAGGCCGACATAAATGGTGCCGCCGTTGGTGTTGGCGAAGGCACAGACATCGGTGATGACCCCGTAGAGACGACCGCCCTGTTTGGTCATGCTTTCGTGGAAGGATTGGACGAGCGTCGAGCCTTCTTCACGAGCCGCCTGCACATAATCGAGCGGCTGGCGGCTGGGATTGTAGGGGCGAGTACGCGAAAAGTCGGTTCCGCGAAACATTTCCAAGAGGGCTTCAAAGGAACGTTCCGACAGCAGGACTTCGGTGACACGATCCCCGACGCCGAGATTGGCGTTCTTGCTGTTTTTGTCGGCATTAGGGGCGGCGTTCAGGCGGTGCGCATCCGAGCCTTGAATGGAACGCATACGCCGGGAGTAGCCGGATTTTGTGCCATTGAAGAAACGCTCGGTGCTGTTGCGATCTTTGCGCCCCAGATCGGTGACTTCGAGCGCGTGGAGGTGACGATCCTGTGTATAGGCGATGCGGGTTTGACCGCCGAAGTCGAAGCCGCGCATGGCGACGCCATGACTGCTGTTGACATGGGCGGCGATGCAGATGCCACCGGCTTCGTCGATGGTCTGGTAGGCGGTGAGCACATCGGAGGACGCGCCGACATCAGAATTGCCTTCGTCCAGCACATTGGGCGGGACGTTGAGGCTGAGCAGGAGGTGTTCAATGTAGCGCACCGGGGTATCCGGTGAGAAGACACCAAGGATGTGGAAGCCAAAGGTGGCGGTGAACTCGAAACCGGGGAGGACGAGGATTTTGTCGAGCAGGCGGCGGTATTCGGCCAAGCGACGGATTTCTTCCGGCTGAGCACGGCCTAAGCCTTCGAGAAAGGTGAGCTGCTCGATGTCGCGCATCATGGCAGCATAACCACCGACGCTGTTGTGGTCGGTGAAGGCAATTATATCGACGCCTCTGAATTCAGCTTTGCGAAGAATATCCAGATAGCTGACGTGCGGTTCTTGATAATCTGAGGAGGCAGGGGTATGGAGATGTAAATCCATACGATACCACTGCATCCGGGACTTTTTACGGGAGGACATAATATTGGTTATAGTTTCATTTTCTTTGCTAGACTGCTGACCGGTCGCTATCCAATGGTGCGTGTCAGTGCATTAGCCACTCTTGATCAAGCGGTTAAAAATATTGGGCAGGTCACCCGGTTCAAAGGGCTTGACCATGAAATGATTGGCACCGGCTTCGAGCACTTCATCGCCCACATCCAAACCGGAGGCCACAACGATAGGGGTGGTGGCGAAGGCTTCAGTGGCACGAAGCTCACGGATTACCTCTACGCCGTCCATATCGGAGAGATGATAATCCATGAGGAAAATATCCGGCTTATTCTGCTGGGCAGCGGGCAAGACATCTGCCCCACGTGGCGCAACCGACACCTCGAATCCGTCTAGTTCCAGCAGTGTTTGCAGCAGTTTAACGGTGTTCCGGTCATCATCCACAATCATTACTTTAAGCACGGGTATTCTCCCTAATTTGTTACAGGGCGTTGTTTCTGTGCATTTGGTTACAGAGCGGCCCCTGATGGACACACAGGGAGTATGGAAGCCTACTCCCTGTGTCCTACTATACACTACTTTTTCGCCTTGCGCCCATTCTTGTTCTGGTCGGCAGGGACGAGAGCGGCGTTGAGCACATCGTCAACCTTTTCGGCGAGGACGAACTTGAGCTGCTGGCGCACTTCATCCGGCAGATCGTCGAGGTCGTTCTCGTTCTTCTTGGGGATGATGACGGTATCGACGCCGAAGCGGTGCGCGGCCAGCACTTTGTCCTTGATGCCACCGACGGGCAGCACCTGACCGCGCAGGGTGATTTCGCCGGTCATGGCGACATTGCTGCGGGTGGGGCGACCGGTGATGAGCGAGGCCAGCGCGGCGGCCATGGTCACACCGGCGGATGGACCATCTTTGGGTACTGCGCCGGCGGGGACGTGAATGTGAATGTCGTTCTTTTCGAAGAAGGTCTGGTCGAGGCCGAAATCTTCCGCTTTAGAGCGAATGTAGCTGAGGGCGGTGCGAGCACTTTCGGCCATCACCTCGCCTAACTGTCCGGTGTACTGGAAGCCCTTGCCACCGGGCATACGGGCGGCTTCGACGAACAGGACATCTCCGCCGACGGGTGTCCATGCGAGGCCGGTGGCGACACCGGGGAGATCGGTACGTTCTTCGATTTCCTCGCGGTAGCCATAACGCGGCTTGCCGAGCAGATCGCGCACCTGCTTGGGCTTAATGGTGACCTTCTTGGTCTTACCTTCGGCGATGCGGGTGACGACCTTACGGGCGGCACGTCCGATTTCGCGCTCCAGTGTACGCACACCGGCTTCACGGGTGTAATCGCGCACGATGGTGAGCAGCGCCTCGTGGGTGAAATCGATCTCCTTGGGGCGCAGACCGTTTTCTTTGGTCTGGCGCTTGACGAGATATTGTTCAGCGATGGCGACCTTTTCCTCTTCGGTATAGCCGCTCAACGGGATGATCTCCATACGATCGCGCAGCGGGCCGGGGATGGGTTCCAATTCGTTGGCGGTGGTGATGAAGAACACATCGCTCAGGTCGAATGCTACGTCCATGTAGTGATCGCGGAATTCGGCGTTTTGTTCCGGATCGAGCACTTCAAGCAGCGCGCTGGCCGGATCGCCCCGGAAGTCACGACCGAGTTTGTCGATTTCATCGAGCATGATGACCGGATTTTTGGACTCGGCGCGGCGGATGGTCTGGATCATGCGTCCCGGCATGGCACCGATGTAGGTGCGGCGGAAACCGCGAATTTCGGCTTCATCACGCACACCGCCGAGACTCATGCGGATGAACTTGCGCCCCATCGCGCGGGCTATGGATGCACCGAGCGAGGTCTTGCCAACACCGGGCGGGCCGACAAAGCAGAGAATGGCACCGCGCCGTTCGCGGCGGATGCTGTAGTCGGATTCTTTTTCGACTTTATCGAGATCTCGTTCCTTACGCAGCTTACGCACGGCCAGATATTCGAGAATGCGTTCCTTGACATCCTTGAGGCCGTAGTGGTCTTCGTCAAGGATGGTACGGGCATGGGCGATATCCAGCTTGTCTTCGGTGGTTTTTGACCACGGCAGGCTGGTGATCCAGTCCAGATAGGTGCGGATGACGCCATATTCTGCGGCAGCCGTGGGCAGCTTGGAGAGGCGGTCGAGTTCACGCTCGGCTTCTTTGTGGGCTTCTTCGGTCATGCCGGCTTCGGCAATCTTCTTGCGGAAGTTTTCCACTTCGACCATCTGCTCGTCGGATTCACCGAGTTCACGCTGGATGGCTTTCAACTGTTCGCGCAGATAGTATTCGCGCTGCACCTTTTCCATCTCGGTCTGGGCTTCGGTTTGAATCTTACGTCCCAGTTCCAGCACTTCGAGTTCTTTGCTGAGAATGGTCATGAGGCGGCGGAGCTTGGCGTCGGTGCTTTCGATTTCCAGAATGTCCTGCGCGTCGGCGAGGCCGATGCGAATGTAAGTGGAAATGGCGTAGACCAATTGCAGCGGATCATCCACATTCAGCGCGTTGCTGATGAGTTCGTTGGGAATGTTGGGGACGAGATCACCCAAGCGTTGGAACTGCTCGACGACATTGCGGACGAGCGCTTCGACCTCGAGGGTGTCTTCCACACTTTCGGGGATGGCAGAGACTTTGGCGCGCAGGTAGGGTTCGGTCTCGGTGTATTCATCGACACGGATGCGCGCTAAACCCTGCACCAGCAGGCGGATTGTGCCGTCCGGGGCGCGAAAGAGGCGATGAATGGAGGCGAGTGTCCCGATCTGATAAACATCGTTCGGGCCGGGGGTTTCCATTTCCGGGTCTTTGGCGGCGACCAAGCCGATGAGGCGATCACCGGCGATGACGTCATCAACCAGCTTGATGCTGCGCGGTTGCCCAACGGTGAGGGGAATCGCGGTTTGTGGATAGACGACCAACCCCCGCAGCGGGAGGATGGGAATTTCCGCCGGAATTTCCGGTTGCGGACGACGCGCCTCTTCGGTTTCTTCTTCGGGCTGATCTTTCACGGTCACTTCAAGTTCCGTGCGCGCACTCGCAGGTGGAGTGTCGCCTGCAAAAAATGCGGCACGTGTGAGATCTTCATTGCGTTTTGGTGTCATTCTATTTGCCTTTATTCGTCGCCATTCGCGCCGGTATTCACCACGCGGATGCTGCGGGGTGCTTTACGCGGGAGTTCAACTTCCAAAAACCCCGCTTCGTAGGTTGCTGTTACATGATCCCGTTCCACCTGCCACGGGAGTTCGAGTTCGACTCTGAAGTCGCCGAAGCCGATTTCCACCTGATGATAGGCAGGGTTGGGATGCTGCGGTTTTTGCCGCGTACCACTGATGCTCAAACGCCGATCTTGCAGGGTGATGTTCAGATCGTCGGTGCGCATCCCGGCAATTTCGACCACAATCAAAATTTTATCCGCCAGTTCCAATACATCGGTCGGCGGGGTAAAAGGGCGAGTTGAACGGATCATCGTTATCCATTTCTTGTTAGCCGCCTGTAATTCGGTCTTCAGATAATTGGGTTTATGAGTACGGTGCATCGTCAACATCCTGACCGGCAAGTGTTCGGCGGACAGCACAGCATGACCCAATACTGATGAGACACAGATGCCATTAGCTTACTGACTGCGTGTAAGAAGCCTGTTAGATTTTCATAAAGGCTGGCATTGTAACACAAGCGGCGGGCGAGACTCCAACAAATTGGGCAGAATGCGGTGCGCGGGACGCTTGAATCGGATACAATATGGATACAGGGTAAGTGAGGTGAAACTATGGAATTGGTGAAACTCCTCAGCAGTGTACCTCTTTTCAGCGGATTGAACACCGACCAGTTAACCCGTTTGACCAGCATCAGCCGCTCCGAAACCTTCAACACAGACGACATCATCTTCAAACAGGGAAGCACGGACGACCGGGTGTATATCGTGACGCGGGGACAGGTCGAGATCCGGTTTGCTGACGCAGGAGGTGGCGATCACGCAGCATTGTATTTGGGACAGGGACAGATATTCGGCGAGATGGCGCTGCTGGATAAAGGGGCGCGTTCGGCTTCGGTGCTGGCGATTGAAGACGGAACCGAGGTTTATTCGATCACCAGCACGGCACTCATGACTCTGTGCCAACAGGATACCGCTATCGGTTTCATCATGATGCGCAACCTTGCGCTGGATCTCAGCTTCAAGCTGCGGCACAAGAATCTCGATCCTACAACCAGTATCTAGAGACGCGCCAGTATAGGTGTCTGTAAGCGGGGGCAGGAATCATGATTTATAAAGTGAGCTATGTTGTAAGCGGGGGCAATTACCCCGGCGGCATCAAAAACGAGAATGAACGCCCGCAGGTCGGGGCGGTTGTGCAGATCGGGCGGGTGAAGTTTAAGGTGATGGAAGTGCATGAGATCATCCCACCGCGCGATGACTTCCAGTTCTTGCACGCCACCGTCAAGCCGCTGGAAGAGGTTGAACCCACCAAGGGTTAACCGTCAATGCAGCTTTGATGCGCACTAAAATTCGTAGACGTCGTAATCCTGACAGAGGATGATCGGGCCGTCGTAGGTTTCTCTGGCCTGTTCGACGAGCGGCGAGGGGTCGGTTTCCCATACCCAATAGTGAATGAGATAGAGCGATTTCGCGCCGACACGGGTAGCGGTTTCGCCTGCTTGACGAGCGCTGCTGTGGCCGAAGCCTTCACCGGCAGACTCGTGAATGAGCATATCCGCCCCCTTGGCGAGTTCGTAAAGCGAGGGAGTGGGATTGGTGTCGCAGGTATAGGCGAGGACTTTGCCGTTCTGTTTATTTTCGATGCGCAGGCCGACGGTGGGAACGAAATGCTGCACCGGCCACGCCGTGATTTTGAAGTCTTCGTTTTCCAGCACCGGCGCGTTGAAGCGTTCGCTGACGCGGTTGAAGGTGACGGGGAAGAAGTTCGGCCATTCCGTCCATGAGAAGGCGACCATCATATCTTCCATGCGGTTCATGCAGTGATGCAGGCCATAGAAACGGAGCGGAGACTGCCGCCCCATTTGCCACATATGCATGAGCATGTTGGGCACGCCGCTAACATGATCGGGATGAAAATGGGTGAGGATGACATCCTTCAACTTTTCATCATCGACATCCTCGAACTGGAACTTCCCTAAAGGATTCGAGCCGCAGTCCACCAACAAGGGGCCATGATCACCCAGCAGAACGAAGTGGGTGTTATCATGGTTGGCATCCCGCACCGCAGCCGCTGTCCCCAGAATGAGAATTCGAGCCATGTTCCAGCCTCAAAGAATAAATGAAATATAAGACTGCACCGGTGTAATGATTATACTATACATTAACATACTATCCGCCATTGGTTAAAGGTCATTTCCATGTTATGAGGCGGAAAGTACCGCTACGACGAGGCCGGGTGTGATGAAGGCTTCGATGAAGGCCGCGAGCACTAAACCGGGCAGCACCAACCCCAACGCAATTTTGAGTGTATCACCAAAGGTCATCGACCACGCCTGCCCCACGCCGATTCCCTGCGGCGGTTTGGTGACGACCGCGCCCATGCGCAAGGCGGCAGCCGTCGCCAGCACGATGACCGGAATTTCGATGATGCCGTGGGTGAAGACGGCGGCGAACATGAAGGCGGGATTATAACCGGCGGCGAGGATCTGGCTAAACAGATAACCGAGAATGAAATAGACGGCAGGCGTGAGGATGAGAGAGGCCGCGCCGAAGGTGATGATGGACAGCGCCAGCGCCCCCAGCAGAATGCGCCCATTTTGCCAGATGATAGCCAGCAGCGCGCCGCTCTGGGTGGGTACGTTGAGGAGGGGTTCGATCATCTGCGCCGCGTTTTGCATGCGGGCATCTTGAGGCAGTCGAAGCTGCCATTCGGGGGATTGGCCGACGATGTAGCCACCGACGAGGGCGAACAGAAAGACGGCGATGACGATCCAACGCGCCAAGCCGAGACGTCCGACCGCCGGAAAGACTCCAGCGCGATACCAGTGCAGGAGGCTGCGGGCGGGTGTGCCGGTTGAGTCGACGGATTTCGTCCAGCGCCAGAGGCTGCGGAACGTTCCGCGCAGGTTGAGTTGGTCGATGGTGCGCCCCAGCAGTTCTTCGCGGTTGAAGACGGCGTTGCCCACGCGCAGGAGCAGAATGGTGGCGACGAGCATGCCGACGATGATGGCCCACAACGCGCTGATGCCGCTGGGCGATTCGGCATCCGGCGCGAGGAACATGATGACACTTTCGGCCTGCACGAGCAGGGTGACGGGAATGATGATGAAGCTGGCGAGCAGGTTAGCGGCGCGGGTGCTGGTGGTCTGGCTGGAGACGACGACCGCGCCGGTCACCATGACCAGCGCCTGCGTCACGGTGAGCAGGATGATCTGGACGATGAGCGCGAGGGGAGGCCGCCACGCTAAATCGCCCCCTAACAGGCTGAATAGATAGACGGCCATGCCGCCGAGACTGGCGGCGAGGGGCGGGATCATGGCGGCAAGGGTTTTGCCGATATAGAGTTCGGTGTTGCTGAGGGGGGTGCTGAGGAGCGGTTCGAGGCTGCGGCGTTCTTTTTCCCCGACGAAGGTTTCGAGCGCGATGACGAGTGAGATGGAGATGGGGAAAAAGCCGACGATCATCAACAGGAAGGGAATGGTGCGTTCGCCGATGATCTCCGCGCCGTAATCCGAGACGAAGTTGAGGAAGCTGCCGGCGAGAAACTGCGCCAGCATGGGGAAGGCGAAGGTGAGAATGATGATGGGGGCGATGATGCGCCAGTCGCGGAAGCTGTCGCGTACTTCGCGGCGGGTGATGATGAGGGCGTTGCTGAGCACTTCACGCCAGCCGCGCTGAACGGGTAACGGATGGATGGTTTGTGTGGTCATGGGTTGAAGCGATCTCCTGATCGTCCGCTGCGGGTTTTACTGTTCATGTTCGCTGACGCCTTCATCTTCCTTGACGACTTGAAGATAGATGTCTTCGAGCGTGCGGGTGATGGGGGCGAGGGTGATGACATCGATGCCTAAACCGGCGACGCGCCGCAGGAGGGCGGGATTGGTGACGGTTGGCTCGGCAACACGGAAGCGCATCCAGTCGCGCCCGACATCGGTCACGGTGACCATATCGGCGAC
>JAFLCH010000063.1 GCA_017303775.1 Anaerolineae bacterium | reverse complement strand
ACACCCGGACCCATTCCGAACCCGGAAGTTAAGCTCACGAGCGCGGATGGTACTGCTTTGGTAACGAAGTGGGAGAGTACGCCGCTGCCAACCCCTTTTTCTCTCATCTCCTCTGCCTCCCGCTTTTTGTTTCTCTCCCCCCTTTTCCTCCCCTCCTCCCTTTCAATATTATCCGGTTGAGAAACTGGCTACGCTGTATTGCTGTTCCATATTCCCCGGTGCTGGAGCGCCATAAACCATACGTGTAACATGGCGATCTAGCCTGAGACCTGCGCGCTGCGCTATTTCTGCTGCCGCTTCATTGGGTTCTGGTGCGCTGATTCGCATTTTACGGTTTGCTTCTATTGCTTGATTACCACATGCCGCTAGCAAGGCATTCGCTGCCGTTGGGGAATATCCAAACCAAGCGCCAATTCGTGAGGGATTACCTGATCCACGACTAAAAAGATAACCTGTAATCAATCCGTCTTGCTCATAAACCCATGCATGACCATCTTCATATGCCCATTCCATGACCCGCTGACGATTGAGACCACAAATTTGTGCATCTATTTTTGTCACAGATGGCAAGTCGTTTCGAGTCATCCTACGTATCCACTGGCTAGGTTCTTGGAAAACTGGCGCTCCAACCCAGATGTTGATTTTGTATAGCGGCTGAAAGCCCATGCTTTCGTACAATCCATACCCTAAATCAGAGGCGTCTAGCATCGTGGTTCTGATACCCTGTTGTTCCACATAATGCATTGTGGTTTCCATCATGCGGCGGGCAAACCCGCGTCGTTGGTAGTCAGGGTCGCAAGTAACCATGCCTACCCATGCCAGATCATTCGCATAGGTAATTGTGATGGCGGTAGCGACCACTTGATTGTCTATGAAGAGACCAAAGCTCCCTAAATGCCCCCACTTGATGAAATTACTGATATAAGACACCGATTGATCCCAGCCTATTTTCTGAAATAGAGTGGCAACAGCGGGGGCATCTGTTGATTTTAGAACCCGGATTTCACTGTGCTGCATCCTGTACAACCTTGGCTGTCGGCGCTGATGAACGCTTGAATAGGGAAGTGATGTTGAGATTGACGATAGCAATACTACCTACGATCATGATCGCCCCAATGATGAGCAGTAGGTCGATTTGTTCGCCAAGGAAGAGCGCACCCAAAACCAGACCGACTGCGGGTATTACATAGGTAATCATGGAGGCTCGCGCTGCACCTAGCACAGAAACCAGCGAATAGAAGATTAGATAGGCTACAAATGTATTGACCAGACCTAAAGCTAGAATTGCCCCAAGGGTGCGTGTTTCAAGCCCGTTGAGCATGACGACTGGTTGACCACCGAACGCTGGTGAGAGATAGGTGATGATGCCGGTGGTGATTGATGCTACTGTCATCGCTCCGGCAGCGACTACAATTGGTTCCAACCGATTTTGCATCGCCTTACGGCTGTAAGCGCCGCCAAGCGCATAGCAGAATGAAGCAGCTACGATGGCAAGCTGACCGAGTAAGTGCATAGTCGAATCGACGCTGCTGACTTCTTCGCCGGTGCTGCGGCTGGCGAGCACGATCAAACCTATAAAGCCGATGACGAGGCCGATCAACTTGCGGCGGGTGATTCGTTCGTCTGCAAAAGTGAAGTGAGCCACAACCAGTGTGAACAGTGCGGCAGTCCCTTGTAACACACTTGCCAGACCACTCTCAATGCTAGTTTCACCCCATGTAATGAGCGCAAAGGGAAATACCGTGTTCACGATGCCTAAGAACAGCAAATCACGAATACTTTTCCAATCGGTTGGGAGGCGTTTCCCGCGTAAGTACACGACGATGTTCAGGCCAATTGCTGCGATTCCGGTGCGAATGAATACTAATTGGAAGGGGGGAATATGTTCAACCCCGATGCGGATAAATAAAAATGAAGATCCCCAGATGAGGGCTAGTATCCAAAAACCAATCCAAGCTTGTTTTGTCGTCACAACAATCTCTTTCAATACCGTGCGGCGGACTCGATTACAGGCTTCATTGTACGAATAAATGTATTCGACTATATATCCGTTTATTGCCACCTTATTTGATTATTTATTGATGGTAGCACAAATATTCTGGCGACGATAGATTAAAAAGGGTGATCGGTTTGATCACCCTTGGGCATGCCGATTTTGCTGAGGTGGTTATTCCCATTTACGTTCGTCACGCACAACTCGCTGAGCTGGATCAATTATGCCCGGCTCGACGACTTCGACGACATCCACGCGCAGGCGGGACATGGCTTGTACGCTGTTCATGATGCCCTCACGGATGTCTATTCCGGCGTGTTCCGGACGAAGTTCGACGCGTAGGGTGATGAAATCCTTATTCTCAGGACGGGTAATGATGGCTTGTGCGTGTTTGATGGCCGGAATGCGCGAGACGGCCGCGAGAATCTGGTTGGGATGGAGGAACATACCGCGCACTTTGATGGCATCTCCGCTGCGTCCTAGAAGCGCTAGAAGCTGCTGCGCACCCTCGCAGCCCGCTTCAGGTTCGGCTGCCAGCACGCCCAAATCACCGGTGCCGAAACGCACCAATGGGTAACCCTTGTTAAAGGTCGTGACGACGATTTCCCCTGTGTGACCTGCGTCAACTGGCTGCCCATTTTCCGGATCGCATATCTGAATATAGAGACTGTCCAGAATACAAAACCCTTGTATTCCGTCACGCGTATAGCCGACCATCCCTAGATCGGCTGTGCCATAGGCCGAGGTGGTTTTCATGCCGTACTCGCCTTCGAAACGGGCACGCTGATTAGGAGTGTAGGGTTCGGCGGTGAAGAGCGCTTTTTTGATTGGAACCGCAGGCTGTGGGATTCCCATCTCGGTCATTTTGTCGAGGATAGTGGCGAGGAAGCTGGGTGTTCCCACAAAACCGGTGGCATTCAGCTTGAGTGCCATCATGATTTGCAGCTCGGTATTGCCCGGTCCGGTGGGGAGGACGGTCGCGCCACAGCCGCGCAGCGCTTCATCCAAGAGCAACCCTGCCGGTGTCAGGTGGTACATGAAGGTGTTGAGCACACGGTCACCTTTGCCGAAACCGACATAGCGAAAAGGCGCCAACGTACTCTCTACGCCATCCGGGTTCGGTGGCTGGGGATCGTAAATGGGGCCGGGGGAGATGTAGATGCGCGGTAAGGTATCCGGATCAACCGCTAGAAACCCGCCGAAGGGTGGATTGTCCTCGTGGATTTTCACCAGCGCATCCTTGCTCGTCACCGGAATACGCGCGAGGTCGGCTGCTGTCTGGATGTCCTGCGGTTGCACGCCCGCGCTATCCATGATGCCGCGAATGGCTGGAGCGTGGTTGTAGGCATGGACGATAAGGTCGTGGATGCGTTGGTCGAGTGAAGCAGCCATGTCTTGATATGTCCTCTCAATCTGTGCCGAACAGATGCGATGTTTAACCGAGCCAGCGCTTGCGCCGCTTGTAATGCTTGACATCGCGGTAACTCTTGCGCTCGCCGGACGTATTCAAACCCAGATAAAACTCTTTAATATCTTCGTTGTCACGGAGTTGTTCGCCCGGCCCATCGAGCACAATACGTCCTTCTTCCATGACGTATCCATAATCCGCCAGACTAAGCGCGGCGCGTGCATTCTGTTCCACCAGCAGCACCGACATTTTCTCCTGCTGGTTGATGGCGCGGACGATTTCGAAAATCTCGGCGACCAGCATGGGGGCAAGGCCGAGCGATGGCTCATCGAGCATCATCAGTTTGGGATGACCCAACAGAGCGCGTCCGATGACCATCATCTGCTGCTCGCCGCCGGAAAGGTAACCGCTCACCCGTTTGCGCAAATCTTTCAAGCGGGGGAGATAGGTGAAGATGCGCTCCAAATCCTGCTTGAAGTAGCGACCGCCATGATAGGGCATCGAACCGATTTGCAGATTTTCTTCAACAGTGAGATGAGAAAAGATGGGACGGCCTTCGATGACCTGAATCAGACCTTTGCGGACGATGTCTTCACCCGTTAGCAGGTCGATGCGTTCATTGTTCCATGTGATGTTGCCACGCGTCACTTCACCCATTTCGGCCTTGAGTAAGCCGCTAATTGCTTTGAGGGTGGTTGATTTGCCTGCGCCGTTTGGGCCGAGTAAGGTGACGACTTTGCCATCTTCCACTTGGAAGGAAATGCCGCGCAGCACCAAGATAACGCTGTTGTAAATAACTTCAATATTGTTGACGTTGAGCATAGTCGAAATTTCTGTTGAGAAACGATTTCGGAAAGGGAGGAGGCTGCCGTTCAGCAGCCTCCTCTGGGTGACTTGTCAACTAGCTTGCCGGTACATCTGCGCCACCCGGACGCAAATCCGGAGCGGCGGCAAATTCGGTCAACGGAATAATGAGCGGAATGAAGGCCTTGGTGCCATCAGGCAGATCGACGGTCAAGGCATCTTCGCCGGAGGTAGCGGGGCCATTCATCGTCTTATTCAGGAAGGCCATTTGTGCGATACGATTATCCGGTACGGCACGCACTTCGCCACCCTGATAGTCAAAGGTATAAAGGCCAAGCGGCGAATAGCTGACGCTCTCGATGGTTTGCTTGAGGTCAGCGCCTGTGACTGCTTCTAAGCTGCCAACGCGGTTGACGGTTTGGATGTAGAGTTCGGTGTAGGTATCGACGATGCCGAAACCCAACAGGTAAGCGATGTTCTGCGTGCTCAACTGCCGTTCGTTAGCGGCGGCCTGTTCGTTGATGAAGGCGATGCCGGGAACCTGACGTTCCGTCCACCAGTGGAAGGGCATGGAGCCGACCAAGCCGTTGACGGCAGGCAGACCATCCGAGCCGAGGGTGGTACGGCCCAGCAGACCTACTGATGTATCCAGCACCCAGTTGACGCCGGCGATCTGAACGCTGTCTTCCAGCCCCAGATCAACCACTGTCTTGGCGACAATAGCAGGGCCGCTAGCCAGCGAGTTGGTGTAGAGGATGTTGGCACCCGCGTCTACCAGATTTTGCACATTGGTGCTGATGTCGGTGGCGGTGGGCAGGAAGTATTCGGGGGTACCCGTGATGGTGACACCCAGCGAAGCGCAGTAGGCGATGGTTTCCGCGGTGTAGGCCGCTTCACCGAACGCGCCCGGCCAACTGATGTAACCGATCACCGGATCAGGATAACGATCCGGATTTTCCGAAACGAACTTGCAGAACGAGCCGATTTGGTCAGCGTAGAGCGGGTTGGAAGCATAAATCCAGCCGGGGGTCTGGGCATCTTCGCCGTAAAGACCGGCGACTGAACCTGCCGAGATGAGGGCGGGGATTTCATCTTCTTCTACCTGTGTACGCAGCAGTTCGGCGTCACCGGAAGCATAGAGCACGACCAAGTCGGGCTTATCGGCGAGGGTAGAGAAGTAGTCGTAAGCAGCCTGTGTTTCTTCACGGTTGCCGCCGGTGTCGCGGTATTCCGTGCCGACATCAGACTTCAGGGTCGCGCCGCAGATGCCGCCATGTTCGTTGTAGTACTTGATGGCATCGCTGAGGCCGGCCAGCAGGGGCTGGGTGATGAAGGCGTAGGAACCGCTGAGATCACCAAAGTGATAAATCGGAATGGTCTGCCCGGTTAGATCTACTTCACACTCGGTGTGCTGGATGAAGTCCGGCATCGCCATATCCTGCGCGGTCGCAGGGAGCGCTGCGGCGATCATCAGAACGAGCATGAGCAAGAACAACATTTTTCGTTTCATCTCTAAACAACCTTTCTTGTAAAAATTATTACGGGGTCTATACCCATATACACAGTATAGCAAGATTGTGAATTGTCGCGTCCCTCCCATTAATGCGAATAAGGTCTGATCTTCCAAGCAATTTTGAAGATTTCCCAACGATATGCGAGACCGCGCGGTGAGGCGATCAGGAAGATGACAAGAATAAACCCGAAGAGCAGCGGGCTGATCGCGGCGTTGATATTGACCGGATCGATGAACGGCAGCAGACCGGGCAGCACTGGCCCGACCGCGGGCAGGATGCGGGCGGGGATGATGTCCTGCGTGAGGAGATTGACGAAAGCGACGCCAAACAGTGGGCCGAGCGGGAAGCCCGCACCGCCAATCACGAGCATGGCGAGGAATTCGATGGATAGGTTGAGCGTAAATTTATCCAGCGAGAGACTGTTGGTTTCAAAGGCGATGAGCGCCCCGGCTACCCCGGCGAAGAAGGCGCTGAGGAAGAAGGCTTGCAGCTTGTAGGCAAATACGTTGATGCCCAATAATTCCGCAGCCAAGTCATTGTCGCGCACCGAGATGAAAGCGCGCCCCACACGGGTGCGCATGATGTTACGGGCGGCGAGCATCATGAAGACTGAGAGGGGGATGATGATGTAGTACATGGCTGCGTCGCTGGCGAAGCTAAGCGGGCCGAGCGTGGGGATGGGGACTTCCAGCGGGCGCGAACCGTTGGTGAAATCGGCTAAGGGGTAGCGCAAGAGCCACGGGATAATGAACTGGGCGGCCAGCGTCGCCATGGCGAGATAGAAGCCTTTGACGCGCAGAGAGGGTAGGCCGAAAAGCAGGCCGACCAGCCCCGTGAATATGGCGGCCAGTGGAATGATGAGCCAGAACGGGAGGCCGAGGTTACGCGCCATGATGGCCGCGCTGTAAGCTCCGACAGCCACGAACGCCCCATGCCCCAGTGAAATTTGGCCGGTATAGCCGACGAGTATGTTTAAGCCCTGAACGGCGATGACATAGATGGCGATGCGGATGATGATGCCGATCCATGACTGCTGGATGAGGTTCAGGCCAAAAGGGCCTTCGGTAGTCAGCAGTGGGATGAGCAAGAGCAGCGCAAACAACCCATTGGAGATAAGTTTATCGGTACGGGTGCGGTTGAGCGCGATGTCCTGCGCGTAGTTGGTATCCAGTATGCCCGCGGGGCGAATGTTGGCTGACATGCAGTATCCTCGTTCAAAAGCGGACGTGCCGCCTGCTTCACAGTGAGCTAAATGCGTTCGATTCGTTTTTCGCCGAACAATCCGTCAGGGCGGATCACCAGCACAATCATCAGCAGTACATAGGGCGCGAGTTCGACGTGTGCCTGTGTGCCGGGGAAGAGGAGGTTCGTCCATTCCTGCACGAAGCCGATCACCAAGCCACCGACGAGCGCCCCACTGATCGATTCGAGGCCGCCGAGCAGCACCGCCGGAAAAGCCAGCAGCGCCAGCAGGGGCATGTTCACGGATAGGTTGGTCGCGCCGCCTTGCAGCACACCACCAACGGTCGCCAGCAGCGCGGCGATGGCCCATGCCGCGGCCAGAATGACGCGGACGCGCAGCCCGACAGCTTGCGCCAGACGCTGATTTTCGGCACTGGCACGCATAGCGAGGCCGACGTTGGTGAAGCGGAAGAACAGCACAAAACCGACGAAGGCCAGCAGCGCCAGCACAAAGGAGATGAGCAGACCGGGCTGGATGATGGCGACTCCGCCAAGCAGTTCTTGAAGGCTGTCCAGTTTGATGGTGGGGAGGGATGTGCCTTCGGGCGTGGTGAAGATTTGCAGCGGGGTTTCGACGCTGCCCCATGTGAGCTGGATAAACCCTTGCAGCAGACGCCCGATGGCGAGCGTCATGAGCACCATGGCAAAAAGGGGCTGACCGATGAGCGGACGGACGGTGAAGCGTTCGACCACCAAGCCCAGCAGCATCGCGCCGGTGACGCCGCCCGCGATGGCACGGACAAACTTCCATTCCGTGCCGGGGAGGGACATGAGCAGGATGAGGATGATGATGGCCGCAAGGGTGATGAGAGCCGTGCGAGGTTGAAGGAGATCGCGCCAACTACCCATGGTCATGACCATGATGACGGTCACGCTGGAGAGCAGGACTGCCGCGAGTAGGGAGACCTGCCCGCTGGAGAAAAAGCTGTAGAAGATGAAGCCGCCGAGCAGCATCATCCAACCGTGGGCGAAGTTGAAGACGCCGGAGGCTTTGTTGATGATGACGATGCCGAGGGCGATGAGGGCATAGATGCCGCCGGTGAGCAAGCCGGTGATGGTGGTTTGCACCCAGCGCGAGGGGCGCTTTTCCCCGATGAGCGGCCCTAACCAGAGCAGGAGTACAACCGCCAGCAGGATGTAGCCCATCCAAATGAGATACCGTTTGTTTTGTTCAAAAAAAGTAGCCATCAATAATCCCAATATTGGAACCCTATTTTAACGAGACGATTGGATGATGCGGGTTTGACGCATCGGTGATCAAAGTGTGCCGACCTTGACCGCGGTTTCCACCACACCGGTGCGACCATCACGATACTTGACTTCGGCGCTGACGGTGACTTGATCGCGGTTGCCGTACATCGCATCCAACATCTGACCGTATTTTTGTTCCAGCGCACGCCGACGCAGCTTGCGGGTGCGGGTGAGTTCGGCTTCGTCGGCATCGAAAGCTTTGTGAAGGATGACGAACTTTTGCACACGGGCGGCAGGCGGCAGGGTGGCGTTGACGTGTTCGATCTCTTTTTTGATGAGGTTGTAGACTTCGGCCTTTTGCGAGAGATCGACGAAGGTGGTGAAGACGATGCGGTTTTTCTCGGCCCAGCGCGCGACATTTTCGAAGTTGATGTTGATGATGCAGGTGACGAAGTGCATATCGAAACCGCCGACGGCCATCACATCCTGAATGTAGGGGCTGAACTTGAGGCGGCCTTCGATGTACTGCGGGCTGAACTTTTCGCCGTTGGCGAGTTCGATCATATCGGTGACACGATCCAAATAGATGAGATGACCGTGGTCGTCCATGTAGCCGGCGTCACCGGTGTGATACCAGCCTTCTTGATCGATAGCTTTGGCGGTTGATTCGGGGTCATTGAAATAGCCGCTGAACATGGCTTCGGTGCGCAGGAGGATTTCTTGATCGTCAGCGATTTTCACTTCGACACCGGGCATGACGACGCCGACACTGGCGAGCTTGACATCACCGGGGAGGTGCATGGTTCCGGCGGACTCGGTGGAGGCGTAGAGCTGGCGCAGTTCGACACCGATGGCGCGGAAGAAGCGGATGACATCCGGGCTGAGGGCCGAGCCAGCGGTGAGGGAGTTGCGGGCGCGGGTGAGGCCGATTTTGTCACGGAGGGGTTCGAAGATGGCGAATTCACCGAGCCAGCGGGCGAAGCGCAGATGGGGCGGGATGGGCTTTTCTTGATCTTCGAGGTCGATAACATGGTAGGCAACGGGCATGAAGGCGCGGTAGAGCAGGCGATTCCACCACGAACTGTCGTTGATGCGCACCTGAATGACGCTGGCGAGATTTTCCCAGACGCGGCTGGGGAAGAGGAGGCCAGCGGGGGCAACTTCGCGCATATCGGTGGGGACGGTTTCCGGCCCTTCGGGGAAGTGGACGATGAAGCCATCCATGAGGAAGGGGGTGAAACCGAAGGCCTGTTCGGTGAGCCACGCCATGGGGCTGAAGGAGAGCCACGTATCGGTGGAATAGCTGCGGGCGAATTTCTCGAAGCTGGTGAGGTAACCGTAGAGCAGACGCCAGTTGCTGATCATGGCAAGTTTGGGCAGGCTGGTCGTGCCGGAAGTCATGCTGAGGAGGATGATGTCCTGCCGCTGTGTGCTGGCGACGAGCTGCTCGTAGAGGCCGGGATGCGATTGGGCGTACTGCCTGCCGAGGGCTTCGATGTCTTCGAAGCTGGCGAGGAGGGGATCGTCGTAGTTCCAGAGACCTTGATCGTCCCAGTAGATGATCTTGCGAACAGCGGGGATTTTATCCTTGATGGCGAGGGCTTTATCCACCTGTTCCTGATCCTGCGCGACGAGAAAGGTGGCTTCACCTTTGGTGATGGCGAAGAGGAGTTCACCGGGGGCGGCATCGCTGAAGATGCCGAAGGATTTGGCGCGGGCGCTGTGGGCGCCGATTTGCGCCCAGTAGAATTCGGGGTCGTTGTCGCCGATGATGGCGACAGTTTCGCCGGCTTGCAGGCCGAGGCTGACCAGCCCCAAACAGAATTCGCTGACGTGGCGATAGACCTCGTTCCATGTGTATTCCTGCCAGATGCCGTAGCGCTTCTTGCGCATGGCGACGCGGTCGGCGAGTTCGCGGACGCGCAGGAGGAAGTTCTTGGGCAGGGTATCGCGGTCGGGGGTGACTTCGCCGAAGGTGGTGGACACCCTGCTGGTGTAAATTTTGCCGGGTTTGGTCGGGATGGACCGGGTTGATGGCTCTGCTTCCATGGGGTTGTTAAGCCTCCTGCCCTAGATAGGCCTTGATGACGGCCTCATTTTGTTTGATTTCGTCGGGTGTGCCTTCCGCGATCTTGCGCCCGAAGTCCAGCGCGACGACACGGTTGGAAATATCCATGACCAACCCCATGTCGTGTTCGATGAGCATGATGGTCATGCCTTTGCGTTCGTGGATGTCGAGGATGAAGCGCGCCATGTCTTCTTTTTCTTCGACATTCATGCCCGCCATGGGTTCGTCGAGGAGGAGGAGGGTGGGTTCGAGGGCGAGGGCGCGACCGAGTTCAACCCGTTTACGCAGGCCGTAGCTGAGGTTGCCGACGATGGTTTTGCGGATGGCTTCCATCTCTAGAAAGTCGATAATTTCCTCGACATGACGGCGGTGTTCGATTTCTTCCCGCCGGGCTGAACCCCAGAAGAGCGCGCCGGTGAGCATGTTGGCTTTCATGTGGATGTGGCGGGCGGCCATGAGGTTATCGAGGGCGGTCATGTTGGTGTAGAGGGCGATGTTCTGGAAGGTGCGGGAGATGCCACGCTGCGCCCGTTTGTAGGGCGGGGTGCGGGTGATGTCCTGACCTTCGAACCAAATTTTGCCCTGCTGGGGGGTGTAGAAGCCGTTGATGCTGTTGATGAGGCTGGTTTTGCCCGCGCCATTGGGGCCGATCACGGCGAGGATCTCGCCTTTGCGAACGGAAAAATCGATGTCATTGAGGGCACGGATGCCGCCGAAACTGAGGGAAATGTGATCAACGTGAAGCTTGAATGAATCCGACTCCATATCTTTTCCTAATAATAATAGTTCCATAACAGCGTATTTGCGCACATTGTAGACGATCTTCAGGTCGAGGGCAAACGGGTTTTGCAGCAGCAGCAGCGGCGGCGCGGGAAAGCCGGACGGTCTGTGTGCAATATTACAATACGTGGGGGTAGATTACGGGGTTGGCGGCGGCGGCGGCGGCGGCGTGGCGGTGAAAGACGGCGGGAAAGCGCCGAGGTTCCCGCCGAGGGGGTGTTTGTCGTCGTCGTCGTCGTCGTCACCGACAAAGAATACGGCGGGAGCGAGGGAAGACGGCGCAGACAAGCTCAGAACCTCACCCCTTCGATAGCTCTTCTGCCGTTTGGTGAGGGGGAAATGGCCGGGTTGGCGTCATTGGCGGCAGTGACATTGGCTGTAGGATGCCAAGAAGTTACAAGTTATCAGTAGGCAGTTATAAGAGCGATAGGCCTACTGAGGTGGATTCCAGACCCTTGCCAGAGAGGTTGGCGGCGGCAGGTATGCGGTTGTTAAGGTGCGCGGCGATCTGCTGATGGAACAGACGCTGAGATCAGTATAGCACAAATGAGCGAGCTTAGGGTGACCAAATGGTCACTATTTGGCGACGAGTTTTCTAACCATTTGAGGGAAGGAGATTGTTAAGACGGTATGTGGATGGTTAGGAAATGGTTTGTGTCGTTTTTTGGGATGGGTGCGAGGGTGGGATTTCCTAGTCGATATTCGGGATTGGCTGAATCGAGGCGACGGTAAGTGATGCTATAATGCTGCAAAAGTAATGGAGGTGAGGATATGGTGCTCCACACCCGACTGATCAGCGATGCTGAGTTCGACCGTTTTGTGGCGCTGCCTGAAAACGCGGATCGTAACTTTGAATTCATCGCAGGGGAGATTGTTGAAGTGGTTTCCAACAGCAAGGCATCCCGTATCGCGATCAAAATTGTCAGCCGCGTGAGTGTCTATGTTGACGACCACAAGCTGGGGCGTGTGACCGGCGCGGACGGCGGGTATGTGGTGTATGGCGAGAAATATATCCCGGATGCCGCGTTTGTGTCGTATGCACGGCAGCCGGCTGCTCCAGATGTTCCGTACAACCCGATTGCACCTGATTTAGCGATTGAGGTGCTCTCGCCGGGAAACAGCGAAACCGAGATGATCCGTAAGATAGGCAATTATCTGGCGGCTGGAACGGTTGTATGGGTGGCTGACCCTGAGAACCAGACAGTTGATGTTTATACGCCAAATCGACCCCGGCAGACGCTGCGCATGGGCGGTGTTTTGGACGGGGGTGACGTGCTCCCCGGATTCCGATTGGCACTCGACCGCATTTTTAGCGATGGGGCGGCATAGGTGCTGCGGTGTGTTGGTGCGGACGGTGGAGGATGAGGCGTTCGAGGAGGGCACCGGCGAGGATGCCGACGGTGTAGGAGACGAGATCCACCCAGAGGAAGGTGTGACCGAGGACGAGGGCGATGAGCTTGATGCTGCGGAGTTGGTTGATCCAGTCGGCTTGATAGAGTTCGCTGAACTCGATGGCGTAGGTGATGAGCAGGGCGATGATGACGAGGCGGCGGGTGCTGGCGGTGGGTGCGACAAAGCCGAGCATGAGGAAGATGGCGAGCGCCCAGAGGGCGTCCCCGGCGTAGTAAATGCAAAAGGCGGGCAGATGCTGCGGAATGAGGCGCGTGGGCAGGCCGATGAGGATGATGAGCAGGATGGCGAGCAGATAGCGCGGACGTGAGCGGCGATCAGCGCGCATTGAGCCAGTTGATCATGTTGGCGATGACTTCAGCCTGTTCGGGTTCGTTGTGTGTTTCGTGGCGCAACCCCTCGTAGAACTTGAGCGTTTTGTCGGTTGAGGCGACCCCATCGTAGAGGGTTTGGCTGCCGCGCGGGGGGCAGATTTTGTCGTCCGTCCCATGAAAGATGTAGATGGGCAGGGTGAATTCGCGCAGGCGGGCTTTGATGTCACGGCTGGTGCTGATGATTTGATGGCCGATGCTGATGCGCACTTTGCCATGATAGACGAGCGGATCGGCATCGTAGGCTTGGGCGACCGCCGGATCACGCGAGAGGTTTTCCGCCGGTACAGGCGGGGTGATGGCGGCTTTGGGGATGATGGGGTTGAGGAGCGCAACAGCGGTGAGCAGGAGCGGAGATTGGGCGGTGTCGAGTTCGAGCGGCGTGCCGGAGATGAGGATGCCGGCGATTTCGGACTGGTGGCGCAGGGTGAAGGCGAGGGTGATGATGGAACCTAGACTGTGGCCGTAGAGGAAGATTTTCAGGCCGGGTTGAGCGGCTTTGATTGAGTCGAAGAACTGTTTGAGATCGACGAGGACATCATCGAAGCGATCAAAATGGGCACGATCCGCGCCGCCACTTTTACCATGCGAACGGTGATCTAAGCCATAGACGGCGTAACCGGCTTCGACCATGCGGGGGGCGACATGGGTATAGCGCCCGATGTGCTCACCGAAGCCGTGGACGATGAGGACGACAGCGCGCGGGGGTGAATCCGGCAGCCATGATTCGGTGTAGATGGTGAGGCCGTCGCGGGCGGTGAATGAGCCGGTGGTGTGCTGCATGGTGGGGATCTCCTGTTAAATAATTTTTTAGGGGCTGGTGATGAGGGTCACGGTGGGTTCGACGGTGGTGTTGGGCGCGCCGCCCTGCTGGCTGGCGATGGAGGCTAAGATGAGCACCAGCGCGAGGAGGGCGACGGCGGCGGCGAGGCCGATCCAGCGGCGCTGACCGGCGAGGGCAAGGCCACGGGGGCGCACCTGCGCGTGCTCCATGAGCCACGGAGTCATGACTCCGGCGCTGACGCGGATGCCGGATTTGGTGTTGTCGATGAGTTCATCGTATTCCAGACCGCGCAGGGCGGCGTGGATGGCGGTTTTGTCACGCGGGTAGTCGGATTCGGTGAGCCAGCGTTCGACGGCTTCAGCCGTGACGGGGGTGAGGGGGTCGGCGTAGAGGAGGCGGGTGATGGCGGTGAGGGCGACCTGTTCGTTGCTGCCGAGGGAATCCCAGAGGTGCTGGAAGTCGCTTTCGCTCTGGCGCTGGACGGCGAGGCTGACGGCTTTGACATCCTCGACGGTGAGGAAGTTTTGGACGGGTTTGGACTCCCATCGCTGGTAGAGTTGAAAGCCGAAGCGCTGGACGAGGCGGGGGCTGCCGCTGGTGGCTTGATAGACGGCTTCGAGGGCGTCATCACTGAGTTTGTAGTAGCCCTCGACGGGCTTTTGCATGAGCCATGTGACATCTTCGGCGGCCAGATTGGTGAGGCGGAAGACATCGGTGAGGCCGACGAGGGGACTCATGGTGGGAATCTGAGTTTCGTAACGGCTGTCTATGGCAAGGACGAGGCCGAGCGCCGGAAATTGACCGGCGAGCGATTTGAGGTAGGCGAAGTGATCCGGCGGGAGTTTGCTCTGCTGCACCCATTGGACGAGCGTTCCGGCGTCATCCAACAACCAGACGAGGCGGCGTCCGCGAATGAGGTTGAAGAGGTCGGGCAGGTATTCGCCGGAGAGCCACGCGCGCATGTCATCCGCCGGTGTATCCGGGCGGGGGAGGCGGTGCAGGCTGAGGTCACGTTCACCGAGGGACTGCATGGCTTCGAGGGCGATGGTGTTGAGCCAGTCGGCTTCGGAGCGGATGTTGAGCGACTTGAGGGGGAGATAGACGCCGATGAAGGTGTCGTCGAAGTACTGGTTGAAGTGACGGAGGAGGGCGGTCTTGCCGATGTCACGGCGACCGAGGACGATGGTGCTGCCGACGCCCTGTGGATCGGTGAGGCGCTGGTAGAGGTGTTCGTAGGCTTTTTGCCGTCCGGCGAAGGGTGCGAGGCCGGAATCCGCGCCCGCCAGCGGGTGATAGGGGTTGGAGAAGGCCGGTGGATTGTCGATCATAAGCACCTGTGCGCGGGCAACATTAAGCACTGTGCGGGATTATAGCACGAAAACAATTTCTCCTCGTTGAATCGGTGACAGAAGGGTATCATTCAGCGGGTTTGCCAGAGGATCGAGCAGGTATAGGGCTGCTCGGAGCGAACGGAGTTGAGGATGGCCTTTCGCAGACTAATCTTTCGTCCCCCCGTCCCGA
The DNA here is from genome assembly GCA_017303775.1 of Anaerolineae bacterium. Classification (GTDB taxonomy): domain Bacteria; phylum Chloroflexota; class Anaerolineae; order Aggregatilineales; family Phototrophicaceae; genus CFX2. Next base: position 2,658 of record JAFLCH010000063.1, on the reverse strand, counting down.
TCTTTCGTCTCTTCAGTCTGAGCGATGTGGTGGCACTGCTGCTGGTGTCATTGGTGTTGTTCTTGGGCGTGCGGCTGGCGTTCAATACGCCGGAGGTGGTGCGCGGGCCGACGATCAGCCTTGAGGCGGGGGCGCTGCCGTATTACGCGCTGCTTTCGATGGGGCGCATGCTGGCGGCGTATGTGCTGTCGATGACGTTTTCAATCGGGTACGGTTATTTGGCTGCCCGCCGCCCCGGCGCGGAACGATGGATGATGCCGATACTGGATATTTTGCAGTCGGTGCCGATTCTGTCGTTTCTGCCGGTGGTGCTGCTGGGGTTGACGGCGATTTTGCCGGAAGGGGTGGCGGTGGAGGTGTCGGCGGTGGTGCTGATCTTCACCAGCCAAGCGTGGAATTTGACGTTCAGCTTCTACCAGTCGATCAACACGATTCCGACGGAACTGCGGGAAGCGGCGGCGGTGTTCCGCTTCAGCCCGTGGATGCGCTTCCGGCAGGTGGAGATGCCGTTCGCGGCAATCGGGTTGATCTGGAACAGTGTGATGTCGTGGGCGGGCGGCTGGTTCTTTTTGATGGCAGCGGAGATTTTCGTGCTGGGTGACCGTGACTTCCGCTTGCAGGGGTTGGGTGCCTATTTGCAGACGGCGGCGACGCAGGGCGATACACAGGCGCTGTGGATGGGGCTGGCGACGCTGGTGACGATCATCATTTTGTTGGATCAATTGATCTGGCGACCGCTGCTGGCGTGGGCGGAACGGTTTAAGGTGTCGCAGGTCGAGAGCGATGAACCGGCGACGTCGTGGTTTCTGGATGGTCTCCGGCGTTCGGCGGTGGCGGGGATGCTGCAAAAGCGGGTATTCGGGCCGGTGGCGCGGCGGGTGAATGCGAGGTTGGATAAGCCGCAAGTGTATGTGCCGAGCCTTGAACCGGCGGAGGCGCAGAATAAGCGGTCGATCTTGAGCTGGCTGACGCTGATCGCGTTCGGGCTGGCGGTGCTGTATGGCGTTGTGGAAGCGGGGATGCTGCTGATCACGGTGCCGCTGGCGAGTTGGGGTGAGATCGCGGTGGGGGCGCTGGCGACGCTGCTGCGGGTGGCGATTTCGGTGGTGATCGCGCTGGCGTGGACGATTCCGGTGGGGGTGTTGATCGGGACGAACCCGCGAGCGGCAAAACTGCTCCAGCCGGTGGTGCAAATTCTGGCGGCGATACCGGCGACGGCGCTGTTTCCGGTGCTGCTGGTGGGGTTGATGACGATACCGGGCGGGAATAATCTGGCAGCGGTGATGTTGATGCTGCTGGGGACGCAGTGGTATATCCTGTTCAACATCATCGCCGGCGCGAGTTCGATCCCGCAGGATTTGCAGTTCACGAGCGACTTGATGCAGTTACGCGGGTGGCGGCGCTGGCGCACGCTGATTTTGCCGGCGCTGTTCCCGTATGTGGTGACGGGGTTGATCACGGCGAGCGGCGGGGCATGGAACGCGAGCATCGTGGCGGAGTATACGCACTTCGGCGATTCGGTCAGCCGTGTGACGGGGTTGGGGGCGTTGATTACGAGCGCGACGGCAGAGGGGAATTACGGCATGCTGCTGGCTTCTACTCTGACGATGATTGTGATCGTGGTGCTGATCAACCGGTTTTTCTGGCGGCGGTTGTACCACATTGCCGAGACACGTTACCGTATGGATCAGTGACAGAGTGAGGAGGCGTGATGAATCCGGAAATCCTTTTGCAACTGGAGCAAGTCACACGGGTGTATGGGCAGGGCGAGCGGCGATTCACGGCGGTGCAGAATATCAATCTGGTGATTCACCGGGGCGAGTTCGTGGCGCTGCTGGGGCCGTCGGGCTGTGGCAAGAGTACGCTGCTGCGGATGATCACGGGGTTGATCGCGCCGAGCAGCGGGGTGGTGTCGTACCGGGGAAAGCCGGTGGATGGCATCAACCCGTATGCCACGATGGTGTTTCAGAGCTTCGCGCTGTACCCGTGGTTGAGCGTGCTGGATAACGTGATGCTGGCGCTGGAGGCGCGGGGTGAACCGGCGGAAAACCGTGAGGCGCGGGCGGAGAAGCTGATTGATCTGGTGGGTATGGACGGCTTCGAGTCGGCTTATCCGCGTGAATTGTCGGGCGGGATGCGGCAGAAAGTGGGGTTCGCGCGGGCGTTGGCGGTGGAGCCGGAGCTGCTGTGCCTTGATGAACCGTTCAGCGCGCTGGATGTGTTGAGCGCCGAGGCGCTGCGGGGCGAGTTGTTGGAATTGTGGACGGGCGGGCATTTGCCGACCAAAGCCATTCTGATGGTGAGCCATAATATCGAAGAAGCGATCACGATGGCTGACCGGATTGTGGTGATGGGCAAGCAGCCGGGGCACATTGTGACCGAGGTGATGGTCGATCTGCCGCGCCCACGGACACGAAAAGATCCGGGCTTCGAGGCGTTGATCGACCGGATTTACGCGGCAATCGCGGGGAAGACCGAGCCGGAAGCCAGCGAAGTGGGTACGCCGCCGGGTGCGCCCGGTTTGACGCGCATCCTGCCGCAGGCTTCGGTGGAAGCGCTGGCGGGTATGCTGGAGCATATCAATGATGGCAGCGGACATGTTGATCTGTACCGGCTGGATGATGAGCTGGGGATCGAGATGGCGGATTTGATGCAGAC
>JAFLCH010000062.1 GCA_017303775.1 Anaerolineae bacterium | reverse complement strand
TGAGTCAATCCGCAGCGGTGCAAATGCTCCACATCAGCTTTTAATCGTTCCGCTTGTGCTGCCGTGAACGCGATGAATAAATACCCTTGCTCTTTGAGTCCGAGGTTGACCCCCTCGCCAAAATATTCATCCGCCTTGTGGAAAATGTCGATGCTTCGTTCCATCATCTGATGCAAGCATGGCGCAGCCCAGCATGTCCGGTAATTTTCCAGCGAGGCCAATGACGATCCTGCCGCTAATTGGCTGCTTTGCTCCACGATGACGATCCGTGTCCCCGGAATAGTTCTTTCGATAGCCCACGCCGCTGCCGCGCCCGCAGGCCCACCCCCGATGATGACCACATCAGCCGTTCGAGGGAACATAGCCACGCCGGGGTTGCTCAGGAATTTGGGTTGTGTCATGAGGTTTATTTTTGCTTGTGCTAGGTAAGCGTTTCAACTGCCGCTGAAACATGTCCACGAAATAATCTATTGCTGGCAAATGTGCAGATAATCTAACCGGAAGCTGGTCGGTGCCACACTGCTGGAACCAAAGAACGCCAACCGCCCCTCGCTCCATGTACTGTCTGTCACCCGTGACATATACACCCCGTTAATGTACAGCGTGAACACATCCCCCACAATATCCACCCGTAGCGTATTCACACGGTTATCGCCGGTACGGATAGTCTCTGCCTGCGTCCATCGCACCAGATCACGGTATTGCCCGTTCTCATATCGTCCGATGTAAAAGCTGCCATCGTTGCGGATCATGAACGCCAGAAAATTATTCTCATCTTGGTATCGCAGCCAGATTCCCGTCCTGCTCGGTTGGTCGGAGAAATTGCTCGCGCTGACCACCGCTTCTACCCGTCCGCCTCGGAAGGTGTATCCTCGCAAGCTGCCCCACGTCGTTCCCTCAAGTCTGCCAGCCGGTATCTGATTGATCACCAGCTCATAATACCCGTTGACGATCCGCTCATTAGACGGAGAACCCACCGCGTTATCTTGGAACCAATCCAGTCTCGAAACCCCGTCCGTGAATTCGTCCACCAATTGGATCGGGCACACCGTCAGAATCCGGTTATTTTCAGCTTGCTCAGCCCCGATTGTTGCCACACCTTGGATACTTGTTCCTGCCGGAGACACAAAGTAATTGTCGTCCCCTTCGGCAATCCAACCTTCCAATCGTCCATTGATCTGCCGGATGCGGAACCATGCCAATTCTTCCGCGCACACCGGCCCTTCCAGCACCGTGAATCGCGCCCCCGGTTGAATCTGCCCGATTCGCACCCCGTTTTGGGTCGGCGCGCCGCGTACATTCAACGGGCGTGGGTCTTCCCGTCGCACAAATCCTTCAACCCCCACCGCCAGTAACGACGGCAGCGCTCCCGGACAGCTAATGATGGGCGGCACACTGGCGACGACGGTCGGAGGTGGCGCGGGCAGTGTGGCGATCAGCAGTGGCGTTTCCGTTGCCGTTGGGGTGAGTGTCGGTGTCGCGGTCGCGGTGAAGGTTGTGGTGGCTGTTGCCGTATTCGTTGCCGTAGCCGTATGAGTCGGCGTATCCGTCGGTGCATCCACCACCGGCACACTCACCAGATCACCAGCCGCTTGCACCAGTGAATTAGACGCGGCGATCCAACCGCGTGTTCCATCCGGCAGCACCACTTGATACCACGCCCCGTCCTCGCTGATCCCCACAATATCCAATTGCTCGCCGCTGCTCAGTGTTCCCGCTACCGGATAATTAGACCCCGGCCCGATTCGGGCAGTCAAATCGCGTAACGCTTCCACCACAGGCGTCGCCGGCGTTGGCGTTGATGTCGTGGTAGGCGTAGCGGTTGCGGTAGCGGTTTCCGTCGCCGTAGCAGTAGGTGTCGGGGTAGGGGTAGCGGGTACGGTGATCTCGTCGCTCACCGATGCCAGCGATTGACCATCCTCGTCCAGCGCCACCACCGACACCAGCAGGTGAATAGCGCTCACGCCATCGAGCGGTACAACCACCTCGTACCCCTCGTCAGCATCAATGACGAAACGTCCATACTCACCGGCGATCCGTCGTGTCGTATCTTGGTCGTAAATCTCAATCTCGTAGCTTGCCGCTTCAATATCCTCGAACTGTTCCTCGCCAATGCCGAAGTAAAGTTCGTTTGTTTCCGGGTCAATTTCCAGATAATCCAGAAAGATCTCAATCGGTTGTAAAGTGGCGGTTGCGGTCGCATCTATCGTCGCCGTAGCAGTTGGAACTTGTGCCAGCGCCGTTCCAGTTTGGGCGATTACCGCCGTTGCGCTGGCCGCAATCGCTTCTGCCGCCGCTTGTTGTTGGCTGTTGCTGAAGATCAATAAACCGATCACGCCCAGTGCAATCACCGTTAGCGCCGCTCCTGCCAACACCCCCATGTTCAATCCGGATTTTTTCGGCAGTACCACCGGCTGTGCCATCGAGGCGCTAGGTGTCTGTACCGCTGCGACCTGCGCGGGAGTCACGGTTGCCTCATAATCAATATTGCTGTTCGGCAAAGGTGGCTTTTGTGTTGGTGTAGCGGCAGGGCGTGGAGTGCTTCCCGGCATCGGCGCAGCAGGCAGCTTACCCGGTAGCGGTGTGATGAAAAATCCCGTTTCCTGTTGGTCAATATCCTTAGTAGATGCTTCGAATGCGGTTGCGAAGTCTTTCACCGAAGGGAAGCGTTGGCCGGGTAGTTTAGCCAGCGCTTGTGCCAGCACCGGTTGTACAGCTTCAGGAATATCTTTCCGCCACACATGCGGCGCGGTTGGTTCTTCATTCAAATGCTTATGCATCAACGCATATGGTGTCGTCGCCTCGAACGGCAGCCGCCCCGTCAGCATATGATACGTCATGATGCCCAGCGCGTATTGATCCGTAGCCGGTGTCACGCTCTCGCCGCGCCACTGTTCCGGAGCCATATACGACGGCGTACCCATCGTCACGCCGGTTCCGGTTAACCCTGTTGTCGAACTCGTGATCTTGGCGATCCCGAAGTCCACCAGAAACGGCGTGCCTTGCTCATCGAACATCACATTGTTCGCTTTGATGTCGCGGTGAATCACCCCGCGTGAATGAGCATAATCCAGCGCGCCCGCCAGCCCCTTCAGCACATCCGTGATTTCTGCCAGCGATGGCAGTCCGCCGCCATTCTTCAACCGGTAAGTGATCCGCTCGGCCAGCGATCCCCCCGTCAGCAGCCGCATCACCACATAACTCAGCCCACCAAAAGTCCCGTAATCATAAATCGGGACGATGTTCGGGTGTTCCAGTGCCGCAGCCGTTTGTGCTTCCCGGCTGAATCGCTCGATGAATTCTTGCTGCTGCGCCAGCGTAGGGGGCAGCACCTTCAGCGCCACATCCCGCCGTAACCCTGCCTGATGCGCACGGTACACCGCGCCCATCCCGCCGATCCCCAGCAGGTCACGCACCTCGTACTGCCCCATCACTTGTCCGGTCAGGTTCTCAATATTTAATGTGATCGGTTGAACCGGCGCGCCATCATTCCCCGTTTGTTGTTGGCCCCACTGCGCCGTGTTTTCGATCATCTTCGCCAGCATCTCAATCGCGGCGTCCACATACACATTCTTCTCGTCGAAGACCTGTACGCCGTCATACTCCAGCAGCGCTTTGATGAACGGGGTCGGCGCTTGATCCAGCGAGATCGGCGCGTAGCTTTCTTGGAACACCGGAATCATCGGCTTGTTCAGCCGTGCCGCCTGCTCAATCTCTGTACGCACCCATTCGGATTCAAATGTGTCCTCGCCCAGCAGGCAGATGAAGACATCCGCTTCCTCAATCGCCTGTTGCAGCCGTAAAGGGAAAGCGCCTGCCGTTTCATTTCGCTCAATATCGAGGTAAGCCTCGATCTGCCGCTCTTTCAGATCCCGAACGATCAATTGTGCCAGAATGGCGCTCGGTTTACGTCGGTAGCTGATGAATACTCGTGCCATTATTTCTCGCGTGTCTGCTGGCGCATTTGCCGCCAGCCGCAGCCGCTCAACCGTCGTTAAGTATAGACTGTCGCTGCCTGTTGCGGCAACCAGCACAGCCAGAACTGCCCTCGAACCTTAATCCGGCGCTCACCCCGCTCACTCGCCGCTCAATCCTGCCGCGTACCGCCTGACCAGTGCCTGCTGCTCAGAGGTCGGTCGGATGAACGGCCTGACCTGTCGGATCGTCGCCCACGCCTCATCGGTCGTCAGCCCTTCGCTCACCAGATACGCCGCTGCCATCGTTGGTGCTCGTCCCACGCCCGCCGCGCAGTGCACATACACCTTGCCCCCTCTGGCGATCTCGTCCCGCATAAACGCCACACCCCGCTCAATCTGCTCCAGCGTCGGCGCAGTGTTATCAATCGTCGCCAGATGAAGATGATTCGCCGCTGCAATTCCCGCCGCATCATCATCATATTCAGACCGTAAATTGACCGACCCCGTAATCCCCCATCCCCGCAGGATAGACATTCCCCGGCGTCGGTGCTGCCCGGAAACATAAACATTCGGCGTAATCCGGCTGTATCGCGGCAGTGGCGCGCCTCGGATCAACCGCGCCAGAAAATCCACCAATCCTCGCAGCGCGTCCAGCGGCCCACGACTCGCCAGCCCGTAAAGCAAGCTGCTCAGTTGTTTCAAAATATCGAGTATTGGTGATTTCCGTTCCAGATGATCTTCATCGCGTGGCGGAATCAGCGTCATGCCATTCCCTTCGGTACAATCACCTTCACCACTTGCGGCAGCACCCGTGCCTCCACCACGCCCGGATCAATCTTCTCCCCATCAACCGTGATCAATTGTGCCGGTTCAGCCTCCACGCTGATCGTCTTACCTTGCCAGTGGAACACATCCGTCTGCGTAGTCGAATCTTCACCCGCCAGCACCGCCCGCGTGATATTCACCAGAGTCGCCAGATTCGCGTTGCTGAACACCACCACATCAATCAGTCCGTCGCTCACATCAATCTTCTGCGACAGCCGCAGCCCGCCCGTCGAGACATTCCCCGAATTGGCGATCATGCAGCTAATGCCCTCCGCCTCGTAAGCCCGCCCATCCACCACAATCTTATAATGGGACGGAGTCAGGTTGCGCAGCTCGCTCAGCGTATTGAATGCGTAAGCCAGCAGACCGTATCGGTTCTTGAGTTCCTGATCCACATTCGTCATCTGCGCCTCGAAGCCGATTCCGATTCGCAGCAGGAACGTCTGTCCCTCGGTGGTTGCCATATCAATCGTGCGGACATCATAATCCTTGCTCGCCACCAGCTCGATTGCCTCATTCAAATCAATCGAGACCCCCAACTCGCCCGCCATGATGTTACCCGTTCCGCCGGGGAAGATTGCCAGCGGCACGCCCGAATCCCGCAGTCCGTCCGCCACCTCCATCACCGTTCCATCCCCGCCGTGCGCTGCCACCACATCCCATCCGGCCTCCACCGCCTCGCGTGCCAGCCGTTTCGCGTCACCGCCCTTATGCGTCAGCCGCACATCCCATTCCACACCGGCCTGCGACATCGCGTGGTTCAGCAGGCCGAGGATTGGTCGGTCTACCCCTGCCGCCGGATTGATAATCACCATCAGTCGCTTGAGTTCCAAATTAGCCTCCGGCCTTGCTCATAACAGATGAACTATGGATCAATCAAGTTTTCCGCGCGTCGCAGTGCTGCCTGCAAGCGTTGTTGTTGCAGCGTAGTCGTCAGGTCGCCTCGTGTCCGCTCCAGCACCCCTCGCACAATATCGGTCTGCCGCCGCAGCCCACCCGTAATGGCGTCTGGGAAGTCAAACGTAACCAACTGGTCATAAATATCGTCCATCGCCCCCAACAGCCGTTCAGCCTCGTTCGTATCGGCGTCCTCCCGCCGTAAAATATCGAGTATAAACCGCCGCAGCTCAGTCGCCGCTTCTGCCAGCCCATTCAGGTACGTATCATTCTCAACCGTCAGCGCGTCCGGCGTCGGCAGCGCCAACCCCCGTACAATCGCGTGGGTGCAGTGCGCCTCCACCACTTCCTTCAGCGCGTCTTGTGTATAACCGGCGGCGTACAAATCCGGATACTCGCTGATTCCGTTCCGCAGCTCTTCCGCCCCGCTCCGCGCCCGTTCCAGTTTCTCTGCTGCCTTTTCCCATTCCCGTCGGTGAATCGCCCGGATTCCCTCCGCGCAGTGCCGGATCAGTTCTCTAGATCGGTTGATTGCCTCGTCACGCGCTCCATTCTTCGCCACGAACGCCGCCCGTATGCCGTCCGTAATCGCGTTCAAATTATCCATTTGCTTCCCCCTCACTCCCTTCCTTGTTCTCATCCGGCTTGATGTGTCCGAATAATTGCTCGGCCAGAGACGTCCCTTGCACCGGCAGTTTGATCTCGCCGTTAATGCTCTCAAACCGCGTCAGGTTTGTCCCCAATGCCTGTAAGAACAATTTAGCGTTCGCCGGTGTCATCACGATACGTGACTGCACTTTTGCCCGTGGATCATTCGGCAGGATTTGCACGAAGTCCATCACGATTTCGCTGTGCATTTGGCTGATGACCACCGCGTTGGAATAAATCGCGTTCAAATTAGCTGGCAGCTCCAATTGAAGCCGCCGTGCCGGATTCGGGTTTTGGGGTTGTTCTGCTTGCATCTTCACCTTACTCCAATCATCTTCACCGTCGCCAGCATACCGCAGATTGTCTTGATTAGCGACTTGCTCTACGGGAGTGGTTGTTGGGCTAATTTCACAATCCTGCTCGCCTCGACCAGCCCCCAGTGCAGCGCCACCGCCACCTCGATTTCATCCCGCACATCCAGCGAGGGACTGCTGCCGAGACTATCCGTACCCATATACACCGGAACACCTGCCGCCAAAAACTGCTCCAGTGGCATCCGTCCGCATCGCAGTCGCAAATTGCTGCGCGGGCAGTGTACCACCGCGCACCCGTTCCGCTTGATGATCGCGATGTCATCCGCATCCACCTGTACCGTATGCACCAGTAGCGGCTTCAATTCCAGCGCGCCGCTCTCCTCCAAATAGCGGATCGGCGAGACTCCCGGTGACGGAAAATCCATCCGCGCTCGTTCCATCGTCTCCTGCATCGGCCCCCTCCCATGACGGAACCATTCGTATTCTTCTCGGCTTTCCGCCGCGTGGATGCACACCGGCAGTCCCTCCGCCTTTGCGTAAGCCAACCCGGCTTGCCAGTAATGCGGCAGCAGCGAGTACGGCGCGTGCAGCGTCAGCCCGATTCGCATCCCGTTGCGCTCACGGGGTCGCCATTCCGCAATCAGCGCCCGCGCTTTTTGCAGCGCTTCCTCGCCCATCTCCGTTGAGGTCGCCCGCACTTCCACCCACACAATCCCGCTTAAGCCGGATTCAAGCAGCGGCCCGATGCTCCAACCGGTTGACGAAATATCACCCACGCTGCTCGTCCCACTGTCCAGTAGCATCTGAATCCCGCGTTCGATCCCCTCGCGGATCGCCGCCGGACGTCGCTCACCAACCGCCTGTTTAGCCGCCCCCAATGTCCCTGTAATCCAATCCGTGAATGTCGTTCCCGTTACATCAGGTCGGAAAGGGTCAAGCCATGTCTGTTCCAGATGTGTGTGCGCGTTAACCAACCCCGTTGCATGTCCCATCTTCTCAACCTCACCATACAAAAACAGGTGAGTGGTCACCTGTACACACTCACCTGTTGCTTGACTGATCGAATATTGCAGAACCTAGAAGGGGATGTCGCCCATGCTGTCCGGTGGGGGAGGGGCATAATCATCACCGCCGCGTTCACCATCCTGCCGGCTTCCCAACATCTGGAAGTTGTCCGCCGTCAGCTCAATCGTAGCCGCCGGTTGCCCGCTCTTGTCAAGGTAGGCGCTCGCTTCAACCGTGCCCACCACCATGACCTGCGTTCCCTTCCGCACAAACTGCGAAGCAATCTCTGCCAGATTCCGCCAGCAGGTCACGCGGTACCATGTCGTCTTTTCTTGCCGTTCCCCGCCGTCTCGTCCGCCAAATCGTCTCGTCACAGCCACCGAAAAATCGGCTACCGGAACGCCCGACTGTGTGTAGCGCAAATTAACATCGCGCCCGACATTTCCGATGATAATGGTCTGACTCCAACCGGCCATTGTGCTTCACTCCTCGTATATGCTTAAACAGGGTAAGAGTCTGAAAAATCGCTCCACCATTTGCTGCAATTTGCATTGTTTTGATCTTCATCAAACGGTAGAACTTAAATTCTACCATAATTCTGAATCATTGTACAGACTCAGCCTTGAACGAGTTTCTAAATAAATAATTGTCTAAAAATTGAGAATTTCTTCATTTTGTTTCAATAATCAACTCTATATTTCGGGTATATGATAGTTCTAAGGAGTATAGGAACACGCAATGGCTACAATTTTACTCGTTGATGACAATCCCGATATTGTCACCCTGCTGGAGATGGTCTTAAACCAGCAAGGCTATCAGGTCTTAACAGGCCGAAATGGAGAAGAGGGCTTAAACCTCCTCGAACGTTCTGTCACCAAACCAGACCTCATTATCAGCAACTTTCACATGCCACAGATGAATGGCTTGGACTTTCTTGAACACGTTCGCGAAAGCCCTCGCTTTCGTTCCATTCCCTTCATCATCATCACCGCCGCGCCTGCTTCCCAGTGGCAGGTACAGGCCGCTGACTTGGGCGTGGATGCCATGCTCCCCAAGCCTTTCCGCATCGATCTGCTCCGCAACACCATCAACGAAGTCTGGCGGCAGGGGGATGGCGACCACAAACATAACTGATGCCGTTAGCGCATCTTGTCGATCTGTTCCTTCAGCAGTTCCGTCACCACTGCCGGGTTGCCCTTACCTTTCAGCGCCTTCATACATTGTCCCATCAGCGCGCCAAAGACCTTTTCCTCGCCGCCCAGATAGCGTGCCACAACCGCCGTGTTCGCTGCCAGCACCTCCGCCACTACCACTGCGATAGCGCTCGTGTCGGAAACTTGTGCCAGTCCCTCCGCTTCCACAATCTGCTTTGCCCCTTGGCCGCTCGCCCACATCTTGTTGAGGACATCCAACCCCGTTCCTTTATTAATCGTCCCGCTGTCCACCAGCGTCACCAGCTCGGCGAACGAGGCTGCGCTAATCGAGGTTTCTCCGATGAGTTCACGCTCCACGCCCGCGTTGTTCATCACGCTGAATAAACTGCTGATGATCCAATTAGCCGCGCTCTTCGGGTTCGCCCCCTCCGCCAGCACTGCCTCATAATAATCAGCCACCGCCTTATCCTGCCCCAGCACCGTCGCGTCATATTGCGAAAGTCCCAGCGTCTGCACGAACCGTTCCCGCTTCGCGTCCGGCAGTTCCGGCAGCGCTTCCCTCACTCGCTCCACCCACTCCCGGCTGATCTCCAGAATCGGTAAATCAGGTTCAGGGAAGTAACGATATTCATCGGCGCTTTCCTTATACCTCTGGATCACCACCTTCTGCTTGCCCTCGTCCCAACCCAGCGTCGCCCGCTTCACCTCGTCGCCGCTTTCCCAGAGCTTAATCTGGCGTTCCACTTCCGCCTTAATCGCGCGGTACACGTTGCGGATGCTGTTCAGGTTCTTCACCTCGGTGCGCATCCGGTAACCCGTGTCCCCCGTGTGCATCACGCTGATGTTCGGTTCCATCCGCAGCACACCCTTCGACATATCCCCGTTGTTCACACCCAGATATTGCAAAATAGCGCGCAGCTTCCGTCCAAAGGCTTCCGCTTCCTCCGCGCTGTTGATGTCCGGTTCGGTCACGATCTCCAGCAGCGGCACACCCGCCCGGTTGTAATCCACAAGGCTGCCGCCGTCCACATGCGTCAGCTTGCCCGTATCTTCTTCGAGGTGCGCCCGCCGGATTCGTACCCGCTTGCTGTAAGCCTCGCCCTGTTCCGGCGTCACCTCAATATCCATCCACCCGTTGATCGCCAGTGGATGGTCGTATTGGCTAATCTGGAATCCCTTCGGTAAATCCGGGTAAAAGTAGCTCTTCCGCGCAAATTGGTTGAAGTCCGGTATCTCACAATTCAGCGCCAACCCCACCATCATCCCGAATTCCACGGCCTGCTGGTTGATGACCGGCAGTGTCCCCGGTAGTCCCAACGACACCGGATCAACTGCCGTATTCGGTTCCGCTTCGACACTATCCACCACCGGGCAGGCGCTGAACATCTTGCTCTGCGTCAGCATCTCGGCATGAATCTCCAACCCGATAATCGGTTTCCATTCGCTCGTGCTCATAGGAGGCTGTCACCTGTTGCATCTTAGTCTAAACAATGATGTGCGCCGCATTGTACCATGAATTCCCCGTTTGCTCCCCCGCTTCATGGTACAATCATTCCCACCAGTAGTATCGTTCGATTCGCCCATGACGAAAGCGCTAAACCGGTGTCCATCCCGCGTCGCATCCCGCCCGAAATCGCGTCCCTCGACCCTCAACGTGACCATCTCAAAATCGTCCAGTGGGTCGGCTCATATGAATTCCCCTACGAAACCCGCCGCAGTTTGGAGTTCGCCCTCTTTCGCACCTTCGCCGTCCCCTCCATCTCGGCGCTTCTCGCCAGCACCGGTCACTTCGCCGCGCACGGTCAAAAACGCTACGACGACACCGCCCTCATCATCGCCGAAATTGCCGAAAACGGCTACGACAGCGAACGGGGCAGAGCAGCCCTCCGCCGCATGAATCAGTTCCATCACCGCTATACCATTTCCAACGACGACTATCTCTACGTTCTCTCCACCTTCATCTTTGAACCGGATCGCTTTGGTCGTCTGCTCTCGTGGCGCACCTCCACCCGCGCCGAAAAACTTGCCAACTACTATTTTTGGTGCGAAGTCGGTCGCCGCATGAACATCCGCGACATCCCCCCCACACTCGAAGCCTTCGACGCCTTCAACCGCGCCTACGAACGCGACCATTTCCGCTTCGCGCCCACCAACCATCAAGTCGCGCTGGCTTCCCTGAACGTCTTTCTCAACTGGTATCCCGCCTTCTTGCGTCCCATCCTCCGCCCCACCATCTACGCCCTCATGGATGAACCCCTTCTCCAAGCCATCGGCTTTCCCAATCCACCGCGCTGGTTCCGTGCCGCCGTGCGCGCCTTATTCCGCCTCCGTGCTGCCTGCATCCGCTGGACACCCCGCCGCCGCACACCCTTCCTCCTCACCCGCACCCCCATGCGCACCTATCCCCACGGCTACGACATCGCCGATCTGGGGCCGCAGGACGATTAACCCATGCCGCGCCCACCACTCCCCGCAGTCGTACTCGTATCATGGGGCTGGCATCTCATCATCACCCTCGTCTTCGCCTTCATCCTGCAAGCCAATCCCGAACTCCCCGAAGCCCCGTGGTTCTCCACCCCCGACTGGGCGGGCAACCTCGCTCACTGGGACGTCAACTGGGAATTCCGCATTGTCGATCAAGGCTACGGCCCGGATTTCTCCCCGCAGACCAGCGCCAAATTCCCCCTCGCCGCGCTTTTCGCCCGCCTCCTCCATCAAGCCTTCAACCTCCCCATTCAGGTCGCCCTCTTCATCGTCAACAAAGCCGGCCTCCTGCTGGCCTTATCCGCCCTTTGGCATCTCGTCGCCCGCCTGCACAACCCGCCCGCCGCCAACCGCGCCATCGGTTACATCGCCTTCCCAATCTTCGGCACGGCCTTCATCTATTGGATGAGCTATCCCGACCCGCTTTTCTTAGCATGGTGGGCTTTAGCCTTCACCAGTCTCTTTCAGCGTCGCTATTTTCGCGCCGGCCTATGGACGGTTCTTGCCGTCTGGTCACGCCCGCAGGGCGCACTTCTGCTGCCCGTCTTCGCCCTCAGCATCCTCGTCCATCATCGCGCCGAACTGCGCGCCGGTCTCGCCGCCGCCTCACGAGTCCTGCCCCCGCTGCTGGCCGCTTGCCTCTTGCCCACCCTCGCCCTCATCGCGTGGGTCATCCGCGTCAGTGATGTCACCGCCATCCCCTTCAGCCCCTACCTCGCCCAATCCGATGTCCGTCAGACCGGCCTCATGTGGCCGTGGGATCGCCTCGCCCTCCGCCTCAACTTCATGCTCACCGAACCGCCGCCCCTCAACCCCGGCTATTGGCTCGAAGCGTGGCAGTTGCTGCTCATCATCGTCGGCCTCATCGCCCTCATTGCGCTTGCCTATCGCCGTCGCCTCCCGTGGGAACTCTGCCTCTTCTCAGGGCTGAGTGTCGCCTTCCCCCTCCTCACCGGCATCATCGCCATCGGACGCTTCGCCACCCTCACATGGCTTCCCCTCGTCTTCATCTATTGCATCCCGCCCCGCTTGCACTGGCTGGATTCGCTGCTCTGGGCGCTCGGCCTCATCCTCTCCCTTGCCGTCCTCATCGGCCTCAACCTCGCCAACACCGGCCTATACTACGTACCATGAATCGCTTCGACGCCGCCCTCACGCTGCTCATCGCCGTCATCTTCCTGCTGTTGATGACCTTCGCCGGTCAGCCCGTCACGCCCGAAGCCGCCCGCGTCCAGCAGTGGTACGACGCCCTCTGTGATCCCACCCTTGACCAATCCCCCCTCTGGGATTGGACATGGCGCGGCGGCTGGACCATCTCCCAACTGCAAGACGCCTTCGCCCGCTATCGTGTCCGCACCGGCCTGCCGGAACCCTGCACCCCGCGGGTCAATCACAACGTCATCTACTTCAACTGGCTGCCCCCCACCTTATCCGCCGCCGTCGAACGCATCAAGTTCGTCGCCGTCAACGTCTATGGCACCGGTCGCCCCACCGAACCCAATCTCATCGGCTCGGTGCAAACCGGCGTCCACGTCCTCTATGACCACGAAGGCCAATCGCGCATCTTCCCCCGCTTCTTCGCCCTCTCGCCCCTCGGCGTCCATCCCACCCATCAACCCGTCCCCCTCCACAACAATGACGGTCTGCTCATGGGGCAGGTCGAAGTCACCGGTTTTCCCTTCCCCTATGAACGCGCCGGGGAAATCCGCCTCGCCGTCCCCCTCCGCCTCACCGCCCATCGCCCGTGGGGACGCTACGAAATTCAAGCCTTCATCAACGGCATCGAAGTCATTCCGGAGTACTATAGCGACGTGCTCCCGCTGGAAGAACAGGCGCGTTTCCTCCCCCCCGCCGCCGATTCCATCGCCGCCGCTCAAGTCGTCGAAGGTCTCTTCTACGTCATGGTGCTCGAACCCGTCACCGACTTCCACCTCGCCATCACCACCTACCAGACCCCATGGGACATGCGCCCGCTCCCCGTCCTTATTGACGTCATCTGACCTCACATAACCGCATAGGGCAGTCGTAGTCGACCCGTCCAGTCACACCCCGCCCGCTTCTGCTACCCTGTATCAATCTCGTCCATCAGAAGGGGGATTGAACCATGTCTGTCATGAAACGCTTACTGCTGTTACTCATCGGTCTTTCAACCTGCATCGTACATGCACAGGAAATCACACCACCCTTCGCCGCCGTCGTCGATCAGCAGCTCACCGTCACCCATCCCGACGGTCAATCGCTCACCCTCCCCATCCCCGGCACCATCGTCCGCCTCACATGGGATGCCGCCGCCGCTCGTCTCGCCGTCCTCACCCTCGAAGACGCCCTCACGCTCTACACCGCCACCCTCGACGGAGAGATCACGCGCCTCAACACCGCTGAACTGGAAGCCTTCCCGCCCGCCTTCACCGCGCAGGGCGACATTCTCTACGTCGCCGTTGGCGAAAATCGTGTCCTCGACCCGCAGATCGACTATCAAGCCAAACTCATGCGCATCGCCCCCGACTCCGCCGCCCAACCCGTTCAGGTTGGAGCTTTCAGCCTCATCCTCGAATGTGATGGCGGAGCCTCCACCCCCATGCACATGCAGTACGCGGCGGAAGCCGGTTTGCTCGGCACATCCCTCTACTTGCAGGAAACCCCCTACGGCATCCTGCACAGCCGCTCCTGTGCCGGCGTGGATTACGCCCTTCTAGACCCTGCTACCGGCCTCGATACCCCCATCGTTGATCAGCAGCCCCTCACCCGCGCCGCTCTCTCAGCCGATGGGCGCACCCTTGCCGCCGCGCGTCTCACCTTCAACCCGCCCGATCACGCCACCCAACTCGTGCTCATCGACCTCGCCACCCTTGCCGTCACACCCCTCCAAACCGCCTATCAGCCCGATCAGCTTGCGTGGGGCATCGATACCGCCCTCTACTACACCGCCCGCCAGCCCATCGCTGACCTCATGCAAACCCTCTCGCCGCAGGATCAAGCCACCGTCAAGCGTCAGGCCTTTAATCAAGACGCCGCCGCCCAAATCGAGCTTCCGGCCTACGCCCTTCGCATCCAGCAGCTAGACCTCGCTCGGCCCGCCGCCGAAACCACCGTCTTTCAGGGCGAAGGCTTTGCCGTCGGACGCCTCACCTCCACCGCTGCCGGTCTCTACTTCAGCGTGGTGCCCAATGGCGAAACATGGCTGCAAGCCATCTTGGATGGCACGGTCACCTCACCCTACAGCCCGCAAGCCCGCCTGACCGTTCCAGTTGCCGTCTATCAACTCGCTTCGGATCAAACGCCCGCCCTCATCCATCCCAACATGCGTTTGCTCACCCTTCACCCATAACCCCACCTCGCGCCCGCCCCCTCATGTCTCTCCTGAAGGGGCGGGTCGCTCATCCATCGCTCTCAACGGCGCATCCCCCACCGTCACCAACTACACCTCGTATAATGCGGCTAATCAGGTTGGCGCAGTCAACGGCACGCCAATGACCTTTGACGCCAATGGCAACTTAACAAACGATGGAACCAACACCTATACGTGGGACAGGGCGAACCGCCTCCTCAGCGTAGGCAGCAGCGCCTATGCCTACGACGGATCAGGCAGCCGCATTCAGCAAACGGTTGGCGCAAACGTCACCCGCTATCTGCTCGACATCCAACCGGGACTGACGCAGGTACTCGCCGCCACAACCGGAGCCAGTACCGATCACTACATTCACAGTCTGCGCGGCATCCACGCCATGAAGACAAATGCCGGAGCATGGATTTGGCCGACGCAGGATGGGCTAGGCAGCGTGCGGCAGGAGTTGAGCGATGGGCTGACAGTGAACGGCGTGCGAGATTACGAGCCGTTTCTGACCCCCTTCGACGAACACGGCAGCTTCACCATCCCTTTCGCAGCAACCGGCGAAGTGACCGACGTGACCGGACAGGTGGTCCTCCGCAATCGCTACCTGAATCCGGCTTTAGGGCAGTTTGTGAGCCTTGACCCGTTTGAAGGCGTTCGTGACCGAGCGATGAGCTTGAATGGTTATTCGTGGGTTGAAAGCAATCCTGTCATGAATGTCGATCCGCGAGGTCTTTTCCCGAACATCAATGAAATTGGTACGGTATATGATTATTCATGTAACTGTGGTTGGATTGATTGGAACCATGTAACCAAGTCAGATGAACGTGTATATACATTGTTGGATGACATTGAGTTTGCCAAATCTAATCAAGTTCTTGACCCTATGAGCAATGTGCGGTGGTCAATTTATTTCGGAGTTCCTTTGAGTTTCCCTGTCAGTTGGCAAGAAGTGACGGACACGAGCGCAATAAATCGTTGGCTGGAATCTGGCGAAAGTAACCTGTTTGGGAAATTTGCCACTTTTCCACAGGATACATTCAATCGTCTCAGTATTTCTGATTTAGCCATTAGCATCTTTATGGATGCAAATGAGCAATTTGAGGAGCTTCAATTAGCAGCAACCAATGATTTTCCGGGAGGCTTAGATATAAACATTCCGGGGTTGGGCAATCCACGCGAAGTTCTTGTATCTTCTTACTTCTCAGAAGAAGACTTGGTTTCCAATTTGCTAGGTTTTTACATAGCTCTGGAGCGATGGAAGAACAAAGCCTCGTTCTTGAGCACAGAACAGATGAAGGAAAGAGTTAAAGAGCTTTGTCATGTTCTGAGTATAAACGATTCAAAGCAAGTATTTCAGCAAGCATATCAAAATGGCGCACTTGCTGAACGAAATTGGAGACAATGGCATCCTAGACTTAGAACGCTTGAAAGTAACTGCGGTAACAAGTGTCCAGTTAATCGTAGCTTCCCTTCTGAAATCGACCAAGTAAAAATGGGTCGTGTACTTCCAAATGAACAGGGAAGTTGGTGGTGGATTGACAACTATGAGGAATTGATAATGTGGGGGATTGTTGGAAGAGAATTTATCCCGGATATACGTCAAAATGTAGCCGTCAGAAGCCCATTTGAATAAGGGCAGGTACAAGTAATCACCTCTCACATGATCTAAATTAAGGTGATTTGGGTAAATCAGTTAGAGATAAAAAGATTTGTAGTATAGCCTTGTTATCCCTAACTGAGTATTCAGCGAGTACGGATTGACATCGAATTGTTCGTTAGACAACGATATGGAGAATAGCCGTGAAAAGATACGGATGTTTTATGGTAACTATCCTTATATTTGGACTTCTGGCTTTAGTTTTATCGAATTCAGAATTTTGTAGTACATCTCAAGAACCACCTGTTGCGCCGATATATCCAAATTCAACAGAACACAAATATGGAATAAACTCTGACCCCGGTCACCTTTATTGGGGAGCAGGTTATACCTCGCCAGATTCATATGAAGAAATTATTTCATTCTACCGTGAACAAGCAGCAAGCTGTTATGCAATAACAGAAGGGACTGCCTGCTCAGGCGATGCTGAACCACTCGGAAGATACATTGTATATATAAATCACACCGCAGACATATCGACAAATAAAACAGAGTTTGGGATTAAGGTTGATTGGGAATCATGCCGTAATGTGTTCCAGTTGCTGAATTGAACAAAAATCTTGTACCTACCTATTATACAGTAATATTTTATGTAACACAATGCAGAGAGCAGCCCCTCAAACTGAACACTATATTCGCATGACCTGAGCGGAAGCGAAGCCCTTTCCTGTTATTTTGTGAATTGAACAAAGGAGCCAATGTTGATGTAAATCACAAATAGATTTCCTTCAGTTCTACCCCAGTGCTGGCGAGACCGGAATTACACGAGTGACAATATGATCACGGGTTGTAGAGTGGTCACCAGCACTGTGGGCAGATCATCAGCCTGCACTGTATCGAGTGCCTTTGAGCACGGATCACGAGGTCAGGCACGGTCTGCCCCCGGTGGACAATGTTCGCGTTTAGGCAGGAGGTTGTCATGAGCGAGTATGCGGCGTTCGTGGGAATCGACATCGCGGCGGCCAGCGCCAGCGTGGTCGTCAAACTGGGTGGTCAGCCGATGGGGACAATCTTACCATTCAGCCGCATTATTCAATCCGAACCATCCAATTCACCGCACGTTCCATCAGCACCCCATTTTTGCCCACAAACCATTTTCTAACCATCCCCCAACCGTCTTAACAATTCCCTTCCCTCAAATGGTTAGAAAACTCGTCGCCAAATAGTGACCATTTGGTAACCCTAAACCCGCTCATTTGTGCTATGATGTTATCAGCGTCCGTTCCATCAGCAGACGCCGCGCACCTTAACAACAGCATACCTGCCCGCCGGCGATCATCGTAAGAACGCCCCGTGTGGCGTCTGTGGCGGCCTTGTCAACGCCAATCTCCCTCATTCCCGCCGCATTTCACCGCCACGCCGCCGCCGCCGCCGCCAACCCCTCCACGTCGGGCATCCCGTCTTTGCCCCTCGCCTTGGCGTGCAGCGCCTTGTGCGCTGTGAGCGAAGCGAATGCACGTGAGCAAGGCCTGCGAGTGACTTAACGAGCGTGGGGGTGAGGTTCTTCTGCGCCGCTGCCGCTGCTGCTGCAAAAAGAATTGGCCGCAGAATGCCA
>JAFLCH010000061.1 GCA_017303775.1 Anaerolineae bacterium | reverse complement strand
GGCTGCCGCCATGCGGCAATGGCAGCGGGAAGGAGGGGGACAGCCGCCGACAAAGAACGGGCGGAGGCGGGAAGCAGGGGAACTGGCGCAGACAAACGCCGCCACTGCCGCCATATCCGCCAATAAAATGGGTGAGGGGGTGAAGGGGGGATAGGTGGCTGGGGGCATGGCGAACCTCATGGGAGAAGGGGCGAACTTGAGTGTCTGCTGTTTGGTGTCGTGTTGGCGGCACGTTTTGAGTATCTTATTGTAGAACAAAATTTCGCAAAAGTCAAGTAGGGGTGGGTAAATTCATCACAGGGGATTCGTTGCGCGGGATTCAATTACATGCCAGAATAATAAACAATCCTTAGATTTCATAAAGTAAAATCATGACCCATATTTTCATCGCGTATGCACGTGAGTATGAACTCTTCGCAACACAACTGGCAAAATCGTTAAGCGATATTGGCGCAGATGTTTGGATCGATGTTGAGAGAATCCCACCGGGGATGAAGTGGCACAAGGCTATTGAAGAAGGGCTTAAGGTTTGTGAGTTGATGCTGGTGATCGTCACACCAGAGTCGATGGCTTCGGCGAATGTGGAAGCGGAATGGTTTTACTTTTTGGAAGAGAAGAAACCAATCATTCCGATTTTGAAGAAATTTACAGACGTTCCTCCTCTTCTACGCCCCTTGCAATATATCGATTTTGAAGCACAAAAGTACCCGGAGGCTTTTCAACAACTCCATTCGGAACTCATCCGACGAGGTTTAACAGTCAAGCCACTGAGTCAGGGTGCGGTGCTGAAGCCCATCCCAAAGCAAGACCCCTTACCTCCTTCGACGCAACCTTCACGAAATCCTATTATGCGCGCGATTCAGCAGCATTTACGAGAAGTGATGATCGGGGTGATTGTGACGGTTATCGGGGGGATTGTGCTGGCATGGATTATCCAAGCTGACCGGTTTGCAGCAAGTGATAATGACAATAATGAACCAGCGCCCCTAAGCGGATTTCAAATATTGCAGACCACCGAAGCTGAACTGACTCAATCGGCAGGCACGCAAGCCGCTTTTGACCTGACCGCGACAGAACAGTTTGTCTCCGATAGCAACGCGACTGCCACCGCCGCGCAATTCGCTGCAACCGAAACCTCCGCATTTGCAACCCTGCTGGCACTTTCAGCTACCCCAACCCCAACCCCAAACGCGACTGCGACGCTGATCGCCTTCCGCCCGCAGACCAACCCCGATTGGACACCGATTGAACGCGACTTCAACGAGGTGACGATGGTGCTGGTGCCAGCGGGGTGCTTCATGATGGGGAGTATCAATTCTGAAGATGAGCAACCTGTACATGAGCAATGCTTCGATCAACCCTTCTGGATCGACAAGTATGAAGTGACACAGGCGCAGTTCCGGCGTTTAGGTGGCACACAGGCGAACGCACCCGGTTTTTCGGGCGATGACCGCCCGGTAGAGCGCATTACATGGTTTGAAGCACGCGACTTCTGCGAATTGCGCGACAGCCGCCTGCCAACGGAAGCGGAATGGGAATACGCCGCTCGTGGACCCGACAATCTGGTTTATCCATGGGGGAATACATGGA
This sequence comes from Anaerolineae bacterium, assembly GCA_017303775.1. Lineage (GTDB taxonomy): Bacteria > Chloroflexota > Anaerolineae > Aggregatilineales > Phototrophicaceae > CFX2. The sequence goes on along the minus strand of JAFLCH010000061.1, from coordinate 16,221 downwards.
ATGCAAGTAATGCGGTTTGGAATCGCGGTAGTTCACAGGGGACAGCAAATGTCGGGAGCATCCCCGCCGGGGTTTCATGGATAGGTGCGCTGGATATGAGCGGCAACGTTTGGGAATGGACAAGTTCTCTGTATGAAAGTTATCCTTATGACGCGGAAGATGGGCGCGAAGCGGACACCGATACAAGAACGGATGTTCGACGCGTGTTGCGTGGCGGTACGTGGTTCAGCTTCTTTACGGATGACCTGCGTGCGCCGATCCGCTTCAGGGGCAATCCTGATTACGGGGACCTCAACGGCGGTTTTCGTTGTGCCCGCTCTTATGAATAGCCCTGAATGCTGGCGGTATGATGGGTGGGGAGTGTGTGTTTTTCCCCTCATCCCCAACCCCTTCGCCCTCTTGGCAAAGGGTCAAACTTGGCTATCTGCTCATAGAAGTAAAGCTGTCAAAACTCTATTTAGTTCATTTTCAGGTTAAATATATCCCGCAACATGAATAGCAACATGTCCATACCTAATTGAGCATCTTCCTTGGAGGCATGTTCTAGACTATGTATCCAATTGTTTCGGCAACTACGAACCCTGTTCAGATTGTTATAATTTTCCAAACTGAGTTGATTCGCCCATGATAGTATCTCAATCATATCAGCAGCATTCTTTTTTGATCTCAGATGATTTTTTCGTTTTTCGTCACTGAGCGATTTTGTAAACTTCTGCCACTGAACTTTTAGCATGGCCTCAATCCCTGCCCATGAGATCATTATCGACCAATCGTAGTCCCGCTCCTCGAATGCAGTTAAGCTTTTGGATAACAGTTCAATCAGAACTATAAGTCGATCAGCTTCGTCATGTTTGAGAATGTCAGAGAGATAAGCGAATGATTTCTCTACTGCCGCTAGAGGTATACTATCAGGTGCTTGACGGTTTGCTAAGAAACTCTGATAGGCATAACTTGTAACATATTCTGGTAGGTTTGCACCTCGTGCTATAAATTCCATTGTAGCGCTGTGGGAAACTAATCCCGTATCGAGATCAGATGGATTTCCTATATACCCGAAAGAAGCTTCAGATTCGTCGCTTTGCAGTATCCACATTTCAAATGGACTGTAGTTGTACTTCAGAAAAGCGTAATTTGAGGTAAGAGTGCGTTCTACAGATGTTTGAATAGCCAACCACAGCAACACCAAATGAACATTTAGAATATGACTTAAAGCCAGTCGATGTTCTTGGTGATTGATTGGAGCATTAATGGTTATAGGCTTTTTGGACTTAGCAATTTGCCCTACATCTCGAAAACGTTTGAATCCAAACTTAAATAGTCCATCTCTGTAAACTTTCACCTGTAAATCAAAACCATCGGCTTCGATAGAAGTCTCCCAAAGACAATCAGTATAACCATGGGCACTAAGCAGGTTACCATTCCCATCGAGAGGGCTTTTATCAATCCAGCGATAGGGTCTCAGATAGTATCCGATATATCTGTGTTCGAGTCGATTCATAACAGCTCCCTAATTCCTTATAGAACCCTAGAACTGATTGTCATTTGACGGTGGAGTAGCCGAGGCGGCTGAGGAGGCGGTTGATTTTGTCTTCGTAGCTGGCGGCGCTTTCGGATTCGACGACGAGGGCGTTTTTGGTGGCGAGGGTTTGGAGGATGGCGGGTGTGAGGGCGGCGGTGGGGGTTTCGGCGGGGTGGGATGCGCCGAGGCGGTAACCGTTGTGGCAGATGGGGATGATTTTGCAGGTGGGGGTGTTGAGGGCGAGGGTGATCTCGTCGGCGCAGGGCTGTGAGGCGAGGGTTTCGGGGGCGAGGAGGAGGATGAAGTAGGCGCTGGATTGGATGCGGTCGCGGAGGACATCGCGCCATTCGTCACCGAGGGGGATGTCTTTGTCGATGAAGGCGCGGAGGGTGTGATCTTCGAGCTTGAGGCGGGCTTCGATGAGGAGGGCGAGGGCGCTGCTGCTGCGACGGGCGTAACTGATGAAGACGGAGGGCGGGGCGGCGGGCTGCTCTAAGAGGGCGAAGGCTTTGGGGGTGAGGAGATAGGCTTTGTTGCCGGACTCGAAGCGTTCGACGACGGTGAGATAGCCGTAGGATTCGAGGAGGTCGGAGGTGGGGTTGGTGGTCTGCCACTTGCGCTCCATGTAGGGGATGAAGTTCTGGTCGCTGTCGACGCCGTTGAGGTAGGTGAGCGAGTACCAGTCTTCGCCACGCAGGAAGTTGACCTGAAAGCGAGACCCCCAGAGGCCGCGGGTGGCTCCGTAGGCGAGATCACGGGCGAAGGTATGGACGCGTTCGATGGGATCGATGGGCGCGGGTTGTTCAAGCGGATTTTCCATGATGGGCGTTCCTGTGACGGGTGAATAGGCGCTGTTTTTAGCCTACAGCATTCGGGCGCGGCTCACAACTGGCGGCGGGGAGATGGGGGAAATTGAACCGGCGGCAGGTGGTGGGGGTATTTTATCAATATTTCATAATATCGCATGTTTACATAATAAGACCTTTAATGTACTTTAAGGGTTCATAGTGGACATTTAAGGTCATATTGGTGTATCATATCCGACTAAAGTCGAATACTATTCGGGACTTTTGCCTGTTGCATATTTAGAAATTTTGTGCTACCATAATGGTATCAAAGTCAGTTGAACGCAAGTTGTTGTAGAGGGGACAAAACAATGGGAAAGCAGTCTTTTCAACCCATGTCCGATCCAGTGATGACCTCTACGGCACACTGTGCGACGGACACGCAAACGAGCCTCCCGCAAGCGAACAAACGACGCGAACGCCAACGACGGGTGTGGCAACTGATCGAGCATTCGATGGAACGCGAAGTGAGCGAACCGTGCGTTTCGCCGATGTTGTGGTCGGAGTCATTCGGGCTGCGGCTGGACGGTTAGGCTGACCTCAAGCCGGACGAATGAGCGCGAGGACGTGTTCCAAGCGTTTGAGATCGTGCGAGAGCTGACGGGCGATGGCACGACCACAACGAACGAGAAATTCATAGCGCGCCTGCTGGTCGTCGTGCTGCCACGAGGCATAGCGAATGGCGGCGGCGAGCAGATCATCCGACGGGACTTCGGCGGCGTTTAAGACCAGCGGGAAGAAGTCTTGACGGCGGGTGAATTCGAGAATGACCTCCGAGGTACAGAGATCGACCTGCGAGAGGCTCATGGGGGGGCGCGGCGGGAGGCTGTGAACGACGGCTCCGTTGGCGGTGTAGCGATAACCGATGTTGAGGACGCTGATCTCCATGGGTACCATGCGATTCTCGCGCTGGTCGCGGAGGATGCTGGCGTTGACGGCATCGGCCATGACGAGTTCATTGACGAGCAGATCGTCCTTAATTTCGACGGCATAGATGAGGCCGACAGCCTGTATGGTGTCGTCGTTGGCGATGGGGGCGCTGACAAAAGCGCCAAAGTCGTGTTTGTTGTCGACCCGATTGCTTTGTGTACCACAGGCGAAACCGCGTGTGCTGGCTCGCAGCACGCGCCCGACCATCAATTGTTCCTGTGTTCCGACCATTCCATTTCCTCCACTCACATTCTACTTTGACCGCTGCGATGCCAGAATTGTGGCAAGCTCAGATTTCGTGCAGGCGTTTATTGCTGCGGGCGATCTGTTTGCCGAAGCCTTTGGCTGAAAAGACGAGCGGGTCCATATCGGGCTGATTGAGACGCCATTCGAGCCGGATCATTTCCTCCAGCTTGGCTTTGTCTTTGCTGGAGACGACGGCGAGTTCATCGGCGCGGGTGAGCACATAGGGATAGGGGTTGCGCCCCTGCATGGCACACTGCATCAATAAGAGAGCGTGCAGGTCATCGACGGCCTGTGTATCGCGCGCGACCCACATGGGCAGGTCGATGCGGGCGATGGCGTTCTGGTAGCCGCTGGTGACTTTGATGTAGAAGAAGGCGATTTCGTAGTTTTCGCCCCGTTTTTTGTAGGCGAGGTTGCGCGGCGAGTTTTGTACCATGAGGGCAGAGCGTTCGCCGGGGGCGAGCACCGCGTTGAAGAGATCGACATCACTTAAGCCTTCGAGATCCCCTGCCCCTAATTCACTGGAACGCACTTCCTCTTCGGACAAACTCATGAGATGCAGCAAGCGGATGACCAAGCGACTGCGGGTGGGATTGTCGACGTAACCGGCAAGGATGGAGCGCGAGTCGTGCAGGTGGACAAGGGAGCCGTGATACTTGCGCATGAGTTCGGTGTGACCGGTGACATCCTCGTTGGCCCAAAAGAGCAGATGGTTGTCGTAGAGGGCGACCAATGGACGGGCCTGTTCACGCAGTTCCCACGCGGCCTTACCGAGTTCTTCGATCTCGCGGGTGGTGCGGAGGGCGTCGATGGTGCGGTTGGTGAGGACGCGCTTGTTTTTGTCGCGGACACGGTCGGGATGATAGGTGAGTTTGGGGAGGGTGGCTTGAATGGGGGTGTGTTCCTGCCCGTGAAAATAAACAAAAAGCCCCACATTCGTGAGGAAATAAGGGACGCGCCAACGTTCGTTGGGATAAATCTGGGAACCGTCTACGGCTAAGATGGTGGCACCGGGAGGAGCAGACGGCGGGGAGAAGGTGTCGCAGATGCGTTCGTGATGGGGTGCGTCGAGGGGGGCTGCGCCACGATAGCCGCTAACATCGGGACGACGCACCATGTCGATGCGTTCGTGAATGGCGTTCAAATCATCAGCAGCGTAGAGGCGTTGGATGGCAATTTGGAGACGATCCGAGACGTCAAAGTCGAGTTCCTGAATCATGCGCCCCATTTTGTGGAGCTGGTCAACGAGTTTATTGAATTCGAGCGCCAATGCTGTCCTCGCCTTATGCAAACTATGCAAACCATGCTTAAACCCTTGATTAGGTTAGCACTGGCGTTCTACGGTGTCAAGTCGGGTGGAATAAGGAGGGTCAAAGAACGGCAAAAAATGGGGATGAGTTTTTACAAATTGCACAAAAACTCAGCATGCAAAGGTTAAGAAAGCTTGATATACTGATGTTTGTTGCCTTCACCTGAGCGACTGCCGACTCACAAAAAAGACTTGTTACAGTTCTCACTAAATCTTTTTCGATGAGCCAGGCGGAGGCAGTGATGACAGTCTACAGCGTGTATGAGGGGGTTTCGGTCGCACAGACCGAAGAGATCGTATTTGCCGGGGACGGTGTGCGCCTTTCCGGGCAGATCGAATATCCTCTTGTTACGAAGCGCCAGAACACCTTTCCCCTGTTATTTATCCTTCATCACGCAGGTTGTGATGACCGAGATGGATATCAGCATTTTGCTGATGCCGGATTGAGCGCGGGTTACGCCGTGTTCCGGTGGGATAAGCGCGGGACAGGGCGGAGCGGCGCGGGGGGACTCGGTTCCACCACACAGGACGCGGTCAACGCATATGAGATCGCACTGGAGCAACCGCATGTTGACCGGCGACGCGCTGTGATTCTGGCGCAGGACGCGGGAACCGGTTTGTTGGGGATGTCGTTCGGGTTGTTCGCACGGGTACAGGACCCGTATGGTGTGGTGCTAGCGACGAACCTGCTGAACGGACAGGATGTGCTGGCGATCGAGAGCCAACTGCTGATTCTGATGGGGCAGCACGACTGGAACGCATGGCAGCAGTATGGTAAGGCGGTGAGCGACGCCCACAACCATGCGTACAAGTATGGCGCACAGTATTATGTGGCTCCGCACGCTGACCGGATGCTGACCGACCCCCGAACGGGACAATTCCATTTTGGGACTAACAACACGTTACAAGATTGGCTGCAAACCATTTGACGAATTTCAACGTAGATCTCCACGGTAAGAACGCAATCGTCACGGGCGCAGGCGCAGATGTGGGACGCGCGATTGCGCTGGGGCTGGCGAAAGCGGGGGCTGCCGTGGTGGTGAATGACCTGAACCCCGACCGCGCAACACAAGTGGCGCAAGAAATCGTGCAAGCAGGCGGGCAAGCCCGTGATTGGCAAGCGGATGTTTCCAACCGATTTCAGGCGGCATCGCTGGTGGAAGCGGCGCGGGATGCCTTCGGACGGATTGATATTGTGATCAATGCGGCGGGGGTGTATAAGACAGGGCCGATGCCGAAGCTCGACGAATGGGACTGGCGACGGCTGCTGGAAGTGAACCTGACGGGCGCGTTCTTCGTGAGCCAATTGGCGGGGCGCGTGATGGCTGATGAGGGTGGCGGCGTGATCGTCAATGTGGCGTCGAGCGCGGGACACCCGAATCCCCTGCCCGACGGCGTGGGGTATGTGGCCAGCAAAGCCGGATTGATCGGGATGACGAAACAATGCGCACGCGAGTTCGCGCCGATGGGAATCCGTGTGAACGCGATTTGCCCCGGCAATATCGCTGATGGGGCGGAAGAAGGCGGCAGGCCAGCGAACGCCCAAGGGCGGTTGGGAACGGTGGACGAGGTGGCAGCGGTAGCGCTGTTCCTATGCTCGGACGGCGCGGGATTCATCACCGGACAGGCAATCAATGTGGACGGCGGGGAGAATATGCCGTAGGGTTTGCTGCCCAATTATTCAGCGTATAACAGTCGCCCTAACATGATTATGTTGGGGCGACTTTTTGTTTAGCGCGCATGAATGTATAATTCCAGCTAGACGTGGACAGCAATTACAAAGGCCAAGCGAATGCGACGGTACATACTGGTATCAATCCTCGTTATGGTGCTGGCAGCAGTGGGCATCGTACAAGCGCAACAGATCAATAATTTCACTGCGTTTGTGCTGGATATTCGTACCGATCTGGAATATCTGGCAAATGAGGCCATTGGTGAAGGCCAGCGACCTGAGGGATGGACATTTAACATTAATGACACGGGTTCACCAACTTACGTGGCTGACCTGTGGTTCGACAATGAACAACTGGCGGCGGCGATCTTCGGGACCGAACGGCCACAGGGGTGGATTGGCGCGCCGGTGACGCAAGATCCAGCGATTGTGGCGCGCAATATCCGGCATGATCTGGAACTAACGGCGAACCAAGTGATCAGCCCGAACACGCGACCCGAAGCATGGCAAGGCGGCCCGGCGCTGTTCCAGTGCGAGCGGACGGTGATGAATACGGTGCAGGTGCTGCGGACGGCGCTGCGGGCGACGATCACGACGCCGGAGGACGCGGTTAATTACTGCCAGACGATCACCAATGAAACGCAGAGCTTGACGCTGCAACTGGTGTTGAGCACGCCGGAGATCGAGCAGACGCTGCCGGATTTGATTCTGGCGGGGCGCGGTGATCTGGAGCGGCTGGCGGATGAGCGACTGGGGTTGAACGCACGTCCAACGGGATGGCTGGGCAATAAAGACCGTAATTCACCAACTCTGTTAAGCGACACTTACATTGATCTGGAAAGTTTGGGGAATGAGCTGTTGGGGGTCGGGCAGCGGCCTGACACATGGCTGGGCGCGCCACCTACGGCGACGATTTATGCGTACCGCTACTTACGCTTCAACCTCGAACTGCTGGCGGTGACGGTGGGACAGACGCCACGCCCACGCGGCTGGCAGGGTACGAATCCGGTTGAGAGCTGCGACCCGACACTGCAAAATCTGGTGTCGCTGGCGGAAGACGCTTACAGCTTCTCGACCGAGACTCTGAGCGAAGGGACGTACTGCCAGCAGTTGAGTCTGGCGGTTAATACGACGGTGGAAAATCCACCCGCGCCAGACGAGAACGTGGTGGATGAGAGCGATTTGTTCGAGTCGGAACTGGCGTTTTCGTACCTTGACCAAGCGGCGACCCAGTATATGGGGATTATGCCGCCGGGGACACGGTTCAAGCCGTGGTACCGGAACTTCGGCGAGTCGACGATGATGTTCGTGAGCGGCGATGACTTCGCGCTGTATGTTGACCGGCGGTGGACGACGATGCCGCAGGATTTGTTCGAGCGACTGCCGACGACGGAGGGTGTGAAGCCGCTGACGTTCTGTGACGCGTCGTGGTGCAACGGCCCCGGCCCGACGCCCACACCGACGGGCAGCGGCGCACTGCAAGCGCTGTTGAACGCAGGCACGCCGCCGGCTATCCCCGACATCCAACAGGTGGAGGGTGAGAAGACACAGGTGTCGTGGAATTACATCCGCGTGACTTACCTGCTGGATAACGCGGCGGCGCGGACGGCACAGGTGGCGCTGGAAATCTGCTCGGATACGACGCAGACGGACTGTGAACCGGTAACGCAGATCTTTGACAACACGATTGGTACGGCGAAGGCAGTGCTGTCGCAGTTCAACGGGTTGAACGTGTACGAGTTCGGCTACGGGTATACTTCCGATCTGTTGATCGAAGGGGCGACGCGCTTCTCGCCGGATGTATGGATCAGCGATCCGACGATCCGGTAAGCTGAAACGAATAGTCATGACGAGAGGGCTGCGGCAGAGGTCGCAGCCCTTTTGATTCCACTACCCTGCCCGATTGTGCCGGTTTGGCGGCGGCGGCGGCGGCGTGGCGGTGAAATGCGGCGGGAAGATGGGTTATGGCTGCCGCCGCGACGACAATGGCGACATGGCGGCTTTACGGTAGGCTTCCGCACGACGCTGTTGCAGATCCCAATCGCGGATGGTGCGAACGGGGATGCCGGTGAAATGGGAGACGCGAATCGCGTCACCCTTGTTGACGGCTAGCAGCCTGAGGACGAGCATTTTGTGGTCGGGCGAGTAACGTCGGGACATGAGCAGGTTCTCCGTGACTAAGGAGGTATTGATGAAACGACATACTCAGAATAGCACAAATGATCTGGTTTAGGGTTACCAAATGGTCACTATTTGGCGACGAATTTTCTAACCCAATTGAGGGGAAATGCCGGCCTGATTGGTTGGTGAATGGTTAGGAAATGGTTTGTGGGGATTTTTGGGGTGAGAAAGCAAGAGGGTATGCCACTGTGGCACACCCTCTTGAAAGGCAGGCGATGATTAGCAACCGGCAGCGACAGATGTTTCTTCCGGCGTGGCTTCAGCAGTGGCCTCAACTGTCGCTTCAGCGGTAGCTTCAGCCTCTTCGGTGGCCTCAACCGTGGCTTCGGCGGTGGCTTCAGCCTCTTCAGTGGCTTCCCCTGTAGCTTCGGCGGTCACCTCTTCGGTGGGTTCGATGGTGGGTGATGGGCAAACGGTGGCGGTGGGTTCGGCAGTGGGTGTGGCGCTGGGGGCAGTCGTGGCGGTGGGTTCAGCGGTGGGTGTGGCGCTGGGGACGATGGTGGGTGTTTCGGAGGGGATGACGGCAACTTCAACGGTCCCTTCTTCAGTCGCCTCTTCTGTGGCCTCAACGGTGGCTTCGGTAGTCGCCTCTTCGGTAGCTTCTTCGGTGGCTTCAGCCGTCGCTGCTTGTGTCGCCTCGACAGTGGCTTCGGTAGTCGCGTCTTCGGTAGCTTCTTCGGTAGCCTCTTCGGTGGCTTCCATAGTGGCTTCAGCCGTCACTTCTTCAGTCGGCGCGGCAGTGGGTGGAGCGGTAGGCGTGGGGGCGGCTGTAGGGCTGCAAGCGATGAGAACGACGAACAGCAGGGCGACAAGCACGACACGAGTCAGGGATGATGCGTTTCTACGAAGCACTGTTTCCTCCGAATGAATATTGAGTTGTGGGATATGAGTGAAATAGTGCTGTAATCGTAATCGAAGGGAGGGGTGGATTCTACGTGGAAAGCTACCGATAAAAGTGGTGCGGATGTGGTATGGATAACCAAATCAAAAGGACGAGGCTTGCGCCCCGTCCTTTTGGAGTTTGTACTTCGGTAGAAGCCGGATTACTCGCCGTTGGCGGTAATGGCGACTTCGATGGCTTCCCAATCTTCGCCGACTACATCGACATCAGCGCTGATGGAGTCCACGGCGGCCTGTGCGAGATCAACGCGGTAAGCACCTTCGGTGGGCGCTTCCTTGATGATGCCGTAGTTGGTGAGGATTTCCACGGACTGTGCCCAGAGGGCTTCATCGACGATACCGATGCCAGCGGGCGACGGCCAAATGAGCTTGTTGACTTCGTTCATCATCCACGCCTGATGGCCTGCGCCGAGGGTCGAGCCAGATTCGAGAACATAGTCCACGCAGGTCTGGCTGTTGTCGCGGCAGAAGATCCAGCCCTTGAAGGAAGCGGCGAGGAAGGCGGTGGCTGCTTCTTCATTTTCGGCCAGCCAATCGCCATTGGCGAAGATGAGGTCTTCGAGGAGGGCGGTGCCTTCGGCGTTGAGGTCGATAACGTTGAGGTCTTCGAGGGTGTAGACCGGGAAGGTTCCGTCTTCACCGACATATTCGAGCACCTGCGCCAGTTCGTTGTAGGTCATGGCGGCAGCGGCATCGACTTCACGGTTAAGGAAGGCGTTCATGTCGAAGGGCTGATTGAAGATGGTGACATCATCAGCGTTGTCGGGATCAATGCCGTTCTTGACGAGGGCGGCCTTGAGGGGGATTTCGTTACCGAAGCCCCAGACACCGACAACTTTGCCCTGCAGGTCGGCAACGGTGGTCAGGCCGCTGTCGGCCCAAGTGACTTCACGCATACCGCTGCGCTGGTAAATCTGGGCGACATGGACGACGTTGGCACCCCCTTCGCGGGCAGCGAGGAAGCTACCGATCCAGTCGATGCCGAATTCCGCGCCACCGCTGGCAACGACCTGCTGCGGGCCGATGTCCGGGCCGCCGGGGAGAATTTCGACATTGAGGCCGGCTTCTTCATAGTAGCCTTCATTGAGGGCGGCATAGAAACCCGCGAACTGCGCCTGCGTCACCCACTTCAACTGAACACGAACTGTCGGAGCATCCTGCGCGGCGACGGGCGCGACGGCCAGCGCCAGCACGACGACCACTAACAACAAAACGGGTGTTAACTTACGAAGCATCGTTTCCTCCTAGTAAGCAAGACCAATCCAATTTTATTCCTCGCGGAACGAGATATGCCACGGCATAAGCGCCCGTTCCACGGCAGAAACCACGAGATAGAAGATGATGCCGAGCAAGGCGGCGACAATAATGGCCGACCACGATTCGGGATAGCGGAAAAGCTGGGCATCTTCACGGATGCGATAACCAAGCCCTTTGGTGGAACCACCGAAGTATTCGCTGACGATAGCGCCGATCATACTAAGGGTGGTGGCGACCTTGAGGGCGGAGAAAATGAAAGGTAAGGCAGTCGGGAGGCGCAGTTTGCGGAAGATTTCAAAGTCGGTGGCTGCATAGGAGCGCATGAGTTCAAGCGACTTGAAATCAACCGCGTTGAGGCCTTTGACGGTGCTGATCATGGCGGGGAAATAGGTCAAGACGGCGACGATGGCTATTTTGGAACCGGGGTTGAGCGCACCGAACCATGTGTTAAAGATGGGGGCGAAGGCGATGATGGGCACGGAGTTGGCGGCGATGGCCAAGGGCAGGAGCGCCTTGCTAAAGCTGACATAGCGGGCGGAAACCAAGCCGGTGAGGATGCCGAGGCCGCAACCGAGGATGAAGCCCCCGACGGCATTCTGGAAGGTGTTCCACCCGACGGTGAGCAGCTGGTCGTAGATTTCGAGAAAGCGCCCACCAATGACCGAAGGACGGGGGAGCAAGAACTGCTGAATGTTGAGGACGTTGATGAGCACTTCCCACATGAAGAGGACAACAACGGCAACTAATAAAGGCGCAGCGTTGCGGCGAACCGCACGGGCGTAGACGCCGAGACGCTGCCAAGGCGACCAGAGAACCAACACCGCAAGAATAACGAGATATTCAATGATGGTGCTGATGGTGAGCGCGGATTGGAGGGCTGCAAGCGGACCGACTTCGGCAAGTTGGGCGGTGAAGGCTTCCTGCGGAATGCCCATGAGGAGGCCGAGCAGGTTCAGGCCGAAGATAACGTGAATGAGGATGTAGACGACATAGAGAGTCAATAGAACGGCAGCGGCAAGGCGGAGCTTGTTGGACTTGAGGGCAGACCAGCGTCCGATGAGGGCAACGGCACAGACGGCCAAGGTGATTCCGAGGACGGGTTGAAGCGTGACGTTGCGGAAGGCTTTACCGAACTGCAATTCAAACTGGAGCAGCGGGCTTTGAATGTGATAGGTGACGACGATGAGGAAGATGGTTATGAGCGCGACAAAATCTCGCCCCAAACGACGACCCACGACTGAGTCGGCGGCTTGACTGTAGATGGATTCGGAGGCGGCTTCGAGATCGCTGGCCTGCCCCTGCGAGAGATTGAGTGTGTCGGTCATCAGTTTTCTACCCCGAAGCGCAAGGCATTGCGGACACGGGTGGAGAGATGGAAGAACTCGTCCATGTCGCGGGTTGCGGCGCTACGCGGCTGGGGGAGCGGGATGTCGATGATTTCGGAAAGACGCCCCGGACGCGGTGAGAGGACAACGACACGAGTGGAGAGATAGACGGCTTCGGGAATGCTGTGAGTGACGAAGATGACGGTCATGCCGTCGATGCTCTTCCAGATGCGGAGGAGTTCGTTGTTCATGCGTTCGCGAGTCATTTCGTCGAGCGCGCCGAAGGGTTCATCCATCAAGAGAATCTTGGGTTCGAAGGCGAGGGCGCGGGCGATGGAGACACGCTGCTGCATGCCACCGGAAAGCTGCCACGGGTATTTTTCTTCAAAGTCGCCGAGTTCGACGAGCTTGAGCATCTCGCGGGCGCGACGGGTGCGCTCCGGCTTGGGGAAGCGCATGATTTCCAGCGGGAGTTCGACGTTCTTGATGATGCTGCGCCAGTCGTAGAGGGTGGCGTTCTGGAAGACCATGCCGTAGTCGCGATCTTTGCGCGCCTGTGCAGCGGGTTTGTCGTTGACGAGCACCGTGCCGGCGGTGGGTTGAATGAGATCGGCGATAACCCGGAGGAGGGTGCTTTTGCCACAACCGGAAGGGCCGATGAGCGAGACGAACTCGCCTTTTTGGATGTCGAGGTTGATGTTATCCAGCGCGAGGACTGCGGCAGAATCCGCACTCTGGAAGCGCTTGGTCACATTCTGGATGGAAATAATCGGTGTCACAATTAAACCTTTTTTCAGGCCATGCCCCAAACGAAATGAGGCGATGCAAAACTAATCTGATTCCTTGACCTGCCAACGGACGACGAGGCGTTCAAGAAGCGACATGCTGACGAAAAAGATAATCCCCAAGAGCGCGGCGGCAACGATGGCTGCCCAGAGACGCGGGGGGGATTGATTGTAGAACTGGGTGAAGTTGAGCAGCGCGATGCCGAGGCCGTTCTGGATGCCGGAAGGAAGTTCACCGATGACGGCACCGACGACGCTGGCAGTGGCGGAAATTTTGAAGGCGGTGAAGATGTGCGGCAAGGCGTTGGGGATGCGCAGCTTCCAGAGTATCTGCCAGCGGGTGGCGGCATAGGAATGCATGAGTTCGAGGGAAGTTTGTGGCACAGAGGTCAAGCCGCGCAGGGTGTAGATGGTGACGGGAAAGAATGTGAGATAGGCGGCGATGACAGGCACAGCAAGACTGGACTGGCCGATGTTGCGCATCCAGATGACGACCATGGGGGCAATGGCGAGAATGGGAATGGTTTGGGAGGCAACGACATAGGGCAAGAGGCCACGCTGCAAGAGCGAGGAATGGGCAAAGATGATGGCGAGGAGAAAGCCTAAGATGCTGCCGATGCCAAAACCGAGCAAGGCTTCGCTGAAGGTAAAGAGGCTGTAGTTGATCAAGGTTTGATAGAGCGGCGGACCGTTGCGCTGGGCAGGCTCACCGAAGGCACGGGCGATGTCACCAAGATGTGGAAGTTTGGTGTTATTGAAGATACTGAGATCGATCTCGCTCCCGAAGAGATTGAGTTTATATTCCTGCGCGCGGGCGAAGGACTTGGCTCCTTCCCACACAAGCGCGATCAAGATAACCAGCACTAACATGGTTAAGACCGTTTTAAGGGTGCTGCGGTCAGGTGGTGGATTATCTACCCGCACTACAGCCGCTAGCGAGGGGTTGTTATCACTAAGGGTTTCAGCCATGAATGTACTCGAAATAAGTCATTTTGCCTAAAGGCAGAACATATTTTATAACTCCGCCGGAGAGGCCGCCAATTGGTAGAAGTGCCTATCTTACGGATTGTTCTGTTGTATATCGTGACCATTTTACCGTTTCTGAGGCGGGCGTCAAATCTGAGGGGAGAAGTTGTGAGAGGAACGGAATTTAGCGGGTTTAGATAAAGCGCATAAATATTAAGGTGTCTGTTTCGTGAAGGGCGATGATAATTAGAACATGAGATTGTGACACACATGCAGGCCAATAAATAAATTTTCATACGAGCAGTACAAGGCGGTGAAGAATGTCTACGGGAGAAATTCGGATCGGGGCACTGGCGACACTGGTGGGGCCGTATGCAAGCGGCGGGCAAGACGGAATGCGCGGGCTGGATATGGCGGTGAGTGAAGTCGGCGGGAAGATCGGCGATAAGACGATCACGGTGGTGAAGGAAAGCACCAATGCAATGCCGGAGGACGCCGAGGCGATGGCGGAGTACTTGCTGGATCAAGCGGGGGTGGATTTCTTGATCGCACCGCTTTCGGGGAATGAGGGGTTGGCGCTGCGAGATTATGCCAAGACGCGACCGGAGACGACCTTCATCAACGGGGTCGCAGGGGCGCAAGATATGACGCTGCGGAACCCGGCGACCAACTTTTTTAACTTCACCACAAACGGCGTGCAGTGGATGGCAGGGCTGGCGGAATATGTGTACGACATTCAAGGTTACCGGCGGGTGGCGACGCTGGCGGAGGATTACAGCTACCCATACGGGCAGGTGGCGGGGTTCACGCTGCAATTCTGCCGGATCGGTGGGAAGGTGATTGACCGGTTCTGGGTTCCATTGGGGACAACCGATTATCAGTCTGTGATTGACGCGATGCCGGATGAAGTTGACGCGATTTTCGTGGCGCTGGGGGGAACGGACGCGGTGAACTTCCTGAAGCAGTATGATGAGATCGGGGGGACTAAGCCGCTGATCGGGGGGACGATCACGATTGATCAGACGGTGTTGAGCACGCGGGGCAGACTCTCAGAGCGATTGGTAGGAATGGCGAGCAGCGGGCCGATGGCGGACAGTAACCCCTCCCCCATGTGGCAGCAATTCGTGAGCCAATACCGCAAGCAGTATCCAAACGGATTTGCTTCACCGTCGTTATTCTGCTGGGGATATTACGTGAATACGAAGGCGGCACTGCTGGGACTGCAACGGGTGGAGGGCGATCTTTCGGATGGGCAGGCGCGATTCCAAGCGCTGTTGAAGGTGCTAGAGTTCAATACGCCAACCGGCCCGGTGAAGCTGGATCATAACCGGCAGGCGATTGCGAATAATTTCCTAACGGTGGTGGATAAACGGCGGGATGGGAGCCTGTATAATAAGCTGGTGCGAATTGTACCTAACGTTAACCAAACACTCGGCATCCCAGAAGATGAGTACCTCAAGATTGGCCCGTTTGACCGCGATAATCCACCGATATGTCCTTAATCCGTTCAGCGTTATCAGGCGACACCGCTGGCTGGTTGTGGGTGGTGTCGCGCTGATCTTTGCAGCGCTGACGCTGATGATCGGATTCAACAGCCCTGCCCGACAACTGAGGAACGCGCAAAACCTGTGGGCAAGCGAGGGGGCGCGACGATACCGGATCACGGTACGGTTTGAGCGACCGTACAGCGACTGTGAGCAGGAATTTGATGTGGAAAACGAGGTGGCGGGATTTAAGCACCGCGACAGTTGTACAGTGGGGACGGGGGTAATTGGAAAGCCACGCGAGGAGACGATGCCGACCGTGAGCAACCTGTTCCAACGGGTGGCGGATGGGTTGGCCGCGCCGCTGTGCGGGCAGAATGGATGTGTGTGCGACGGGCCAGTGGAAATGACGGCGCAGTATGATCCGGAACGGGGGTATCCGACGACGATTGAGTACCGACTACGGCCTGATTGGCGATGGAGTGATCCGGCGTTCTGGCTAGCACAGTTGAACGGGACACTGGCGCAATGTCCGATGACGGCTTATGTGGGGCAAACGATCCGAGTGGTGGGATTCGAGGCACTGCCGGCGGCAGAGGCTGAAGCTCCAGTGAAAGAGCCACTGGTGGCCGGTGATAAAAAACCGGAGAGCGAATCCGGCATCGAGGAATTGGCGAAACCGGAGGCGACGGCTGAGGGAGATTGATTCAGGGTTGGTACCTGAACACTATGGAATCATTCACAATCAGAATTACTTCCTGTGTGGTTGTATCCGTTTGTAGTTCAATTGTTTGATCGCGAT
>JAFLCH010000060.1 GCA_017303775.1 Anaerolineae bacterium | reverse complement strand
ATATTTACCTGACAATCGACCGCGATATTCAATACCTCATCGAGTCCGAACTGTCCCTTGCGCTCAGCAGTACTGGCGCGGAAAGCGGTACGATCATCGTCATGGACCCGCGCACCGGCGACATTTTAGGCATGACGAACGCGCCATCCTATGACCCCAATGATCCGCAGTCTGTGCGGGACACCGTCTGGAATAATCCGGCCATCAGCCAGCAGTATGAACCGGGTTCGGTGATGAAGGTGCTAACGGTGGCGGCGGCGCTGGATATGGGGACGATCAGCCCCAACTGGACGTATAACGATCAGGGTGTTTTGGAAACAGCCGGCGTGCGCGTCTTCAATTGGGATCGTCAGGCGCACGGTATCGTGGATACAACCGGTATCTTGGTGCAGTCACTGAATGTCGGCGCGGCCACGATCAGTTTGCAGATGGGACCGATTGATTTCTATAAATATATGTCCAAGTTCGGGTTCGCCCGCTTGACCGGCGTGAACTTGCAAGGAGAGGCTTCAGGAACGCTGTACGTTCCCGGCGACTCCAATTGGAGCGAAAGCAACCTGCTGACGAATTCGTACGGGCAGGGCGTGGCGGTCACTCCGCTGCAAATGATCACCGCCGTTTCGGCGATTGCGAATGATGGGTTGATGATGCAGCCCAACGTCATTAACCGTATTGTGACCGATGGACAGGTGAATGTGTCTCAGCCCATTGCGCTGGGACGACCCATTTCAGCGGAGACGGCGCGCATCGTCCGTGACATGATGGTGGCGGTGGTGCAGAACGGGCTGGATGAAGATGCTTCGCTGCCGGGTTATACCATTGCCGGCAAGACCGGGACTTCTGAAATTCCAACGCCTGTCGGGTACCGCAGCGATGCGTGGATTATGAGCTTCATTGGTTTCTTGCCTGCCGATGACCCGGAAGTGATTGTGCTCATCAAGCTGGATGAACCAACGACTGGACGTTGGGCGAGTCAGGTGGTCGCGCCGATTTTCCGCCGCGTAGCGGAGCGGCTCGTCGTGCTGATGGAAATTCCCAACGACAGCGTGCGGCAGGCGCTGCGGACACAGCAAAGTGTGGCCTTGCCCGGACAATAGCAGTACAATGGCGCGCTTGCAAGCAGCCTGAAGAGTGAGAGTACCGTTCTATGGTTGGTCAGTTACCGTTTGCGATTACCGTTGGTGGTTTTGTCTTTTTGCTAGCCGTCATTTGGGGCGGGCCATTCGTGGAGATTCTGCGCCGGCTCAAAATCGGCAAGCTGATTCAAATTGAACTGAGCGATGAACATCAGAAAAAGGTAGGCACACCAACGATGGGCGGCATCTTGATCGTGCTGCCGGTGGTACTGGTGGCGATGGGCTTGAACATCGCCAGCGTGATCCGCCCCATTCAGGGAGGAACGGTCACAGGCGCGAGTATCCTGCTGCCGCTGGCTGTCATGGTCGGGTTTTCGCTGCTGGGGCTGCTGGATGACTGGGAAGGTATTCAGAACTCGCGCGGCATCATTGGGCAGGGCATCTCGGCGCGGGCCAAGTTCGCCGGTCAACTGGGGTTGGCGACCATTACCGCTATCATCATCTCGTTGTATGATGGCGGCTTTCAATACGCCAATCAGGTCATCATCCCGCTGCTGCCGTTCCCTATTGAAATCAGCCCGATCATCTTCATCCCGATCACTGTCTTTTACATTATTGGTATGTCCAACGCGGTGAACTTCACCGACGGGTTGGACGGTCTGGCGGGAATCATCACGGCCAGCGCCTTTGCCGCTTACGGGGTTATTGCCTTTTTGCAGGGGCAGATCTTCCTCACGCAGTTCTGCTTTTTATTGGTGGGCGCATGCTTCGCTTTCCTGTGGTATAACGCGCATCCGGCGCAGTTATTCATGGGCGATACCGGTTCGCTGGCTTTAGGGGCGACGCTGGGTACGGTGGCCATCATGAGCGGTCAGTGGCTCTTGCTGCCGGTCATCGCCATTGTGCCGGTAGCGGAAACTCTGAGCGTGATTTTGCAGGTGAGTTACTATAAACGCACTAAAGACCCTGTCACCGGGCAGGGACTTCGCTTGTTCAAAATGGCGCCTATCCACCTGCATTTCCAGCGCAGCGGGTGGAGCGAGACTCAGGTAGTACAGCGCTTCTGGTTGGTAGGCCTGCTCAGCGCATTATTCGGTGTCGCGCTGGCATTATTGTAAGAAACACCCTCATGAGCGTACATGCAAACGGCTCGAATAAGATCGACCGCTTATACGGTAAAAAAGTTGCCGTGCTGGGTTTCGCACGGCAGGGCAAAGCACTAGCACGCTGGCTGCCGACTGTTGGCGCGCGCGTCCTCATCAGCGATTCACGACCGCAGGAAAAATTAGTTGATGAACTGGCGGAATTCCCTGATGTGGAATTTGTGTTGGGCGGGCATCCTGAAAGCTTGCTGGATGGTGTTGACTTGTTGTGTATCTCCGGCGGGGTTCCGCTGGAACTGCCGATTGTAGAGGAAGCCCGGCGTCGTAAAATTCCGCTCTCGAACGATGCCCAATTGTTTCTGGAACGATGCCCCGCTACCGTGATCGGCATCACCGGCAGCGCGGGCAAAACGACGACCACCTCGCTCACCGGCGCGATTATGAACGCGGCGGGGCGAACAACATGGGTCGGTGGGAATATCGGCGATGTGCTGCTGGATGTGCTGGCGCAGATCGAACAGAGTCATGTGGTGGTGATGGAGCTTTCCAGCTTTCAACTCGAACTCATGACCGCCAGCCCGCGCATCGGGGCAATCTTGAATATCACCCCGAACCATCTTGACCGGCATGGGACGATGGAAAACTATGCTCTTGCCAAAGCGCAGATGATCCTGCACCAAGCCTCTAATGACGTAGCGGTACTGGGATACGATGATCCGGGGAGTCATGCGCTGGCGGAAGCGGTACGCGGCAATCTGGTCTGGTTTAGCGGCAATAGTATGATCAGCGACGGGGCATTTCTGGCGGGGCAGCGCCTGCTGATCGCCGGACGTTCCAGCCCGGATGGTGAACCGCATATCGTTTGTGCCCGGAATGAGATTCCGCTGCGCGGGGATCATAATGTGATGAACGCGCTGGCAGCCTGTGCGATCACCGGCGTGAACGGTGTCAGTGCGGAAGTGATGCATGCAGCAATCCGGGACTTCAAAGCGGTGCCACATCGTCTGGAAGTGGTGCGAATCGTCAACGATGTGACCTACATTAATGACAGCATCGCTACCGCACCTGAACGGGTTGTCGCCGCGCTCAAGAGTTTTAATGAACCGCTGGTACTGCTGGCCGGTGGCAAGGACAAGAATCTGCCGTGGGATGAGATGATCCGCTTAGCACTCACGAAATGCCGGCATATCGTGGCGTTCGGTCACGCCGGTGAATTGGTCGAGTCAGTTGTCACGCGGGTGGCTGGCTCTGCCGATGCAGTGACGCGGGTGACAACGCTGGATGAAGCGGTGCAGGCCGCCGCAAAGCTGGCGCAGCCGGGAGATGTCGTGCTGCTGTCGCCGGGGGGTACCAGTTACGACGCTTACATCGATTTCGCGGCGCGTGGTGAACACTTTCGCCAACTTGTAATGCAGCTATAATGAAGAAGATATGTTGACCTGTAGCTGAACTCCGGTCATGATGTGTATGAGAACAAGTTAGACAGTTTAGATTGTTATTTCCCTGAGGCGATATGGCTGACCAACCACTGGTAGACCTCCCATCCGTGACTGATGCCCCACCGGCAGCAGCACCCCGGCCAGTGCGGGCGACACCCCGGTCGACCCCGCGTGTGAATGTTGAAGCCGCTCCGACCGAACAGAAGCGTGGTTTCATCGCGACACTGGATGGCTACCTGATTGTCATCGTTGGGATTTTGCTCGCCATCGGGCTGATGATGGTTTACAGCACCACTTTCGACTGGAGTTTTCAGTCGTTTGGCAACGAAGCGACCATTTTTCTTCAGCACCTGCGCAATGCTTTCATTGGTCTGGGCATTATGCTGCTATTGGTGCTGGTGGATTATCGAGTCTGGCGGCGTGTGGCTGTTCTGCTGCTGCTCATCACCATCGGGGCGCTCATCGCTGTGCTGTTGTTCGGCGACGATACATTCGGTGCGCGGCGGGCGCTGATTAATGGTTCGTTTCAGCCCAGCGAATTGGCGGAATTGGTGATCGTGGTTTATATGTCAGCGTGGTTGAGTTCGCGCCGGACGCAAATCCGCAGCATCACTTACGGGCTGCTCCCGTTTGCGGTTCTGGTCGGCATCATTGCTGTCCTCATTCTGCGTCAGCCGGACATCAGCTCTGCCGCGACTGTGGTGGCAGTTGCCGGCATCATGTTCTTTCTGGCAGGCGCGGATATGCTGCAACTGGTGGTGACGGGCGGCATCGTTGGCATCATCGGCTTTGTATATGTGACTTCGTTCGGCCCCGGTTATGCTCAAGGGCGTATTGACTCGTTTGTTTCCGGCGTGGCGGATGTAACGCAGGCCGATTATCACGTACAGCAGGCGATTATTGCCTTCAACAATGGTGGTTTGACCGGCGTTGGCTTAGGGCAGGGCAAGCAGAAGTTTGAAAATTTGCCCGCGCCGCATACCGACAGTATTTTCGCTGTTATTGGTGAAGAACTGGGTTTGGTGGGGGCTTCGCTGGTGGTGCTGCTGTACATCACCTTAGTGTTTCGTGGCATTCAGGTGGCAAGGCGTTCGGTTGATCATTTCGGCGCGCTCCTAGCGGCTGGAATCACCATCTGGATCGCCTTAAAAGCGCTGTTGAACATCGCGGTGATGACCGCAGTGGTGCCGCCGACGGGCGCGCCGCTGCCTTTCATCAGCTTCGGTGGTTCTTCACTGGTGGTGCTGTTGGCAGGTACTGGCCTACTTTTGAGTGTTGCGCGGGTGCGTGCTCGACAAACGCTGCCCAAATGGTCGGCGCAAGCTCCAGAACGGAGGAACTTGATTGCGAATCATGATCGCAGCCGGGGGAACAGGCGGTCACCTGTATCCCGCACTGGCGATAGCCGAAGCCATGAAGCGCCAGTATCCGAAGGTTAGCCTTTCATTCGTCGGAACAGTGGGCGGTTTCGAGCGCCCGCTACTGGCCGAGTCGCAGGTTTCATTTGACACACAGGATGAAGTTCGAGCCGGCCCCCTGCATGGCGTTGGGCTGTGGCGTTCACTTGTCAGCCTCGTGCAGTTGATGATCGGCACGCTGCAAGCCTTCGGCGTCATGCTCCGTCGCAAGCCGCAGGCGCTGCTGCTGACCGGAGGGTGGGTAGGTTTGCCGGTAGCGCTTGCTGCATGGGTTTGCCGTGTCCCTGCGCTGATTTATTTGCCGGATATTGAGCCGGGGCTGACGATTCGAGTTCTCAAACGCTTTGTTCGCCGGGTAGCGGTGACTGTTGAAGATTCGCGTGTGTATTTTCCTGCGAATGAGGTTGTTGTGACCGGTTATCCGCTGCGGCAGTCGATGCTGGAAGCTACTCGCGAAGAAGGTATTCAAACCTTTCAACTGGACTCGCAGCGTAAGACACTGCTGGTCTTCGGTGGCAGCCGGGGTTCGCGTGCGATTAATTATGCCCTCCTCGACGTCCTGCCTGTGCTGCTGGAAAAGGGTATGCAGGTCGTTCATGTGACCGGCACGCTGGACTGGCCGGATGTGGAAATGCGGCGGGCACAGATGACAGATACGGCCAATTATCATGTTTTTCCCTACCTGCATCACGAGATGGGGCTGGCGATGGCAGCGGCTGATCTGGTATTGTGTCGTTCCGGTGCGAGTGTGCTGGGTGAATTCCCGCATTTTGGGCTGCCTTCAATTCTCGTTCCACTGGCCTATGTGTGGCGTTATCAAAAAGTGAATGCGGATTATCTCGCTGAACGGGGTGCGGCAGTCGTGATGGATGAAAAAGTGATGGCGGATACACTCTTATCAACGATACAAACCCTGCTCGATGATCCGGCGCGTCTGGAACAGATGCGAACCGCCGCCCGCGCCTTGGTCGTGCCGGATGGTGCGCTGGCAGGGGCGCAGCAGTTGGTCGAATTGGCAGGAGGGGCGGCATGATCCAGCTTTCGGCGCTGTTGTGGGGTTTTGCCCTGATCTTCGGCATTGTCGGTTATATGCGTGGTCTGCCTAAAGAATTGATCTCGCTGGCAGGCATCGTGCTGGCCTTGTTCGCCCTGTTTCAGTTCGATGGTGCACTGCGGGGTATTTTCTTGGCGAATGTGGCAGGGCAGCAGCGCTTCATCATTCAAGTGGCTATTTTTCTGGGGATTGTATTTTTCGCCTACCAGACGCGGGCATTAGGACGCCGCTTGAACGTCAGTGGTGATGGGCGCGACAGCCTGCAATCCACCGTACTCGGCGCGATTGTCGGATTTCTGAACGGCTATCTGATCTTCGGCTCGATCTGGTATTTCATGGATATTAACCAGTATCCGCTGTCCCCGTTCATCGAAGCGCCGCTGGCAGGCTCACCCAGCGCGGTGACGGTTAGTTCGCTTCCGTTGTATGTGTTAGCCGGTGGCCCCGGTGGGGATGGTAGCCTGCTTTCGCTGATTGTGATTGTACTGTTTGTTTTTGTACTCATATTGATCTGAACGGATAGAGACCAGTGGTTTCGCTTTACAGTATGTTTTGGGTTGCTGCCATTTTCTTCGGCATCATCGGTGTCATTCGTGGCTTGCGCCGCGAGGTGGTTGCCTTTGGTGGCATCGTGCTGGCGACATTCGCGCTTTATCAGTTCGATGTTTTGCTGCGCGGAATCTTTCTGGCTTCCGTCCCGCGTGATCAGGCCTTTTTTGTGCAGGCCGGATTGTTCTTAGTCGTGGTCTATTTTGCCTACCAGACGCGCAGCTTCGGTTCCTATTATGATGATGGCCGCGACGGCCCGCGCAATAACCGCTTTCAGGATGCCATTCTCGGCGGGTTGTTAGGGGCGCTGAATGGTTACATGATCTGGGGTGCGATCTGGTATTTTCTAGACATCAATGATTATCCCTTTGCGCCGCTTGTCACCGCGCCTGCGGTCAACTCGATCAGCGCGCAGAGTTTGAACGCCATTCCGCTGGTGCTGCTGGGCAATGCGGTGGGTGGGGGGAACAGTCAGGTTTTTACCATCATTGTCATCCTGTTGTTCCTGCTAGTTTTGTTCATCATCTAAGGTGTTTCTGGTGTATTCGTGACTTCAAATATTCATCCCGGTCAACATATTCATCTCGTCGGCATCGGTGGTTCCGGGCTTTCGGCTATCGCTCGCATTTTGTTAGGGCAGGGCTATCGTGTCTCCGGTTCCGACCGGCAGTCGAACGCTCAAACCACAGCGCTGGCTGCTGCCGGTGCGGTCATCTACGACGGCCACGCTGCCGAAAATATTCAGGGCGCGGACGCCTTGATCGTGACATCTGCGGTGAAGGATGATCATGTCGAAGTCGCGGCGGCCTTAGCGGCGGGCATCCCTGTCTACAAACGCCAGCACATCATGGCCGATTTGATGGTAGGTAAGAAGGTAATCGCTGTCGCCGGCACTAAAGGCAAGACCACTACCACTTCGCTCATCGTTCACCTGCTGCGTGAGTGTGGCAAAGACCCCAGCTATATTGTCGGCGGCGTGACGGGCAATACTGGCACGAACGCCGCTGTGGGGATAGGCGACTGGTTCGTGGTGGAAGCCGACGAATATGACAACATGTTCTGGGGTCTGAAGCCGAACATCGCTATCATCACCAACCTTGAATGGGATCATCCGGATTTCTTCAAAACACAGCAGGACATGGTGGACTCGTTCCGCCACTTCGTCAACCTGCTCCCTGATGATGGCTTACTCATCGCCTGCGCGGATGACCGGTTTGCGGTGCAGTTGGCGGATGAACGCCTTTCGAAGGAACTCAAAACCCGCACCTATGGCATCAACCAACCGGGGCCTTATGACCTATACCTGCTTGAACGCCGCCGCCGCACCTATTTCTGGTCATATTGGGCAGATTATATTCAACCTGTAGGTGACCAAACGCGCTTCGAGTTCAACGTACCCGGAGACACTGCCTATCCCATCGTCATGCCGCTGCCGGGGACGCACAATATCCTCAATGCTCAGGCAGCGCTGATCGCCTGCGAAGCCTCGGAGAATGTGCAAACTGGCCTGCTGGCCGAAGGGCTTCGCACCTTCAAGCCAACCGCTCGCCGTTTCGAGGTACGCGCGGATGTGAACGGAATCGCGGTGGTGGACGATTACGCTCATAACCCCATGTCCATCCGAGCGGTGCTGCAAGCTGCCCGTCAGCGCTATCCGGATCGGACGATCTGGGCGGTGTGGCAGCCTCATACCTACAGCCGGACGCAAGCGCTGTTCAACGAGTTTGCACAGGCCTTCACTGACGCTGATCACGTCCTCATCACCGACATTTATCCGGCGCGTGAACAACCAATCGCCGGCGTAGACACCCCCGCGCTGATTGCCGCTATGAATCACGCGGATGTGCGGCACACGGCTGCTTTTGAGGACGCCGTCAATGTGCTGGTGAAGCAGGTTAAATCGCCCGCGGTAGTGCTCATCATGAGCGCGGGTGATGCGCCGGTCATCGGCGTTGATTTCCTGAAAGCGATACAGGGGTGAGGTCGTGACTCTCCCACCACTTTACCTGCAACGAATGCAGCGGGATGAACCGCTGGCACGCTATACGGCGGCGCGTTTGGGCGGCCCGGCGGACTATCTTTTTGTCGCCCGAACCACTGACGAACTCGCCGGTGTCGTGCTGGCCGCATGGATGCGCGATGTGCCGGTACGGGTGCTGGGCGGTGGTGCCAATGTGCTGATTTCCGATAAAGGGGTACGTGGTTTAGTCGTCATCAATCATGTGAGTGAATTAACCTTTGGCGAATGGCATGATGGGCGTAATGTAGCCGCTTCCGCTGGTATGGGGCTAACCGTGCTCTCCCGCCGTTGTCAGACGCGCGGGCTTTCCGGTCTGGAATGGGCGGCCAGTGTGCCGGGGACAGTCGGTGGTGCCGTTGTCAATAACGCCGGAGCGCATGGCAGCGACATGGCCGCCACCTTGCAGGAGGCGGTTGTCCTGCATGCTGACCGTGGCATCCAGATTCTCAGCCAGCCTGAACTGCAATATGGCTACCGAACCTCGCTACTCAAGGCAAAGACCGACCGGCGTTTTCTCGTACTCTTGGCTCAATTTGCTCTCCAACCGGATTCGCCGGATGCTGTTCTGGAACGGATGGAACGCTTTATCGCCCACCGTAAGCAGACACAGCCCCCCGGAGCCAGCCTCGGCAGCATCTTCAAAAACCCGCCCGGAGATTATGCCGGACGCTTGATCGAAGCCGCTGGTTTGAAAGGGTATACCATCGGCGGGGCACAGGTGTCGCCAATTCATGCCAACTTCTTCATCAATACCGGCAGCGCAACCGCGTCGGATTACTACACCCTCATCCGTTATGTTCAAGCGGAAGTGCATCAAAAGTTTGACGTAGAATTGGAGATGGAAGTTGAAGTGGTTGGGGATTGGGGCTAATGTGCGGTGGTCTTCCAGCAGTTTGATGCAGCCCTCGAATGCTAACAGGCAGTATTCACAGAAAATTGATATGAGAAATTGCAATATCGGTTGTGATTTTTTCACGACTTGTGGGATAATGTTGGTTACAGTCCTGAAATTAAACAAGGTGGCTGCATGACATCGCGCTTGCGCGAACGACGACGCTCTTCTCCTTCCCGTGTGCCGGGTATCCTGCGGGGGCCAATCGGCACAGCGGTTCCTGCCGAGCGCCCGGCGGTTCAGCATGGCGCGCGTCGCTGGGGCTTTAGCAGTTGGCGTATGTTCAGCGGCATGATCGTTGTGTCCCTGTCGGCGCTGCTGGCTCTGTTCTTTGTGGCGGACATTTTCTATATTCACAGCATTGCTGTGGGTGGCCTCAAGTACATGACCAAGGAAGAAGTCTTCGCCCTCACCGGTGTCGCGGATATGCATGTCTTTTGGGTCGATCCGCAGGAAGTGCGCCGCAATATCCTCCGTTCACCCACCATCGCCGACGCACAGGTGAGCGTTGGCTGGCCGCCCACGATGGTGCAAATCGTGGTCGAGGAGCGCGAACCGGCCTTAGTCTGGGTGCAGGCTAGCGTTCCCATCTGGGTTGATATTCAGGGGCGGGTGATGAGCCAGCGTGAAGACCGTTCGGATCTACTGCGCATTATTTCCGAAGTGGACGACGGCCCGCTGAGTCAGAATGTGCAAATTGAACTTCCCATTGTCAGCGGCGCGCTGCAATTGAAGTCGATGTATCCAGCCATGGATACGGTTCGTTACAATCCCATCAAAGGATTGGGCTATCAGGATGGACGCGGGTGGATGGCTTGGTTCGGCACGGGTACGAATATGCCAGAGAAAATTCGTATCTATAATGCTATAGTGGATAATCTTTTGGCACGGGGCGTTTCGGTGGGCGAGATTAATGTTGTAAATCCGGACGCACCTTATTATCTTTTGTTGCGGGGGCAGTAAAACCAGCCTATGCGTGACTTGGCAGTTGCACTCGATGTAGGGACGCGGAAGATCTGCACGATTGTGGCCGAAGTGCGCCCGGACGATATTTTCGTGGTTGGTGTTGGCATCGAGCCGAGCGCCGGCATGAAGAAGGGTATCGTCAATGATATGGGCGCGCTGACTGCGGCGATCTCGGCTTCTGTTCACAAGGCCGAAAAAAGCAGCGGCTTTGATATTGCGCGGGCCTTCGTCAGCGTTGCAGGCAGCCACATCGCTTCGGTCAACAGCCGTGGCGCGGTGGGTATCGCGGGGCAGCGCGGTGTGAACTTGGATGATGTCGATAAAGCCATGGAATCCGCGCGCGCCATCGCTATCCCTCATAATCGGGAAGTGCTGCATGTCGTACCGCGCAGCTATTCATTGGATGGTCAGGAACGGGTTCGCAGCCCCATCGGCATGCACGGTTTCCGCTTGGAGGTCGAAGCGCACATTATCACCGCGTCTTCCACCAGCGTCGCTAATCTGGAGCAATCAGTCGAGGCGGCGGGCGTAGCGGTTGACCGCTTCATCCTCAACCCGCTGGCCTCCGGCGATGCGGTGCTCACCGAGCAGGAACGCGAAATGGGTGTGGTCGTCATCGACATTGGCGGCGGCACAACCGATATGGCGATTTTCATCGAAGGCACTGTCTGGCATACTGCTGTCATTCCGGTCGGCGGTGACCTCATCACCAATGATGTCACCCACTGGATGCACGTGCCGTTCGATGTCGCCGAAGCCGTCAAAGTGCATCATGGTCATGCCCTCCAGAAAGCGGTTGACCCGTTGGAGACATTCTTGGTCGAGCCTTTTGGCGAAGGTATGCCCATCGAAGTCCAGCGTAACGCCATGGCCGAAATCATGGAAATGCGTGTGGCCGAAATGTTTGATATGGTCAAAAAGGAAATCAAGCGTTCCGGCTATGACGGCATGCTGCGGGCAGGCGCGGTCATCACAGGTGGTTGCGCTCAACTCGAAGGCTTAAAAGAAGTCGCCTCTCGTGAATTAGGTTTTCCGGTGCGCATCGCCAAGCCCGAACGCTTGACCGGCATGGCTGATGCCCTGCGCGCGCCCTCTTACAGCACCAGCGTTGGTTTGCTGCGGATGGGTTTGAGCATGGAGACTGCTGCTGTTGGAACGCGTGTCTCGTCAGTCCCCGGCAAGTCCATCCCCTCACCGAACATTAGCAAGGTGATCGGTGGGTTGTTCAAGCGGCTGCTGCCGGATGGTGATGGTTAAAAATGGCTCGACGATAGGACGTTAGCACTAGTGCATTTGCGCGGCGCGGCGTTCTGCGTACAATACTGGTAATTATGGCAATTAGAAGTACTGCCTTTTGAGGAGGCTCGCACCAATTATGGATATGCTGACACCGGGGGAAAATTTCGCCCAGATTAAAGTGATCGGGGTTGGGGGAGGCGGTGGTAACGCCGTCAACCGCATGATCAATGAAGGGCTGGGTGGCGTCGAATTCATTTCCGTGAATACCGACAACCAAGCATTAATGCTCTCCAAAGCCAAAACCCGCGTGCGCATCGGCGACAAGCTGACCCGTGGTTTGGGCGCGGGGGGCAATCCTGAAATTGGTCGTAAGGCAGCCGAAGAAAGCGCCGACGAACTCTACGAAGTGGTTCGTGGCGCGGATATGGTCTTCATCGCCTGCGGTATGGGGGGTGGAACCGGCACCGGTGCGTCTCCTGTAGTCGCTCAAATTGCCAAAGAACTCGGCGCGCTGACGATTGGTGTCGTCACCCGTCCCTTCAGCTTTGAAGGAACGCGCCGCCAGCAGTCCGCCGAATCGGGCATCGAAGCCCTCAAGAGTCAGGTTGATACCCTCATCGTAATCCCCAATGACCGTCTGCTCCAGATTGCGGATAAGCGCGCCAGCCTCCAGCAGGCGTTCTCGCTGGCGGATGATGTGCTGCGGCAGGGTATTCAAGGGATTTCCGAACTGATTACCGTTCCGGCGCTCATCAACCTCGACTTCGCCGACGTTCGCACCATCATGAGCGAAGGTGGCGCGGCCTTGATGGCGGTAGGTCATGCCAATGGCGATGATCGTGCCCGCAAGGCAGCCGAATCGGCCATCAGCAGCGGCCTGCTCGATGTCACCATCGACGGCGCGCGCGGCATCCTCTTCAACATCACCGGCGGCCCCAACCTCAGCCTGTTCGAGGTCAACGAAGCCGCGGCCATCATCAAGGAAAGCGCGCACCCCGAAGTTAACCTCATTTTCGGCGCTCAGATCGACGAAAACATGGGCGACGAACTGCGCATCACCGTCATCGCTACCGGTTTCGAGCAGACTCGTAACCGTAATGTGAAAGACATGCAGTTCCAGCGCCAGCCGGTACAGCGTCCGGTGCAGCAGCAGCAGCCGCAGTCGCCGGCACAACCCCGTCCGGTGCAGCAGCAGCCGGTCAATCTGCCGCAGGAGCAGCAGTTTGCGCCGCCCCCGCAGCCGGTACAGCGTCCGGTGCAGCCGCCCGCGCAGGATATTCCAGCGCGCGTCTACGAAGAAGATGACATCGACATTCCTACTTTCCTGCGCAAGCGTAAGTAGTCCCTGTCGTTTCCTGATCAGTTCAAACCATCCCCCTCAACCAGCGAGGGGGATTTCTTTTTCCACAGCAGGTACACCACTACCACCACCACACTTAGCCCCGAAATCCCACCCCCGACTAGTAAACCGGGCGGCGTGAATTGCAGCCGGTACACATGCTCACCCGGCAGCGCCGGTATTGTCACAAAACCCATCTGCTGCCCGTTCGCATAGCCCGTCTGCGTCGTGAAGATTTGGCTCGTCACCCCGTCAATTGAACCGGCCCAACCGGGGAAATTATTCTCTTTCACCACTAGATAGTGCGGGATCGGTGAGTCCAATTTCGCGCGCAGTGTGATGCTGTCCTGCTCATGCGCGAGGACTTCAACCGGTGTTACCACCCCCGCGCTCAACGTATCCGGCACCTGCCGCAGCGCCTCCGCGCTCACCAGAAACGCATACGGCAGCACGCTGGGCTGCTCATAAAGATCTATTCCGTTCGCCAGCGGCTCGTCACAGTCGAGCTGTAAGTCGGTCGTCTCAAGCGTTGTATAACACCCGACTCGCTCATACCCGGCATCCTCAATGAATGCGTTCACCCGTTCGTCATATGAAATCCCATTCTCATCCAGATACGCCACCGCCCACCGTGGCAAATCCGGCAGCATCTTCCCCTCGCTCAAAATGCCGGGAATCGCCGCCGGTCTCCACCCTTCATTCAAAAACCAGTTGCGCACTTCAGCCGTATACGCATCAAAACTGCGCGGCGAAAACGGCTGGCTCACCGATGGGTACGGCGTCTCAGCATCCAGCCGGTGCAGCGATTGGTACACCGCTTGGCTGTCCCCTGCGATCAATCCATATTCCAGCGCCGGACTGTTGGAAACCATCAAGTCGAACACCATCAACGCCAGCCCACCGAGCAGCGCCAGCCGCCACACATGCGTCATGATCGGCCGCCACACCCCGCCCGCTGCTCGCCGGATGCTCCGCACCACCACCAGCACGACTCCATCAACCGCCAGCAGCACACCGGCCATCAGCAGCAGTCCCGCTGCCGCGTTTTCTACCGTCGTGAAGCGCAGCCGGTCCAACAACTCCCACATCGACACATCTCGCAGCACCATCGGCAGCCGCGTTGTTACCGGCGATACACTGTAGATCAGCAGATACCCCCACGCCAGCAGCGCCAGCAGCATCACCCGCAGCAGCCGTCTCTGCTCCTGCCGGTCAAACAACGCCTCCGTCCTGAAGATACTCCGCCCGCTCTGCCACAGGAAGTCCACCGCCAGACCGCCCACCACAATCCAGCACAGCGCCCCCACCGCCAGCGCCCGCCCCACAAACCGGAACTCGCGCAGCAGCGGTACATGCGTGTACAGCCACACCAGCGGCGGGAACTCTCCCCCCGCCCATATCATCATCACCAGCGCCAGCCCGATGCACGCCACAATCAAACGCTTGCGTCCCCCCTGTTCACGCAGCCATGCTCCCGCCTGCCGCCGCCACACGAGCGCCACCCCGCCCGCCGCGCCCATCACCACGAACACCCCCAGCCCGATGTAATGATAATCAACCGCGCCGATCACGCCGGAAAGGTCTTCTTTCTGCAAGCCGTACCAATCGCTCCACGGCCAGACGAGGTTGATGAGCGCCTGCTGCAAATCGTAATGCCGTTCCAGCGTCCCGTCCGCGTTAAACAGTTGTCCGTCATGGATGACATAATCCCGCGTCAGCCACAGCGGGAAGAATTGCAGCGCGCTCAAGCCAAACGCCAGCGCCAATGCCCACCCCATGCGCCGCATCCGCCCCCACTGCCAGCGCCACCGTCCCGCCTGCCGTTCCATCACATGCAGACCACCGATCACCCCGCAGCACAGCAGGGTATGCAGCGCGTAATATATATTCCCCGCGAACAGCAGCAGCGCGAACGCCAGCCCGAACCCTACCGGCGCGAATCGGCTCTGTCCGTGCAAACAGCGCCACCAGCCCGCCAGCACCAGCGGCGGCCATGCCAGACTGCACGCCAGTTGGAAGTGCCCCGCGCCAAACTTGGCCACGATTCCCCCGCTCAACAGATACAGCAGCGCCGTGCTCACCCGCGCCACCGCTCCCATCCCAACCGCCCAGCCCAACACCCACGCATGATACCCCGCCAGCAGCAGTGCGATGACCGTTGCCGCCTTGCTCCCCTGCACACCCCCCAGCGCCAGCACCGGCAAACTGTGAAACGGGTTGAACAGGTAATTGAAGCCGTTGTTGAGGATCGGTGTGCCGTTGCCTAAGTAAGGATTCCAGAACGGAATACGCCCGTAACGCTCCAACCCGATTTGTACCGGCAGGATCGTGCCCACCAGCCGCTCATGTTCCAATCCGATGGGGCGCACATCCTCGTCCAGCACCATTTGCCGCAGCCAGCTCAAATCCAAACCATCGGCCTCGTAACCTGCGTCCTGCACCGTCGGCGCGATAAACCCGAAGTAACACAACCCCACCAATGTGATGATGATCCACTCAAGCAAGTATTGTCGTTTCATAATGAATTGTGCCGATCAAAAAGAATGACTAAAGGGTTTCGGGCAGCGGGTAAGACGGAGTGTGCGCGGCATGTCTGTACCATATTATCTGAGGGCAGTTCCACCTCTCGAACCAGTGGAAAATGACTATTCAAATTACAGCCTTTTTCATTATCCCACAAATGGCGATGTTACAACGAAAATGTGGGAATTGCGGTTTTTTGTGGGAAAACTGTTAAGAAATACCTACGATATTCTAACCAAACAGGTGGTCGCTGAATGTGGACAAATGACCCTCGATCATGATAAATTAGAGAACATATGAGCAAGAGTTACAACACATTCTAGCCCACTCAATGTTACCCCCATGACAGTCGTTTTTTGGGGGTAACGTTTCTCTCTGACCTGACCTTCGTCAGCAATAGTTATTTTATGTCGAAAGGGTGTAATAAGCATGGTTCAATCCAAAGCAGCGCAGGTGAACGCATTACACGAACTGGGTTATAAAATCTTTCTGGATCGCTATGCACAGAAAGATATGACGCGCTCGACGTTGGCGGTTGGCGATACGGTCATCGTTGTCGTGGATTCAAAAACCGGCCAGCGCGAAATCGGCAAGGTCAAATCCATCGACCTCCCCACCGTGACCATCCAACTGCTTGACGGCGAAACGGTAGAACGCGATCTCGAACAGGTCGACAAACCGCTGGAAGTCGAACCCGGTCAGATGATGGATCGTGTGGCGGCGGGCATCGCGGCCATCGAAAAGAATGCCAAACTGCGCAAACAGTGGACAGATCGTTTCCGCTGGCTGCTTGAGGATTGGAAGTTCGTCCCTGCTGGCCGCATCTTGACGGCTGCCGGGACCGACCAGCAGCTCACCTATTACAACTGCTATGTGATTCCTTCGCCCAAAGACTCGCGCGGTGGCATCATCGAAACCCTGCGCCAGATGACCGAAATCATGTCGCGCGGTGGCGGCGTCGGCATCAACATTTCCTCGCTCCGTCCCCGTCACTGGTATGTCAAAGGCGTCAACGGACGCTCCAGCGGCTCGGTCTCATGGGGCGCGCTCTACAGCTTTGTCACCGGCCTCATCGAGCAGGGCGGCAGCCGTCGTGGCGCGCTCATGCTCATCCTCAACGACTGGCATCCCGATGTCTTCGACTTCATCACCAGCAAGCGCAAGGCCGGTCAGATCACCAACGCCAACATCAGCGTCGGCGTCAGTGACCGCCTCATGGAAGCCGTCAAAGCGGATGGCGACTGGGATCTCATGTTCCCCGACACCAGCGAATCCGATTATGACGAACATTGGGATGGCGATCTGGAAAAGTGGATTGCCGATGGTCGCAAGGTCATCAAGTACCGCACCGTCAAAGCGCGTGAAGTCTGGGACGCCATCATCGAAAGCGCATGGGCCAGCGCCGAACCCGGCGTCTTCTTCCGCGAACGCTACAACAAGATGTCTAACAGCCACTACTTCGCCCCCATCATCTGCACCAATCCCTGCGTCACCGGCGATACCCTCGTCTACACACAGCAGGGGCTTGTCCGCGCCGAAGAACTGTTCGATTCAGAGCAGGATGTAGACGCTGTGCTCGATGGTCGTTTCGGTCATGAACAAACGTCAACCAGAGCTTCGCGTGTCTTCATGACCGGCACCAAGCCCGTCTTCCGCCTCCAAACCAGAGAGGGCTATTTCCTCCGCGCCACCAGCGATCACCGCGTCATGACCGCCCGTGGTTGGGTCGAACTGCGTCATCTGAACGCTGGCGACAAACTTCACATCCTCAACCGCAAAGGGGGCTTCGGCACACAGGGTTCGCTGGCCTTGGGTCGCGTCCTCGGTTGGCTGGTGGGGGATGGAACCGTCAAGAAAGATGAAGCCGTTCTCTCCTTCTTCGGTCAGGAAAAGCAGGAACTCGCGCCGGTCTTCGCCGGTCATGTCAACGAATTGGTCGCCCCGCGCACTGCCACCGCCCGCACCTATACTGTTGGCGTCGGGCAGGTTACCGGACGTGACGAAGCGCGTGTCAGCTCGGCTCGTCTCTGGAGCATTGCCGCCGAACACGGCTTAACCGATCTCAAGCATCAGGTTCCCGATGCCGTCTTCAAGGGCAGCGAAGACATGCAGGTGGGTTTCTTGCAGTCCCTCTTCACCGCCGATGGCAGTTTTCAGGATGGTGGCGAAAAGGGTGGCAGCATCCGTTTGGCCGCCAATGCCCTCGAACTCTTGGAAGGCGTGCAGCAGCTTTTGTTGAACTTCGGTATTGCCAGCCGCATTTATCGCAACCGTCGCGAAGCTGGTTACCGTCAACTGCCGGATAGTAATCGCCAGCCCAAAGCCTACTGGTGCGAAGCTCAGCACGAACTCGTCATCACCAAGCAAAACATGAGCGTTTTTGCCCATGACATCCGCTTCCTCTCCGTGGATAAGCAGCAGGCTTTAGAAGATTATATTGCCCGTGCCAAACGCGGCCCCTACGCC
>JAFLCH010000006.1 GCA_017303775.1 Anaerolineae bacterium | reverse complement strand
TGGCAGCGGGATGCCAATTGAGGGTGACGATGCTCAGAGATTGTATTTATGCGATTGTTAAGGTGCGCGGCGTCGTACAGATAGAACGGACGCTGATAACATGATAGCACAAATGAGCGAGCTTAGGGTGACCAAATGGTCACTATTTGGCGACGAATTTCCTAACTTTTTGAGGGAAGCAGATTGTTAAGACGGTTGGGGAATGGTTTGAAAATGGTTTGTAGTGGAAACGGCCTTCAAACATAGGATGTTGGGGGACTGGCGTGAGGCGTGGGGGTTGGCGGGGCGGAAAATAAAGGGCGGCGTGAGGCGGCGTAAAGGTTGAAGTGTACAGCGCGTCTATGAATTTGTTGACGCCGAGACCATTTCTGCTCTATTATATTTTTCGGTCACTCAGACATGAGTGTTTATTAATGGTGTGCGGGTTAACTTGACAAGCCATACAAACCTCGATAATGTATGAGATACGTCAGTTGATCGTGGACTTTTTGGTTCGGTAGAAACCTTCTAACGACCTCGCACAATCGATCAGGTAACTTTTCGTCACCACTTGCAATACAAGGTATACTGAGGAGCATGATCTCTGTTACAAGGGTAACAGGGCTTGGTTAGACAGCGTATGTTGATGGTAATGGCACAAGAAAAACGAGAGCTTATTCGCGCTCAACTCATTCGCAAATCGCAGGAACAGGGCGTCATCACGTATGACGACATTTTAGCATTGCTCCCAGAAGCAGAACGAGATATTGGGCTACTTGACGAGGTTATGGAATCGTTGATGGACGCGGGAATTGAAGTTATTCCGAGCGCCCAGCAAGACGCTCCAGTTCCGGATGAACTGGTGGACGGCCCGATGGATCTTGAGATAGTCGAACTCGATGAAGAATTCGATCTGTCGATGCTGAGCACGAGCCGGGATTTAACAGCGGACGCGGGGTATCAGCAGGCGCTGGACACGGATGACGTGGTCGGCCTGTACCTTAAGGAAGCTGGACGTGTTCCGCTGCTAACCGCCGAAGAAGAAGTTTCGCTGGCAAAGCGGATGGAGTCGGCGGAATTGGCGCGGGAACAATTGGAAGAAGTCGGCGATGATCTGCCGATGGACGATGTATACACGCTGCGGGAGCTGGTGGCCGATGGTGAGGCGGCGCAGGAGCATTTGATCCGAGCGAACGCACGGTTGGTGATCAGCGTGGCGAAGAAGTACATCGGACGCGGCGTACCGTTCCTCGACTTGATCCAAGAAGGGAACATCGGGCTTATCCGGGCGACGAATAAGTTCGAGTACCAGCGCGGGCATAAGTTCAGCACTTATGCGACGTGGTGGATCCGGCAGGCGGTGAGCCGCGCGGTGGCTGACCAAGGGCGCACAATTCGCGTACCGGTGCATATGGGCGACCAATTAAACCGGATGCGACGGGTGCAGTTGAACCTGATACAGGAATTGGGGCGCGAGCCTTCGATTGAAGAACTGGCGGAGGGGATGGAAACCACGCCGGATAAGATCGAGACTTTGCTTGAGATCGCGCGGCATCCGGTGAGCCTTGAGACGCCGATTGACGAGGAAGGCGATTCGACCTTCGGCGACTTCGTGGAAGATGTGAGCAGCCCTGCCCCAACGGAAGAAGTGGCGACACATCTGCTGCATGAACAATTGGAAAAAGCACTCAACCGGCTGCCGGTTCGTGAAGCGCAGATTTTGAAGCTGCGGTACGGATTGGAAGACGGACGGGTGTATACATTAGAAGAAGTCGGACAGACCATCGGGGTGACGCGGGAGCGCGTGCGCCAATTGGAAGCACAAGCGCTGAACCGACTGCGACAATCTTCGGCGCATGTTATTCTGCGGGATTACCTATACGAGGAGTAGACCTTTGTTAACGAAGGGTTCTCGTGGGCCATGGGGATGGCCGCTCTTACTAACGGCTATCGGGATCATTTTCCTGCTGCATAACTTTTTACTCCTCGGCGATTTCAACGCATTGAGTTTATGGCCGCTCCTGCTGGTTATAGCAGGAGTGGTTATTCTTGTGCGCGGTGACTTCATCCCGGCGGCAGAAACACGAACCTTCGGCATCACACGCGGCAGCGTTGAATCGGCAACGTTGGAGATCAGCTCCGGCGAGATCGATGTGCAGATTCGAGGGTTGCAACAGGAAGGGCGATTGATCGCAGGGCAGTTCGCTATGTCAGCACGCCCCAGTATGCGAGTGAGCGAAACGTATACGCACTTGAAGATGGATCGCAGCGCGACGCCGTGGTTGTCGTTCGCTGATTGGGAAGTGGGACTGGCGAGAGATTTGCCGTGGCAACTGCTGGTGAGCAGTTATCTGGGGCAGATCAACCTGAATCTGGCAGATTTGATCGTCCAAGACAGTTCCATCGCAACCGGCATCGGCGACATCCGGTTGATCGCACCGATTGAAGCATTCGGACAGGTTCAGGTTCGTTCGGCGGTGGGGAATATCCATATTGTTACGCCGGTTGGATACCGCACACAGATCGTGATCCAAAAAGGCCGCTTACTGGGTGTACACGCAGACGAACGCCGTTATGTTCAAGAGTCAGCAAGCGTATATTCATCCATTGACCCTGACGACTCGGCCCCACTTGTGGAAATTCAGGTGACGGGCAGCTATGGCGATGTTTACCTGAGTTAAAAGAGCTAGGCATGTCTACAAACGGATTCCTCATTCGTGATGGTTTAGAGGACGATATTGCTGCCTGTCTGGAACTCGATCATCAGTACTCGACCGACTATGTATGGCAGATGACGATGGACGAGCGTCCGGGGCACTGGCAAGTGACGTTCAATACACAACGTCTTCCACGGCTGCTGGAGACTGTTTATCCTCCGCGGGCACATCGTTTACGGTTGGCAGCGGCGGCCAGTGACCAATGTTTTCTGGTGGCGGCGGCGCGGAATGATCATTCGATGCTCGGTTATTTGACGATGCGGAACGATCCGGTGCACTCTATCGCCCTGATACAGGATGTCGTGGTTTCGCAGCCGTTCCGTGGACAGCGAATCGGCACACGATTGATCGGGGTGGCGCGACAGTGGGCGGCGGAACATCAATTAAGCCGATTTATGATCGAGGTTTCGACACAAAATTATCCCGCGATTCACTTTTGCCAGAAGCTTGGTTTTAAGTTCTGCGGGTTCAATGATCATTATTTTGATAACCATGATATCGCGGTGTTTTTCAGCCAATCAGTGCGGTAACTGATGATGTGTGATCATGGAAGACATTCTCTCAACCCTGCTTAATTCGATCAATGAGACACTGGCGACCGCGATCGTTGTCCTGACCGCTTCGCTTTTCATTTACAACCTCACCCGTAATTTGCGCAACCGGATTGCGCGCACATCAGGCATTGTGCTGGCCTGCGTGACGATTGTGTCGTTGTGCGATGTTTTGATTTCGATGCGCCCCAGTTCGGGAACACTGGAAAATATCGTGCGGGCGCAGTGGATCGGAATCGCATTCGTTCCGGCGGCGACATTTCACCTTTCGGACGCGCTGCTGGCAACTACGGGGCTGCCCTCACGCGGGAGACGCAGACGGGTGGCGCGGCTGCTGTACTTCATCGGCGCGCTGTTCATCATCGCGGCGGCCTTCAGCAACATCCTGATTATCCCGATCATCCGGAATACAACACTGGTCAATATCCTCAGCGGGACGTTGTTCAGCGTCTATGTGGTGTATTTCGCGGCGGCAATCGGGGTGTCGTTCATCAACGTGCAGCGGGCTAAGCAACGCTGCCTGACGCGCGACACAAGACGGCGGATGGGTTATTTGCAGTTCGCGATGCTGACGCCGGCGCTGGGCATCTTCCCTTATTCGGTGCTGTTGGGGTTAAGCGAGACGGCTTCGGTAGGTATGTTGTTCCTCGTGAACATCGCGAATACGGCGTTGATTTTGATGCTGCTGTTCTTGTCGTATCCGCTGTCGTTCTTCGGGACGCAAAAGCCCGACCGGGTGGTTAAAGCTGATTTGATGCGCTTCATGCTGCGCGGGCCGGCGACGGCACTGCTGGCGGTGGCGGTGATTAATCTGTTCACGCCAGCGACCCGTATATTGGGTTTGACCGCAACGAGCATCATTCCCTTCGCGGTGGTGGTGGTGATCCTGTTCTGGCAGTGGTTGATCGCTATCGCTATCCCATGGCTGCAACAGAAGTTCATCTACAACAATGAAGATGATGACCAGCTCGAAAAATTACAGGATTTGAGCGAACGACTGCTGACCCGTTCTGATTTACGGCAATTATTGGACGCGGTGCTTTCATCCACCTGCGATTATTTGCAGGTGAGCACGGCGTTTGTGGTTTCGCTGGTTGATGACGCGCCGGAGTTGGTGGCTTCGGTGGGGCCGACACGCCCGAACGCAAATTGGCTGCAAGATGAGAAAAGCGCCATCATCAGCGTGCTGGCAACACACGGAAGCCCAGAGAAGAGCGAGCTTTCGGCATGGCAGACCTATTGGATAACCCCGCTCTTCGGAGGCAGAACGCCAAACGAATATGGGGATCAGGCGATTATCGGGTTCCTCGGCATACAGGCGCGATCCGGCCATATTGACCTGACTACAGATGAGCAAAAAACGTTTCATACGCAAGTTAAGCGAGCGGCTGAGACGTTGGAAGACATGAATGTGCAGTCGGAGATTTATGCCGCGCTGGAGGGATTGCTGCCACAGATCAACATCACGCGAAGCCGAGCGGCAGAAGTTGAATACCGTCCGGGGCGAAACGGGCAAGCGACGGCGACACCGGAACTGATCAGTGAGCGCGAACAGATTATTGAGCAGGTACGCGCGGCGCTGCGCCATTACTGGGGTGGCCCCGGTTTAACGAGCAGCCGGCTGCTGGAGTTCCACATTGTACGCGGAGCCTTAGCGGAAAACGCGGAGAACCCCGCACGGGCGCTGCGGAGCGTTTTGCAAAAGGCGATTGACTTGCAACGACCGGAAGGTGAGCGAAAGCTGCTCAGCCCGGAGTGGATGGTTTA
Organism: Anaerolineae bacterium; assembly: GCA_017303775.1. GTDB lineage: Bacteria > Chloroflexota > Anaerolineae > Aggregatilineales > Phototrophicaceae > CFX2. The sequence goes on along the minus strand of JAFLCH010000006.1, from coordinate 36,675 downwards.
TAACATCCTCGAAATGCGTTTCATTGAACGGGATAAGGTTCGCGATGTGGCGAACCGGCTGGCGTTGAGCGAACCGGATTTTTACCGGAAACAGAAAGTGGCGATTGAAGCCGTGGCGAATACGATCATCGACCTTGAGATGAGCGAACGCCGGCAAGATTAGGCAGTACCAACCCCTACGATTCTTTTTGCAAGACCCTCTCTGACGACATATAATGAACGATGGGAAGTAGGTCATAACTTCATTGTTCTGTTGTAAACACATTGTGAATTTAGCAATCGTGTTGTTTGTGTTTGATGAGGGAAGAGGATGTCTACAAATAGTCAGCGGCGGGATTATACGCCCCCACCTCCACTCGATGAGGGTTACTGGTCGGCATTACTGAATGAAGGCGAATTCAGCGAAACAGTCGATGACAACGCGGATTCAGACTATGAGACGATTGGTGCGAACGGGATGGACGCGCACGAGTCTCATGCTTTAATTAGCAATTCCAGCCCCAAAATGGTTGAACAAGATTGGCATGAGATCGGCGTGCTCATGAATAATGACGCGGTGGTGGAACTGAGTGTGATCGGTTACAACCGGGGTGGTTTGCTGGTCGAGTGGCGCTCGCTGCATGGGTTCGTGCCGGCGAGTCAATTAACGGATTTCCCCAGTACGGCCAACAGCAGTGTGCGGCGGAATGCACTTAATAACATGATTGGGCAGACACTTAAATTACGCGTTATTGAGTTAAACGCTGAACAGAATCGTTTGATACTTTCGGAGCGAGCGGCACAGGTTGGTGTGGGGGAGCGCGCGGGTATACTGCGCCGGCTGCAACCGGGGGATAGTGTGAGCGGGATCATCACGAACTTGTGCGACTTTGGGGCGTTCGTGGATCTGGGCGGGCTGGAAGGGTTGATCCATATCAGCGAGTTAAGCTGGGGGCGAGTGGGACACCCAAACGACATCTTGCACCGAGGACAGGAAGTGAAGGTGCATGTGCTGGATATTGAACGGAATGCGGGGCGAATCGCGCTGAGCCTCAAGCGGTTGTACCCTGACCCATGGATTACGATTAATGAACGCTACGCTATCGGACAGACGGTGGTGGGGGTGATTACGAATGTGGTGGATTTTGGGGCGTTCGCCTGCATTGAAGAGGGACTGGAAGGCTTGATTCATGTGTCGGAGCTGGCGGAGGGGCACTTCCTGCATCCACGGAATGTGGTCAGCGAGGGGCAACAGGTTACGGCACGGGTGTTGAGCATTGACAGCCATGCACGCCGATTGGGGTTGAGTTTGCGGCTGAACGACTGAGCTATTGACGCCAAAGCTGCCCAAAATTTATGGGTTATGATGTGAAGCCAGTGCCTGTCTTGCGCTGGCTTTTTGTCTTTTTAGGATAAGCAAATAACGAGCATCATGATTATAATAGTGAGGTAGAAGGTCAGCGGTTGTATGAGGTCAGCGAATTAGTGTCACAACAGAAACCAACCAGCCGAAAAACAACTTCAAAAGGCCAAGTTCCCCCAACAAATCAGCCAAAACCTGTTGAGAGATATACCGCAAAGCCCGAATTCTGGGATTCTTTGCTTGATAACCTCCCACCGTGGGGAGATGAGATCGCGGCTATCGTACTGATTGTCTTCGGGATCGTTTCGTTCTTATCGCTTCTGAATGTTTCGGCAGATGCCACGATTTCGACCGCGTGGTCGAACGCGCTGCGGTCATTATTTGGCTATGGCAGTGTGGTGGTGGCGGGGGGGATTCTGGGGCTAGGCGTCATCATCCTACTGCCGAAAATGGGGCTGCGAGTACGGCTTTCGACCGAGCGGATTCTGGCGCTGGAGATCGGGTTTCTGGCGCTGCTTGCCCTACTCCACCTGCTAGCGGGCGATCCTGAGATGCGAGCGCTGGCGCGGGCAGGCGAAGGCGGCGGGTTCATCGGGTGGGCTTTAAGTGTTGTGATCAGCGGACTTTTCGGATCGTCAACGGCGATACTGGTTTACGGGATCTTGTTCATCATCAGCATCGGTGCGGTGCTGGGGATGCGAGTCTCGAATATCAAGAACTGGTTACAAAGGAACAGCCAACATTTGCGGCAGGCGGGCAGCAAGCTACAAGATGAATCGCAGCAAGCACTCTCCCGCCGAGTGAATAAACCGGCATCGCGACCATTACTCAATATGACACCGCTGGCAACGAAACTACCCAGCGAAGAACCGCCCCCCAAACGCAATACGGCGACTATTTTGCGCATTCGCCCTGATCTGGAAAATGTGCCGCCGTCTCTGCGCACAGGAGGACATGGGAGCGAGAAAGAGTCCCTTTCCAAAGAATTGGGATTGGCCGAGCCGAGCCTACTGACGCTGGACAATTTGAAGGCGAACTTCAACGCTATCGGCACGGTCAAGGGAAGCAAGAAAACCAAAGACGGGCATTTGCTGGTTGAGCGACCCGATGGACGCACAAAGCGCTATTTCACTGTCGCCGACATGAAGGAAGTCAAAAAGGTTGGACGACGGGATAACAGCCTGCCACCGCTGGAGATGCTACGCGACGTCGGGTTAACCTTACCGGGCGAGCAAGAGATTAACAACAATGTGGTTTTGATCGAGAATACGCTGCTAGAATTTGAAATTGATGTCGATGTGGTCGATGTAAAAGTCGGGCCAACGGTGACACAGTACGCTGTCCAGCCCTTCAAGGAGACGAACAGCGAAGGTGAACCGATCATCCAGCGCACGCGTATCAACAAGATCGCAGCGCTGTCGAACGATCTGGCGCTGGCACTTTCGGCTAAGCGACTGCGTTTGGAGACGCCAGTTCCGGGCGAAACGTATGTTGGTATTGAAGTTCCGAACCGGAATCCGAGTGTGGTGGCGCTGCGCTCGGTTCTGGAAAGCAAGATGATGCAGGAGCAGATCGCTAAGGCGAAATCTCCGCTGTTTATCCCGTTGGGGCGGGATGTTTCCGGCGCGCCGGTGGGTGTTGATCTGGCGTCGATGCCGCACTTACTGATCGCCGGCACGACCGGTTCGGGGAAGTCGGTTTGCATCGCGGCGCTCGCGAGTGCGCTGATTCTGAACAATACGCCGGATAATGTGAAGCTGGTCATGATGGACCCGAAGATGGTGGAATTGGCGCGATTTAACGGCATTCCGCATCTGGTCGGGCCAGTGGAAACAGATCAGGAGCGGATTATCGAGGTCCTCCAGTGGTGCACGCGGGAGATGGATCGGCGGTATAAGCTGCTGGAAGAATATGCGGTACGGAATATTGACGCTTTCAACGCACGATTGGGGCGGCGGCAAAAAGATGAGTATATGCCGTATATCGTGATCATGGTCGACGAAATCGGTGACTTGATGCTGGCGCGACCGGATGAAACCGAAAGAACGATTACCCGATTGGCGCAAAAAGCACGCGCTGCCGGTATGCATCTGGTGGTGGCAACACAACGCCCCAGCGTAGATGTGATCACGGGGTTGATTAAGGCGAACTTTCCATCACGTATCTCCTTCGCGGTGGCATCCGGTATCGACTCGCGAGTAATTCTGGACAGCGTAGGCGCTGAAAACCTATTGGGACGCGGCGATATGTTGTATCTGGCATCGGACGCGGCAGGGCCGAAGCGTATTCAGGGCTGCTATGTAAGCGATGATGAAGTGCGGTCGATTGTTGAGCACTGGAAGACGTGGCGCGCGGAACAAGAGGCCAAAGGCAAGCTAGAAGCCCATACCAGCGGGCCATGGGAAAAAGGCATGACACGCCGCGAGGTGCTGGCGGAAACTGATCCGATGCTAGAGCAGGCAATCGCGCTGGTGATTAATGAGGGTGAGGCTTCAGCATCGTTGATTCAGCGACGATTGGGGTTGGGATACCCGCGCGCGGCACGAATCGTGGATTTGATGGCGGAACTGGGCATCATCGGCGAGGCAGAACCGGGGGAACGCACGCGCAAGGTGCTCATCAAGCCGGGGCAAGATCCGTTCAAGGAACAGATGGAAAAAAAAGCCCGATTCCGGAGTTAGGGTATTCGGGCTAAACGAGTCAGAGCAACCGCTGCTGGTTGAACGGCTGAAGCAGTTCCGGCGAGTCATTGGCAGGACGATTGACCGCTTTGGAAACGGCATAGGCGCTAAAGGCATCCTCATCATAAGGTTTCATCAAGCCTTGAAGCACAGGAAGGGGTTCTTCTTTGGGCGATAACCAAAGGGGATAATCTTCTTTGTGGAGGACGACCGGCATGCGATGGTGATACTGCTGCATAAAGGGGTTGGCATCGGTGGTTAGAATGGTGCAGGTTCGCAATTCACCGCCGTCCGGATCTTGCCAAATTTCCCATAAACCGGCTAAACCGAACAGCTTGCGATCTTGCATGTGAATGAACATGGGGGTTTTATCTTTGCCCTGCTCCTGCCATTCGTAGAAGCCATCGGCAGGAATGATGCAGCGACGGCGGCGAAAAGCGGCGCGAAAGGCCGGTTTTTCGGCGGCACTTTCCGAACGAGCGTTGATCATTTTGGCAGCCATAGACATATCTTTGGCCCAAGAGGGAATCAACCCCCAGCGGTGATAGGTGAGTTGATGAGGGGCTTCGTTGGTAATGACGGCTACCGGTTGAGTGGGCGCGATATTGTAGCGAGGCTGTACTTCGACCGGTGGAGTCGACAGATCGAATTCCTGTTGAAGGTTCTGGGGGTTGGCGGTAAGCACAAAACGACCACACATAATCAACTCCATTCAACAAGGCTAACATTTGATGGGAATGCATTATACAGAAAAATTGTTCTGTTAACAAGCGTTAGCAAGATGATCCGAGCCGAATACAGTTGGGTGGGTGCGTATTACTTCTTACGGGCGGGAGAACGTCCCATCTCGGAAATTTGACGCAGCAACGCGAGCGCGGCTAAGCCCAAGCCAATGACTTCACCGGTGGAAGCACGCTGCCGGTTAGCACCGTTGACGCGGACATCATCTTCGGCGGCGCGTGAGTAGAAGTAGGCAGCTAGCAAACCAAACAAAGCCCCAATGAGACCGCCCATGACCAGACGCTGGGGGCGGGTTTGCGTTTCGTCGGGACGCAACAGGTTAGACATCAACATCCTCTTTCGATTGATCATCTTTCGGCGGCGGATCGAATACCTTTAGGAAACGTTCCCAATAAGCAAAGCGAGATGAACCACTGACGACGACATTATTCACTGAATCGGTAGTTTTGGTGACACGGTCAGCAAGGGAATGTGTTCGTTCGGCCAAGCGGCGAATGGGCTTGCGAACGGCTGTGGTTGAACGCGACATAAAGGCAACGGATACGAGGGCAATCATAGCGAACAGGAAACCACAGAGCGTGAGCGGGCACAGGATGAGCAATGTTGTCATCCAATCGGCGATGATGGCAACCTGCAGGCGATTGGGTAGGAGGAGTATGATGAGGATGACAAGGAGCACCGTGACGACGGTCAACATCAAAGGTACAATCAAATAGATGAATGTTTCGCGTCGGGATTGATTGTCCGTTTGCCGATGAGACTGTGACATACCATCTCCAGTTGCAGCAATCCAATTGAATTGTAGCGATGCGTAATCGAAATCTCAATATTCAACACGTCGAGTTGAACGGGATAGGCGATGTGCATCTATGATTATATAAAGTGATATGAACGATAGCACACCTATTAAACAGCGTCTATATATCAAGTTCGGGAAATTCGATTCGCTGATTTATATCAGCAATTTGGATCTAGCCAAGTTATGGGAGCGCGTGCTGCGGCGGGCGAAACTCCCGATTTTATACTCACAAGGGTTTAATACGCGTCCGCGAATCGCGTTGGCATCGGCGCTGCCACTGGGGATTTCCAGCGAGTGCGAGATTCTTGATGTTTCGATGCGAGAACCGATTGACATCAACGGGCTGGCAGAGCGGATTCTGGCAACCAGTCCGGCGGGCATCCGGATTTATGACATTCAGGAAGTGCCAGTGCGGGCGGCGGCGTTACAAACCCTCGTGCGGAGCGCGGAGTACCGGATTCATTTTGAAGACCCGATTGAAGCGCGTGATTTGCAGAAGCGGATTGATGGGGTGATGGCATCGGACACCGTGAATAAGACGAAAGAAGTACGCGGCAAACCAATGCTGATCAATATCCGACCATTGATTTACAGCCTGAGCCTTGACGAGCATGATTTGATCGCACATCTGGCGGTGGGTGACCGGGGTAATGTGCGACCGGATGAAATTCTCACCGAAATTGGACTCGCTGATACACCGGTGAGCATTCATCGTTTTCGCTTACACCTCGATCCTAACCCTTAACAAGATAAGGAATTCATCTTGAACAGTAAACTTTCTCATCAACTACCCGTCCGGATTTCGGTTGAAGTTCAGGAGGCGCTACACAATAAGCAAGCGGTGGTCGCTCTTGAATCGACCCTGATTACACATGGACTGCCCTACCCGCTCAATGTTGAAACCGCACTCGCGATGGAAGCCGGTGTGCGGGAAAGCGGCGCGGTTCCGGCTACGATTGCCGTTTTGAAAGGCGAGATCACCGTTGGCATTTCGGCGGCTGATGTTGAACGACTGGGATCGATGGAGTCCGGACGAGTGCGGAAATGCAGCCGACGAGATTTGCCAATCGCGGTCGGGCTGCGCGAAGATGCAGCGACGACGGTGGCAGGAACGATGATCGCCGCACATATGGCGGGGATTGAGGTGTTCGCGACAGGTGGCATCGGCGGGGTGCATCGCGGCGCACCATTTGATGTTTCGGCTGATTTGATTGAACTGGGACGCACACCGGTCGCAGTTGTCTGTTCGGGGGCAAAATCGATTCTCGATCTGCCGCTGACGCTAGAAGTACTGGAGACTCAAGGCGTGCCGGTGGTTGGATTGGGAACAGACACGCTGCCAGCCTTTTATACCCGCAGCAGCGGTTTGCCAATTGATGTGCGCGTCGAAACTCCGGAAGAGGTGGCGCTCATCATTCAGGGAGCGCAACGCTTACAGGCTCAACACGGGATTTTGATCACGGTGCCCGTACCGGCAGCGGATGAGTTAGACGCGAGTGTGGCAGAGGCTGCTATCCAACAGGCGACGGCTGATGCCGCAACACAGGGCATTCATGGTAAAGCAGTGACGCCGTTCGTGCTCGGTCGTGTGGCTGCGCTGACAGGTGGGGAATCAAAGCGGGCGAACACGTCTTTGCTGGTCAATAATGCGCGTACTGGCGGCAAGATCGCGGTGGCGCTGAAAGCACTCGGTTAATTATGCAGAAGCTGGCAAGCCCGTGCATCATCGGCGTTGGTGGGGTCTTCATTGATGACATTGTACTGCCCAGTGGACAAACTTATATGGGGCAGTTAGGCGGCGGGGTTGTTCATGCACTGATGGGGGCTGCTGTGTGGGGTGAGCGCCCCGGCATTGTCGCCCCTATCGGACACAATTTGCCAGCGGAAGCCGGGCAAAGGCTCTCGGCAGCGCTTGATACGAGAGGGTTGGTTAAGCTCGCTATTCCACAAATTCGGGCGTGGCAGCTTTTTGAAGAAGATGGTTCACGACGTGAACTCTACCGGGTTCAAGAGACTGATCCTTTTATCAACGGGTTGCAACCGAGCCAATTCCCGGCGGAATATGATGATGCGGCGGGCATCTATCTATTACAGGGTTTTGAGGGGATTAAAGTGTGGCGAGACCGACTTAAGGGGTTGGTCTTATGGGAGCCGTTGCAGCAGGTGATGGTCAAGGGGGCGCGTGACGCAATTGGCGAGGTTCTCGGCAATTATCCGATTGACATCGTTTCACCTAACTTACTGGAAGCGCAGACGGTTTACGGCGAGGAATCGCCTGAGGTATTGGTGCGAGCGATGTTGAATGATGGGGCGCGAATCGCGGCACTGCGGATGGGTGAGGCGGGTTCGATGATCGGAGACCGTGAAAGCGGGGGGATTCATGTTATCCCGGCTATTCCTGTCAAAACAATTGTTGATCAAACTGGCGCAGGGAATACGTATTGTGGTGGGCTGCTATGGGGGATTGTGAGCGGGATGGAATTAAAGGCGGCAGCTACTGTTGGGGCAGTTTCTGCATCATTTTGCCTTGAACAAATCGGCGTTCTTGACCCCACCCAAATAGAAGCTACGGAACGCGACCGACGATTTGAGCAACTTTTCCGGCAGACCTTAATTGATTGATCAGGATTTACCGCTGACGGCTGGTTCGGAAGGTTTGGCTTTACCGTTCCATGTGTGACGCGTCACTACATGCAGTGTGAGTTGATCCATCGATGTAAAGCGCCGCTGACAATAGGGACACGTATTGTTGGCTATGGCATTGATTGATTTATTTTGGGACTGTGAATTTTTATCGTCAGACACGTAAACCCCTCAACAGTAATTCAATAATAACTTCATTATATTGCCGGAGCATGCAGTTCATTATGCATAAAAACTTAAGATTACGTTACAAATGTGATTAACTGTATATAAGTTTATTCCCATGTATAGAGTATATAGTCTTGTTCAAAAGTTGGCGCGTTGAAGCGTTTGAGAATGGGTAGGATTTGCGCACGATGATCGGTGCCGTGATTGATGATTTGCGTCAATATGCGGGCACGTGTACTTGTACGTAATCCGCCGCGATTAGGCATATCAAATTCAATAACCACATCAAGCAAATCAGGTGAAAGTGAGTCGATATAGCTTTGCAGGGCTAACGAAATTGGTTCCCAGCGTTGAAAGGCTGATTCACGGGTCATAAAATCTGTATAGGCAGGCACCGGAGGGACGGGAATGCCCTTCATGCGGGCTAACCAGCGTTCTTCAACCCCAGCCAAATGAACTACGTGGTTGCGAATTGAACCAATGGAATAATCGATGTCGGCTAAAAATTGATCGTCAGTGATCTGGTCGATACTCTTCCAGATACGGCGCTGCATGGTGATGTGATACCCGATCAGATAGCTAAAGTAATCTCGCTGAGTCATGATGATCACCTAAGGTTTTCAACAATCAAATTTCTAACGTTTTCTCACGAAACTGGAACAATCCGCCAAACATCTAAACCGGTATCGCAACCGATTACCAAGGTTGTACCAGCACGATTGATGCGAACCACATCCGGTTGACGATTGCAGAAGCGATACTCGCCGAGGCTGATATGCTCCCCTGTTTCGACAATCCAAGCATCAATCACCGGACGCATACCTGATTGCACACTGATGATGACATCGCCGTCTTTACTTATCAAGAGGAATGGTATATAAGTCCCATCCAATGGTGCTACCACTTTATCTTCGCCGGTTTCAAAATCCAACCGATGCAGGGCAGATGATTCACCATCTCGCCAAGCAAAATAACGACCATCGGGAGTCAACTGCCCCATGCCGGGGAGTTGAGGCAAACGAGCTGATGCCGTCACCTCAGCCGTCTGTAAATTCCAACGTTTGACATCTAAATCTTGCGTTGAGGTTACTGCAAAAGGTGGGACAATGCGACCGACCCGCAGGAAAGCCGTTTCGTCATTCTCCGGACCGGAAGGTAATTCGGTCAGTACTGACGGAGTCCATGTGCTGGTCGAAGACGTGAAATCGGCCTCAGCGGGCAAGCTGATCTGTCGAACATAGCGCGGTTTGTCATCCAGTGGGGCAACTTCGAACCAGATCCCCTCGTTAATCCATATGCGAAAGGGAACATCAGGGCTATCAAAGTGAGCAGCAAGAGTTTTACCACGCTCAAAACTGTGAACGGCAATCGAATAGGCGCTGCCTTCGCTGTGTATGGAGGCTAATAGTGAAGCATCCGCACTAAAAGCCTGATCGATAATAGTCGTGAGCATCCCTTCCATGCCAGTGATACCGTAGCGATCGGTCACAGTGCCATCGTCACTCCAGACGACCACATCATAATCACGATTCATGGTGGTCATGCGGCGACCATCCGGACTGAGGGCGAGCCAGCCATTTTCGATTCGACCGGCGTCCGTTTGATGATCGGCAAAATCAATGTGCAAGACAGAGCGTAACTGACGTATGTTGAAGGCTGAGATGGGTAATAAGGACTCTTGAGCGACCCCGATGAAGGTGATTGATAAGGTCAAAAGGATGAGCAAGGCGATTTTGAATTTCAAGTTATTCCATCCTCTCGTTTTCCGTTATAATGCGGGGCACTGGAACGGATATAAGGATTACAGTAATGGCTCCTATGACGATTGAACAGCAGTTAAAGCGTATCCTGCTGAAGGTTGCCAAACCCGGACGATATGTTGGTGGTGAGTATAACAGCATCGTAAAGAATTGGGACAGTACCGACTTTAAGGTGGCATTAGCTTTTCCTGATATTTATGATCTGGGTATGTCCAACCTCGGGATTATGCTTTTGTACGAACAGATCAATAACCGTAGTGATATGCTGGCGGAGCGCGTATTCACCCCATGGGACGATATGGAAACCCAAATGCGCACCGAGGGAATTCCGCTTTATTCGCTCGAAAATAAACGGACAATCCGAGAGTTTGATCTGGTGGGATTCAGCCTGCCCTATGAGCAGTTGTACAGCAACGTCCTGAATATGCTTGATCTGGCGGGGATGCCAGTACGCAGTGAAGACCGCGACGAACAATATCCATTGGTGATTGCAGGGGGACATGCCTGTTATAATCCTGAGCCAATGGCAGACTTCATCGACGCATTTGTGGTGGGTGAAGGTGAGGAAATTATCGTAGAAGTGGCGCGCACGATGCAAGCGATGCGCGGGGAAAGCCGCTTCGACCAACTACGAGCCATCGCCCGAATACAGGGTATGTATGTGCCGCGCTTTTATGATGTGACGTACCACGATGATGGTACTGTGGCAACCGTAACCCCTAATGTACCAGAAGCGCCCAAACGTGTCCTCAAGCGGATTGTTCCTGTTCTACCCAAACCGTTCACACGATTTCTGGTTCCAAACATCGATACTGTTCACAACCGAGCACCTATTGAGATCATGCGAGGCTGTACGCGAGGCTGCCGATTCTGCCATGCAGGCATGATTACCCGTCCAGTACGAGAACGCCCCGTACCGGAAGTGATGGACGCGATTGAGGAAATTATCAGCAACACGGGGTTTGAGGAAATCAGCCTGCTCAGTTTGTCATCTTCGGATTATGTGTACGTGCATGAGCTGGCCGACGCTGTGCACGAGAAGTATCATGATTCAGGTTTGAGCTTGAGCCTGCCCAGCCTGCGAATTGAGAGTACAAGCGCTGATCTGCTCGATAAACTGGGTGATACACGACGCAGTGGATTCACTTTTGCACCGGAAGCGGCTACGGAAAAAATGCGGGATATTATCAATAAGTATGTCCCGGATGAACAGGTTCTAGAAGCGGCGCGCGCGGTTTACTCACGCGGGTGGCGAACGATTAAGCTGTATTTCATGATCGGACATCCGGAAGAAACGCTGGAAGATGTGCAGGCTATCGCAAACCTGTGTAAGGCAGTTCTGCGCGAAGGGCAGAAACTCATGGGTGGAAAGGCGAACGTCAACGTCGGGGTGAGCACTTTCATCCCGAAGCCGCATACACCGTTCCAATGGGTACCACAAGATACTCACGAACAGGTTCGGCAAAAGCTGCACCTGCTGAACTCCCAGCTCCGCGGGCATGGACTGCACCTGCGCTATAACAAGGTTGAGGAAAGCGACTTCGAAGGGATCATGGCGCGCGCTGACCGGCGGATGGGGCGCGCTATCGAACGGGCATGGCGCATGGGCTGCAAGTTTGATGCGTGGAATGATTATCATAAGCATCATGTTTGGCTGCAAGCGATGGAAATCGAGGGGTTGTCTTCAACGTTCTATACCCATCGCGAACGCGGGCTGGATGAAGTCTTCCCGTGGGATCATATTGATGCAGCAGTCCATAAGAAATTCCTGAAGGATGATTATCTGATGAGCATTAAGGGTGAGACACGCGTAGACTGTCGCGATAAATGCTTTGCCTGTGGCATCCTGCCGAAATTCAAAGAGGAACGCTCACAAACTGAAGCGATGGCGTGGGAATGCCCACCAGTTAAGCCAATCAGTGATCGCAAGCGCAGCGAAAACGGTGGCGACCGCATCCCAAATGTCGCGCTGATTGGATAATTCTGATACCCGATGTGCTGGGGTAGGCAAACCTGCCCCAGCCTTATTGATAAGTCATCTGACCTCTGGATTACAACCACGTTAATCGCACCACGCAATCCCTATAAAAAACCTGCTATAATTCCGACGCACTTCGGAAAGGCAGGGCATGAATGCGTATACGCGTCGAAGGCAAACAAGCACTCCATGGCAATTATCGTCCCGCAGGAAATACTAATGCGGCGATGGCGTTATTAGCCGCATCGCTGCTCACTGAAAAACCGGTTACGCTCCACAACCTTCCCCAGAGCACACAGCTCAAAGCGATGTGGAATGTCGCAGAGAAGTTGGGGGCAAAGTCCGACTGGCAGGGCGAAAGCAGTTGTGTGCTCCAGACCGAACAGATTACAAGGCGCGCTTTAACCGTCGCTGAAACCAATGGGTTAGTGGGGATGATGCTATTCCTCCCGGCGATGCTCATACGGCGACAACATATTCGAATCGAAATTGATTTCCCTCTGAACCGAATCCGGACTCATCTGGAAGCGCTGCGCGATCTGGGGATTGATGTCATCAGCACACATGACGCGATTGAGTGCCGCGCAGTTTCATGGGAACAAAAAGAGATTATACTTTCGCAAACCAGCGTGACTGCGACCGGCATGGTAATGATGCTGGCAGCACAAATGGGGCAAGAAACGATCTTGCACAACGCTGCTTGCGAACCGCATGTACAGGAACTTGCAGAGATGCTATGCCAGATGGGGGCACACATTGAAGGCATCGGCTCAAATGTTTTACGGATCATCGCCCCCCCCAACCTTGAAGGCGCTGAGGCTACTATCGGGACTGACCATATCGAAGCTGCAAGCATATCAGCGATTGCAGCGCTGAGCGGTGGACGTATTCAGATTGAGAATACCCGACGTAAAGACATGCAGATGATTGTTAAAATCTACCGGCAGCTAGGTATTCAACTGGACATGGATAATACTGTTGTATACGTACCCAAACACGAAACTATCAGTCTTTCCAACCGGGATGAAGATGTAGATCTGGCGATTGAAACTTCACCATGGCCAGCGTTCCCGTCTGATTTGGTGGCAATTGCGACACTAATCGCCACACAAACCCGTGGCACATCGTTGATCCATGAAAAATTATTCAACAACCGACTGCTGTTTGTCGATAAGTTGAAAGCGATGGGGGCACAAATTGTGCTGTGCGACCCGCATCGAGCGATTGTGGTTGGCCCTACCCCACTCCATGCAATTTATATGGATACTCCGGACGTGAGAGCAGGGTTAGGGATGTTGGGGGCAGCGTTGATCGCAAAAGGTGAGTCGGTGATAGATAACGCGCAAGTTATTGAACGCTCCTTCGCAGGGGTTCTGACGCGTCTGCGTGCATTAGGCGCACATATCGAAATTTTGCCGTAAATCACCATAGGTCATAAATACATGAGCGATCTCCCGAGCACATTTATTGAGGTAGAGGGTTTACGAACCGCGCATATTCGTGTTGGCAGCGGGGATGCAATTGTTCTGTTACATGGGTGGGGCGCGAATAGTGGCCTCGTTTGGCCGTTAGCAGAAAAACTGGCGAAAATGGGCTATGCGTGTTTTGTGCCGGATCTGCCCGGTTTCGGCCAAACGGAGATTCCGCCGACAAGCTGGGTAATTGATGACTATGTGAAATGGGTGGTTCATTACCTTGATGTGAATGGGCTTGGTCGGGTTCATCTGTTCGGGCATTCATTCGGTGGCAGACTGTGTCTAGTACTTGGGGCCGAACATAGTGACCGGGTTCACAAGTTGGTGCTGGCGAACAGTGCAGGTATTCGTTCAACTCCATCCCCTATGGTACAAAGCCGTTTGAAGCTCTATCACAGCGCACTGAATATCCTGCGCAGCATTGGTCTGAAACCTCAAGCAGAGCAAATACGTAATTGGTATAGCAAGCGCTACGGCTCTGCGGATTATCAGGCAGTGAGCGGCGTGATGCGAGAAACGTTTGTAAAGGTGGTAAACGAGGATTTGCTCCCCTATGCGGCAAGAATTAAACCATCGACGCTGTTGTTCTGGGGAGACCGTGATGAAGACACTCCACTCTGGCAAGGGCAAACCCTCGAAAAGACTATTCCAGATGCCGGGTTAGTGATCTGGAAAGGCGCTGGTCACTACAGTTATTTGGAACGGGCTGCCGATACTGCGCGTGTGATGGATCACTTCTTTAAGGGCTAGATTGGGGGAAACAAATGCGAAACTTTATCCTGCGTGTGATTGTGTATGCCATTGGGATCGCGCTCGTCGCTGAATTGGTACCGGGGATTACTGTTGCAAATGATACGATTGGGACGCTGCTGATTATCGGATTGGTTTTTGGTATCGTAAACGCAATCCTTAAGCCGATTCTGACGATCCTCACCTGTCCATTAGTTATTTTGTCCCTTGGTTTGTTCATTCTGGTCATCAATGCCATCATGTTGTTGATAACGGCTAATTTCTTGCCAGATCGACTGCAAATTGAAGGGTTTTGGCCTGCCTTTTTGGGCGGCATCCTGATGAGCATCATTTCGCTGGTGCTGGAACGGGTGCTAGGGGTGGATGATAAGAGTAATAAGGGAAAGCGTGATCCAGACGTTATCATCATGGATCGACGGTGACAAACCCTGTTATTTAGGGGATAATGCTGCCGATTCGCACGCGTCATGATGTCATAGGCTGAATCTGTTATATGAGCATAGAGCTTTACCTGATCGCCTTTGTCTGGCTGGCCGGGACATGGGTACGTGTATATCGGCAAGCACGATTTTTCCAAATTGAAGAGTACATGAACCTGCGCTATCTGCGCTGGTATTTCAGTTCACGGGAACGTTGGCTGCCAATGCGTCCGGCGGCGGCGTGGGCAGCGGGTATCGTCCTCAGTTTTGTGATGACGGAAGCGCCCGGTAACTTCATGTTCACGTTGATCGGGATCATCAGCGCGGTTATCGCAATCTGGCCTCCTGATGAGGGAGAAATCAAGAAGGCTTTCAAAGCTACGGCACGCGCAAAGCGATTGCTGGCCGCTGCCTTTGCCGTAGCAACCTTCAGCATAGCTCTCTGTTTGTTTCTCTTTGGTCATTTACCCATTCCAGATATGGGTGAAATCCGTTTTGGTGGTACAGCCACTATCGGGTTGATTCTCTTTCTGAGCACCCCGTTCATCCTCGTGGGTGGCAACCTTTTGATGCAACCGGTTGAGGCATTCTTTAGGCAGCGATTTATTCAGCGAGCAAAAGGTGTGCTGTCTGAAATCAATCCTGTTGTGATCGGCATCACGGGCAGCTACGGCAAGACGAGCACAAAACATTATCTGGCGCATGTTCTGAACGGACGATATAAGGTCTACCCAACACCCAAAAGCTATAACACGCTGATGGGGGTGTGTATCGCAATTAACAACGATTTGGCGAATGACCGCAGTGTGGAATACTTCATCTGCGAAATGGGGGCTTATATTCCGGGTGAAATCGAACGCATCGCTGATCTTACCAAGCCAACGATCAGTATTGTTGTTGAAGTCGGGCCCCAACATCTGGAACGTTTTGGGACGCTGGAAAATGTTGCGCGGGCGAAGTATGAAATTATCAAAACGCTCCCGCCGGATGGAGTCGGGATCTTCAATTGGGACAACACTTATGTGCGTGAGATGTACGAGCGAGCATACCCCAAAACGCGAATCGCTGTCAGCCGTATGGTTGATTCAACGACAGTTGAAGCAAGTGGGCCGCGATTTGTCGCGAGTGAAGTGCAAGAAACATTAGCAGGGCTGCGCTTCAAGGTAACAGATACCCAAAGTGGTGAACAAGAATTCTTCGAGACTCCTCTGCTTGGTGAACATAATGTGACAAATATTTTACTGGTCACGGCAGCAGCCGTGCATGAAGGCATGAAGCTGCGTGAAGTGGCTTACCGGGTGCGGGGATTGACACCCGCCGAAAGCCGCCTCGTACGAGAGACTACGCCACAAGGAATCACAATCATCAATGATGCCTATAGCGCTAATCCGGCAGGTGTCATCAGCTCTTTGAAAGTACTGTCGTTACACCAGCGTGGAAGACGGCTTTTGATTACACCGGGTATGGTTGAATTGGGAGCGCTGCAAGAAACTGAAAACCAGAAATTAGGAGAGATTGCAGCCCAATATGCAACCGACATCATCCTCGTTGGTTCTAAACAAACAGAGCCAATCCGACGAGGGTTAGAAAAAGCGGGTTTTGTGGCAGAAAGAGTGATGGTGGTTGACAGCCTTGGTGAGGCCATTAGCTGGTATCAGTCGAACCTCAAAAGTGGGGATACAGTTCTGTTTCTTAATGACCTGCCGGACACCTATCACCGTTAACCGGGCAATGCCAAGCTCACAATATTCCGAGAAAACACTGTTACACGATTCTTGAGCGCAAAGCTCCTGAACCGTTTTTCCAGCGGCGGCATACACGATTTGAGTGACTATTGATGCTCATTATGAATAACCATAAATTCTCAGGTGAAATCGCTAGGCTTTATGGGTTCACTATCTCGAACAATTAAATTCGATTTTGAGCTGAAATACGGTAAGATCTGACAAAATTGATTTGCAGATGAACTTCTTGATAGGGGCGAGGTGAGATGATGAAACGGATTGTGGTAACCGGTGGGAGTGGTAAGGCAGGACGCGCGGTTGTACGCGATTTGATTGAGAACGGGTACGACGTACTTAATGTGGACATCACACCCGCAAAAGAACCAGTAAGTCGCTTCCTGAAAACTGATTTAACGGATCTGGGACAAACATACGAGGCACTAAAGGGCGCAGATGCCGTCATTCATCTGGCAGCCATCCCCGCACCAGACCTGCTACCTGATGAGATCACCTTCCGCATCAATACAACCAGCACTTACAATGTTTTCAGCGCTGGCACAACCTTAGGCCTAAAGCGGATCGTGTGGGCATCCAGCGAAACAACTTTGGGTTTGCCGTTCGACCGTGAGCAGCCTGCCTACGCTCCCATTGATGAAAATCACCCTCTATTTCCAGAATCTAGTTATGCGCTGTCAAAAGCATTAGGCGAAGAGATGGCGCGGCAGTTCAATCGCTGGACAGGAATTCCTTTCGTAGGTCTGCGTATCTCGAACATTATGGAACCGGACGACTATCAGAAATTCCCCGGTTACTGGCAAGATGCGCGTCTGCGGAAATGGAATCTGTGGGGGTATGTGGATGCTAGAGATGTGGCACAAGCATGTCGTCTGGGTTTGGAAGCATCTGTCAGCAACGCAGATCATTACATCATCGCCGCAGCAGACACCTGCATGACTCGCCCCAACGCTGAACTGATGGCAGAGGTTTTTCCCCATGTTCCGCTGCGAGGGGATATTGGTGAACACGACACTTTATTGAGCATCGAAAAAGCAAAACAGATTCTGGGATACGCACCGCGCTACTCGTGGCGCAGCGTACTGAAAAGCAGCTAAAGCATCTTTCACACAGGAGTCTTCATGGCGATTGCGATTACCCGACTGCCCTCTCGTGCCATTGCCAACTGTGCACTGACTTATATTGAACGCATAACGATTGATTATGATCGAGCGGTGCAACAGCATGCTGCATACCGAGATGCCCTCAAAGCTTGCGGTATGGAAGTGGTCACGCTGCCACCCGCAGAGGATTTAGCGGATAGTGTATTCGTAGAGGATACGGCCATCATTTTAGATGAGATTGCCATCATGACTCCGCTAGGCATCGAATCCCGTCGTCCAGAAGCCGCGTTGAATGAACCGGAAATTGCTCGCTACCGACCCACCATTCATATTGAACTCCCGGCAACTATTGAAGGCGGTGATGTGCTTCGCGTCGGAAAATCGATCTATGTCAGCCCATCGACGCGTACCAACCAAGCCGGCATCGAAGCGCTACGACAGTTAGCGGCGCCCTATGGATACAGTGTGACTGCTGTCACGCTGCGAGACTGCTTACATTTGAAATCCGGCTGCACAGCGCTAGACGATGAGACCATTCTCGTCCATCAGCCCAGCATCGATACCAGTGTATTCAAAGGTTACCGGCTGCTGGAAGTCGCCGAAGGTGAAACGGGAGCAGCAAACGTGGTACGCGCAAACGGGACAATACTGCTCAACAGTCAATACGCCGCTACAGCAGAACGTATTGCACAACAAGGGTACGCTGTATGTGCCGTAGACACATCCGAATTTACCAAAGCAGAAGCCGCTATGACCTGTATGAGCCTGATCGTAAACTGAAGTAAGATGCAAATTGACCCCAATATTCTGCTGGTGCTGACGACTATTTTAATGGTCGTCACTTTAGCGCTGTCATTTCTGCCGATTTTGCCCGGCCCACTTCTGCCATGGGCCATCGGGATGGTATTCGGCGTGCTGAACGGGTGGGAACGACTGACACCAGCGGCAGCCCTTGTAATGACCGCGTTGATGCTAATCGGCGTGACCGCCGATTGGTGGCGACCGCTCTTAGGAGCAAAAACTACCGGAATGGGCTGCCGCACCTCGCTGGGGAGCTTCGCCGGAGGCTTGATCGGCACCTTTATCATTCCCATACCACTCATCGGCACCATCATCGGATTGATAGTAGGCGCGCTGATCGTGGAGCTGGCTCAATTTGGTGATTTGCGCAAAGCAATGACAGCAGGGCAAGCAGCGCTCAAACTTTTCATCGTCGGCTATGTGCTCAACATCATCATCAGCATTGCCATATTCGGTGTCTACCTCTTCAGCATCCTCAGCACCTGATACACACACTCTTCGGCTCTGCCACCAACCCAACCATGACGCCTATCCGTTTCAGGGGTAGAATAACATCGCTACCCGTTTAACAAATCAGGATCGTGGAATGAGTGCAAACCGAAAAACAGTCGTCGGGGTCATCTTCGGCGGACGCAGTGTCGAACACGATGTATCCATCATTACAGGACATCAGGTCATTCGCGCATTCGACCCGGAGCGTTATGAGGTTGTCCCGATTTATATCGACCGAACAGGGCGTTGGTTCACAGGTGATCCGCTGTTAGAACTCAAAAATTTCAAGAATGAAGTGATCAGCCTGAAGGGTGTCGTCAGCGCTATCCTTTCTCCCAGCATACAGCACCATGGGTTAATCCTGAACCCGACGGCAGGTCGTTTTGAAAAGAGTGAGATCAAGCGCCTTGATGTGGTTTTCCCCACGATTCACGGATCGCACGGAGAGGATGGAACCCTTCAGGGCTTATTAGAATTGGCAGACATCGCTTACGTTGGATGCGGGGTGCTAGCATCAGCTATCGCAAACGACAAAATCATGAGCAAGATTGTTTTAAGTCAGCAAGGGGTACCGATTATCGAAGGCGTGTCCTTCAGCCGCACAGAATGGCTGCAAGCGCCAGATAAAGTCATCAGTCATATCATTCACGAACTCCATTATCCGGTATTCGTCAAACCCGCTACATTAGGTTCAAGCATTGGAATCGGTAAAGCGGCGGACGAGGCACTTCTGCGCGCCCATATCGAGGTCGCCATCAACCTTGACCAACGGGTATTAGTCGAGCAAGCTATTGAAGACCCCACCGAAATTAACTGCGCGGTGATGGGAATTGGCACAGAAATCACTGCTTCGGTACTTGAACAACCTGTTTCATGGGATCAATTCCTGACGTTTGAGGAAAAATATACTCGTGGGGGCGAAGGTATGAAAAGTGCCGATCGTATTATCCCTGCCCCGCTGCCCGAAGAGTTAGCAACCAAGATCAAAAATATTGCTATTCAAGCATTCCGGGCGATAGAAGGACGAGGAACTGCACGAATCGATTTTCTGGTCAAGCCGAAAACGGGTGAAGTCTACTTGAACGAAATCAACACTATGCCCGGCTCGCTAGCATTTTATCTATGGCAGGAAACCGATCTGCCACCCCGGAATATGGTTGACCGATTAGTGGCAATTGCTCGTGAGGCACAGGCCGAAAAACGCAAAAACAATTATGACTACCAAACAAGTTTGGTCAACCTTGTCGAATCTCGCGGATTGAAGGGAACCAAAGGCCAAAAAAGATAGTCGCTGTCAGCTAAAAGATTAAGATCGCATAACCTGTACTGTGACGGGTACACATCAGAGGCAGCGTATGCTATGCTTGTGACAACCTCGTGATGAATACCTTGTTCTGGATTTGATTGTGCCGTATCAATCGAGTGGTGGTCGCCGAAACAACGTACAACTGGGGGTGGGTCGGTCACTCTGGGCCGGAACACCACCACCCGCTATCCCGGAACGAGCGCTGGATGGTATACCCGGCTGCCTTGCATGGTTGGCGCTGCTATTCGCTATCGCTGCGGCTATTGCCTTCCCCCGTGGGCTGCTGTTGATCGCCGCGCTGTTAGGTTTTTACTCGGCAGTACGATTTCTGTTCGCCGGCATCGCAAACGTAATGGGTTTACGGAAAATCCGCGAGTGGGAACGCACAGACTGGCATGCCCGCTATCAGGCAGAAGCGGATGAACATGCTATGCCATGGGATGATGTTCATCATGTCGTCATCATTCCCAATTACAAAGAACCTATTCCCATCCTCACACGCACATTGGACAATCTAGCGGCTCAATATCAGGCGCGCCACCGTATGACGGTCGTATTGGCGATGGAAGCCGGAGAAGATGACTGTGTAGGGAAGGCCGAACAGCTTGTACGGGATTATGCCCCGTGCTTCGCTAACCTATTTTACACAGTGCATCCGCGCGGGCTGCCGGGTGAAATGCAGTGCAAATCCGCCAATGAAGCATGGGCAGCCCGTTGGGTCAAACGGCGGTTAGTCGATCAAATGGGATACGATATTGACCGAATCTGCGTAACGACTCAAGATGCAGACTCGCTGTGGCATAAAGATCATTTCTACGCACAAACTTACCTTTTCGCCATCACACCGGAGCGCCATCTGCGCTTCTGGCAAGCTCCAATCCGCTACCATACGAATATTTGGGAAATTAACCCTCTGCTACGGTTGGTGAACGCCTATTCAACCGCCTTTGAACTGGCTTATCTGGCAGCACCGTGGTGGATACCGATGCCCATGTCCTCTTACTCGCTCAGCCTCAAATTACTGGACGCCAGCGGCTACTGGGATGGTGATGTGATCGCCGATGAGTGGCATATGTTCATCAAAGCCTATTTTGCCCGTGAAGGGGCGGTGATGTTGGACCGGATATTCCTGCCATTTTCGGCCACTGCCGTCACCGGTGAGACGTTATGGCAAGCCATAAAGAACCGTTATGAGCAAACGCTGCGGCACGCATGGGGCAGTAAGGAAGTTGGCTACATCGTCGCCAAAATGTTGGAGCATCCGGAAGTCGATTTCGGAGTCTCTTTCAAGCTGCTATTCCGCGTCGCACATGACATCTTACTGGCCGGTGCGGGATGGATTATTCTAACGATGGGTGCGCAACTGCCATTTCTTTTCAATCCCCCTTTACTCGGTCAGGTTGTTTCTGAGGGTTTAGGTAATCCAGCTTACGTGCTCCTGCAAGTATCGTTTGTGCTGGTCGCTGTCTTAGGGATCGTATTCTGGTACCAAGATGTGATCGAACGCCCACCGCGCACCCAACCACAAACATGGCGTGAACGCATTTATACCGTTCTAAGCTTCCCGCTATTGACGGTCATGACGCTGATTTTTGTGGCACTTCCTACGCTACAAGCTCAAACAAGACTAATGGTCGGGATTCCCCTGCGCTTTAAGGTCAGCAAAAAAGTATAGTTCACTACGCTTTCCCACTTTCGCGAATCGTGGGTAGACTTGTAACCAGACACTGCAAAATACTCGGGCAAACCGGAGGAATATACCATGGCTAAGGTCGGATACATCGGGCTGGGAATCATGGGGGGCGCAATTGTCCGCAACCTGTTAAAAGCCGGGCACGAGTTGGTTGTCCATAATCGCAGTCAAGCTATTGTGCAGGAACTCGTCGACGCTGGCGCACAAGCCGCACCCTCTCCGAAAGCAGTAGCGCAGCTGGTGGAATTTGTATTCACAAACCTCCCCGATTCACCGGATGTTGAAAAAGTTGTGTTGGGATCTGATGGCATTATCGAAGGTGTTCACGAAGGTTTGATCTACATCGACAACAGCACCATCAAACCCGAAACCGCTCGGATGATTGCCCAAAAGCTGGCTGAAAAAGGTGTCATGGCCCTTGATGCTCCCGTCAGTGGTGGCGATGTAGGCGCCAAAAATGGCACGCTGACCATCATGGTAGGTGGCCCCCAAGCAGCATTTGACAAAGCAGTACCCTTATTTCAAGCCATGGGTAAGGCATGGGTGCTTGTTGGAGACAGCGGAGCCGGGCAGATCGCCAAGGTATGTAATCAGATCATCGTCGGCGCACAAATGGCAAGCATGGCAGAAGCATTGATTGTGGCGGAAAAAGCCGGCGTTGATCCCAGCCGGGTCGTGGAAGCCATCAAAGGTGGTGCGGCGCAGATGTGGACATTAGATGTAAAACCGCCGCGTTTATTCGCGGGTAATCGCGGTCCCGGTTTCAAAGCACACATGCAGCACAAAGATCTGGGAATCTGTCTTGATACCGGTAAAACATACGGCATCCCTATGCCGTTAACAGCCGTCATCCAGCAGCTTTATACCACGATGCTCCAACATGGCCAGCATGATCTCGACAACAGTGCCGTTGTCGGCGTCTACGAACAATTGGCGAACGTCAAACTCAGCGAACCACTGCGTCCGGCTCCGGAACCCATTGATCCGGTTGAAGAAGCTGATATTGAATCATTTCCGGGAAGCGATGCGCCCGCAAGATGATGCGAGGATACGATGATGCAGCTTGAGGGTTATCTCAAACGAATTGGTTATAGTGGTGATCTCAAGCCTGATCTCGCCACATTGAACGCAGTACACCGTGGGCATCTGCTGTCGATCAGCTACGAAAATTTGGATATCCACCGTGACTGTCCACTCACGGTGGACCTTCAACAAATCTACGACAAAATCGTTAACAGGCGGAGGGGTGGATGGTGCTTCGAAATGAACGGTTTGCTGGCATGGGCTTTACGGGAAATCGGGTTTGATGTAACCCTGTTATCAAGCTTTGTGGGCCGGAGTGAAGCGCTAGAAGCAGGCCCCGGCGATCATCTGATCTTATTGGTCAAGCTGGAAAAGGATTATCTAGCGGATGTCGGTTTCGGCAATGGTTTTCTCGAACCACTACCGCTGGAAGAAGGTATCATTCAACGTAATTTTTTCACATATGGACTCAGGCAGCGGGATGGCCGTTGGTGGTTTCAAAATCAGGCTTACGGTGGGCCGGGCTTCGATTTTGATCTCCAACCCTATCAACTCGAGGAGTTCGCCGAACAATCCACACGGCTTCAGACCTCGCCCGAATCCGGATTTGTGAAGAATACCGTCTGCCTTCGTTTCATTCCCGAAGGGCTTATCTCATTACGCGGTGTGGTCTTCCGTACTATCACCGATCAGGGACCGCATGATGAACTGATCGAAACCGAGACGCACTATGCCGGCGTTCTACAAGAACAATTCGATCTCGTCATTCCGAATATCACGCCACTGTGGGAAAAAGTGCAGGCTCGGCATATCACATGGCTGCGAGAGCAGCAGTAACTTCGTCCTATTCAAAATGATGAGTGGCTCTATAATGTAGTCACCTGTTGAATAAGTAGAATTTGATTGATACCAGTGAAAGAACGTGTACAGAAATTAATGGCACAGGCCAACGTCGGTTCGCGCCGTTCCTGTGAAACGCTCATTAGTCAGGGACGAGTCCGGGTGAATGGCAAAGTCATTAAGCTCGGTGATCAAGCTGATCCCAATACCGACATCATCGAAGTGGATGGCAACAAGCTGGCCTTCCCGGATAAAAAGCTCTACATTGCTTTTAACAAGCCAAAGTATGTGCTTTCCACCGATGAACCGCATGAAGGGGATACCCGCAAAATCATCAGCGACTTCCTGCCCTTCAAAGAGCATCTATTCAGCGCCGGACGGCTGGACGCCGACAGCGAAGGATTGATGGTATTAACTAATGACGGTGAGTTAGCAAACATGCTCACGCACCCTCGTTACCGCCATACCAAAACCTATAAAGTGGTCATCAGTGGGCTGCCCACACAAGAAACATTGGATCGCTGGCAGAAGGGCGTCGAGCTGCTGAACGAAGATGGCACTATCGACTATACAGGCCCCTGCTCGATCCAAATGATGGAAGGTGGTAAAGACACTACACTACGGATTGTCATGACCGAAGGCAAAAAACGCCAGATTCGGCGGACGGCGGCGCTTTTTGGTCATGTGGTCAAATCGCTCATTCGAACTCAAATGGGCAAACTGATGTTAGGTACACTTCGCCCCGGCGAATGGCGTGAACTGACCGCGAAGGATCTGGTGGCGCTCAAATCGCCTGCTGATGAGCTGCGAAATATCCCCGGCAAAGGATCGGGACGTGGCAAAAAAGCAGGGTTAACACCAGCTAAGCCTCACAGCAAAGGCAGCGCTGTTTCTAAGGTGCCATATAGCAAGCGTGAAAAGACACCCGGCAAGCCCCGCCGCCCACAAAGTGGTCGCCGCAATCAAAGGACAGGGGGAAGATGACACTTTCGGCAGAGGTTCAACAATATGTTGCGCGTCAACCGAGCTTAGCTTGGCGGCGACGTTTGCTGCGCGGGTTAATCCGCACATTGGGCTTTAAGGTGTTGTGGGATGTCGAAGTCACAGGTGCAGAAAATGTACCTGCGGAGGGTCCTGCAATCATTATGATGAACCATATTTCGGCACTTGATCCCGTATTGTGCATGGGAGCTGTCACAAACCGCTTCGTGATACCCATGACAAAGATTGAGAATATGAGCAACCCTCTAATCGGACCTTTTGTACGGTGGTGGGGGTCATACACGATCAATCGAGGTGAGATTGATCGTAAGGCCCTCACCAACTCGATTGAAATGGTTAAACACGGTCAACTCATCCTGATCGCCCCTGAAGGCACACGCCATCCGGAAGGGTTGGCAGAAGCCAAAGACGGTTTAGCGTTTGTTGCCACTAAAGCCGATGCTGTCATCATCCCCACTGCTATTTCCGGCGCAGTGGGCTGGAACAAAAAGCTGTTCCGCTTCCAACGCCCCAAAATCAATGTCAATTTCGGGCGACCCTTTAAATTCAAGACACATGGGGAACGCCGCGTCCCACGTGAAGCTCTTGCCATCATGAGCCATGAAGCCATGTATCAATTGGCAATCGCCGTAAAAGATGAAACCCGTCGTGGATTCTATAGCGATCTTTCCAAGGCAACCACAGATTATCTCGAGTTTATCAGCTAACGTATGACACTCCGGTTTTTACGGCTGTTAGGCAAATTTTAGTTGCCAAGTTATATATTCCTCATTATGATGTCCTTAAATAAGTTGCAAAGGAGATTAATCGCGAACTGATCGGGGGCTAGATAGCGCACGGCCCAGCAGAGCTGGGTGACGAGGTGGCGGTTGTGTGCAGCGATGCGCACTTAATCCCCAACCGGGGAGAAAATCGAAAGATCAGCGGATGCCGCCGGGGTGTTTCCACCATCCCTTTGTCTTACCCCTCCGTACAAAAGAAGTGATCCACGAAAACCGGTGCGCAAGTACCGGGACAGGTGGTAGCAAGTGGACAGGATGCCAGCCTTACGAGGATGTGGCTTCATGCAAAGGATTGTGCCTGCGCCGCACAGACTATTGCAGCCTGTACACAAAGGTGGATGCATTAATCCACCACTACAAACGGAGGGAATCCCATGTGTGGTATTGTTGGTTACATTGGTAAACAGGACGCAACCCCGATCATCATTGATGGTTTAGGCCGGCTAGAGTATCGCGGCTATGACTCGGCGGGGGTCGCGGTCATCAAAGATTCACAAATTCATCTACGCCGCGATGTCGGCAAGCTCAGTAATCTACGTCAAAAGGTCGCCCTCGACCCCATCAGCGGTTCAATCGGCATCGGCCACACCCGCTGGGCAACACACGGCGTTCCGGCAGAACGGAATGCGCATCCTCACGTAAGTATGGATGGCGAGTTCGTCGTCGTCCACAACGGTATCGTCGAAAATTACCTCGAACTCAAAGATGAACTCATCAGCGAAGGTATCGAATTTAAATCCGATACAGACACCGAGGTGATTGTTCAACTGATTGAAAGGTTCGCGCATAACGGTGCGCGTGGCAACTTGACCGAAGCGACTCGTAAAGCCGTTCAGTTTCTCCGCGGCGCACATGCCATTGTCGTCATGAACCGCGAGAAACCTGATGAGTTGGTTGCTGTACGTATCGGCAATGCCGGTGGGGTCGCCATTGGCTTGGGCGAAGACGAAAACTATATCGCCTCGGATATTCCTGCAATCCTTGAACATACTCGCCGGATGATCTTTCTTGAGAGCCGGCAGATAGCTACCATCACCGCCTCTAGTGTACACATACAAACACTAGATGGTCAGCCTATCAGTCATGAAGTTCACGACATCCCCTATGATCCGGTGAGCGCGGCCAAGGGCGAATTCAAACATTTTATGCAGAAGGAAATCTTCGAACAAGCGCGCAGTCTGACTGACACAATACGGGGACGTATAGATTTTGAACAGGGTGAAGCTATCCTCCCTGATCTCAATCTCACCCGTGAACGAGCACGCGCACTTGATCGCATGGTAACAGTTGCCTGTGGCACCAGCTACTATAGTGGTCTGGTCGGCAAGTTCTTCATCGAGCACATGGCGCGGCTCAACGTCGAAGTGGATTACGGTAGCGAGTATCGCTATCGGGACCCGATCATTGATGAGCACACTGCTGTGTTAGCCATCACCCAGAGCGGCGAGACAGTAGATACTTTGGCAGCGATGGAGGAAGCGCGCGAAAAACAAGCAACACTGTGGAGCATCGTCAATGCCGTCGGCAGCCAAGCCATGCGCGTGAGCGATGGGTACATCACCATGAACGCCGGGCCAGAAATCGGTGTAGCCTCCACCAAAGCATTTACCGCTAGCATCGTGGATCAATATTTGTTAGCGCTGCATCTAGGCGGACTGCGCGGTACGCTGACAACAGAGCAGCAGCGGCAGTATGCACATGATCTAGGTCTGCTCCCGGACTTGGTCGGGCGAGCACTGGAAACGGAACCCCAGATCAAAGAGTTAGCCGCACTGCTCCATCATTACACTGACTTCCTCTATCTGGGTCGTGGAATCAACTATCCAATTGCCTTGGAAGGCGCGCTCAAGCTCAAGGAGATCAGCTACATCCATGCCGAAGGCTATCCGGCTGGCGAGATGAAACATGGCCCAATTGCCCTCATCGACGAACAAATGCCTGTACTGTGCATCGCGCTCAAAGATTCACTATACGAAAAGATGGTCAGTCAAATCGAACAGGCGAAGGCACGCGGAGGGATTGTCATCGCCATCGCTACTGAGGGCGACACCTTCATCGCTAGCAAAGCCGATCATGTGCTCTATGTACCCGACACACCTCACCTGTTGAGTCCAGTAGTAGCGGTCATCCCGCTGCAACTACTCGCCTATCATGTGGCGCTCCGACGCGGCGCAGATGTCGATCAACCACGTAACCTCGCCAAGAGTGTTACCGTTGAATAACGCCTGAGTAAAATGAACAAGGTGTACGGAGTCATGAGTTCACCGTACACCTACAACTTCAGTGACTAAAAGGTTACTCTCAAATAATGAAGTGCTGATCATTCACTAGCGAGTCGTTCCCACCCCGTGCCTTCATGACCAAAGTGAAACACCTCGGGGTGTAAAATCTCAGCTAAAATCTCCACTGACTCGACTAACCGGGGGCCGGGGCGGTTGAAATACTGGTTGCCATCCGTGATATAAATATGCCCATTCTGCACTGCTTTCAACTTGTCCCAACGCGGGTGCAGTGTCAAAGCAGGGAGTTCACGGTGGGCAGTCGTCATATCATAACCGCATGGCAAAATAACAATCATGTCAGGGTCAGCTAGAATCAATTCGTCCCAAGTTAACCAAGGCGAATGTTCTCCGGTCTTGCCAAAAATATTCATCCCGCCGGCCATCGTGACTAGCTCCGGCATCCAATTACCAGCCGCCATCAACGGTTCAATCCACTCAATGGTTGCCACACGCGGGGGCGTTAGTTGTCGAGATTGGTTAGCAATTGCTCCCATCCGTGCGAGCATCTCCTCAACGAGGGAAACACCACGTTCCGGAACATGCAGCGTTTGAGCGACTCGTTGAATATCATCCAATACATCCGATAATCGGTTGGGTTCAAGGGCAATAATCTCGGCGGGGAGATCAAGATAATCGCAAACCACGCGCTGAACTTCCGCGAAACTCACCGCACACACCTCGCACTGTGTCTGTGTGACAAGCACATCCGGTTGCAACGATTTCAAGCGTTCTGCGTCAATTTTGTAGACTGAAGTTGCCTCTTGCAAGATCGCTTTCACCCGCTGGTCTACTTCATAACTACGTCCATCAGGGTTAAATTTTGGCGCGGTGATGGGTGGCAACTTGGTTACCGTCGAAGGAAAATCACACTCATGCGAGCGAGCAACCAGATCGGCTTCCAAACCCAGCGCACAGACGATTTCAGTGCTGCTTGGCAATAGTGATGCAATGCGCATAGTATTCCTCAAAATAGCTTCAAAGTTTGATTCTATCGCCCCTATATTCAAAAATCTATCTCATGAGTTGGATCACAATGTAACTGGTTCGAAACTAGTTTCCCCGTCATAATCCGGTAAATTTGTATATTTATTCTGGAGTGAGCAACATAATGGATTATCGTTATATGGGCAAAACTGGGCTGCAAGTTTCCGAACTCTGTATGGGAACACAAACCTTTGGCTGGGTCACAGAGGAAACCCTTGCACATCGCATGGCAGATCAGTTCATTGAAGCAGGCGGGAATTTCTTCGATACATCTAACACGTACAACAGCGGGCAGTCAGAAATCATTCTGGGGAACTGGCTGCGCAATCGGGGGAATCGTGATCAACTGGTCATCGCGACCAAGGTCTTTTTCCCCGCTGGCACTGGCATAAACGACACCGGCCTGTCTCGTAAACACATTTTCACCCAAATCGAAGCCAGTTTGCGGCGTCTACAAACCGATTATGTTGACCTATATCAGGCACACTGCTGGGACGCAGCTACCCCCATCGAAGAGACTTTGCGTGCCTTTGATGATTTGGTACAGGCTGGCAAAGTGCGTTATATCGGCGCATCCAACTACACACCTTCACAGCTCACCCGTGCCATTATGACCAGTGAACGGCAGGGTTGGTCGCGAATTGACTGCCTTCAGCCAGAATACAGCCTGCTGGTACGCAGCACCGAGTGGGAAATTCTCCCTCTTTGCCAGCAGGAAGGAATCGGGGTCATCTGTTGGTCTCCATTAGCAGGTGGCTGGTTAACAGGGAAATATCGCCGCAACCAACCGCCGCCGCCTGACAGCCGTGTTGGGAGAGGTGATCGCTGGGATGATCTACCTGAGCAGCGGGAAACAGATCATACATGGAACATTATTGATGCGCTGATCGCTATTGCCGAAGCCAACAACAAAACTCCCTCACAGGTAGCCGTCAACTGGGTGCTGCGCCAGCCGGGCGTCACAGCTCCGATCTTTGGCGCACGCACACCGGAACAGTTGGCGCAAAATCTTGGCAGCGTAGGCTGGAAGTTGTCTGTGGAAGAGGTAACGCGCTTGAACGAAGTTAGTGCGATTCCGCTCCCCTCCCCCTACAACTTCATCAGCCGTTACACGCGTAAGCGCGTTCCGCCTTCATAGAAAATAAAAAGAGGGTGTAGGATATCACCTACGCCCTCAAATCCGACACTTTGTATTACCTTACTTACCCAACGCAGCAAGGCCTTCATACATGCGCTTATAAGCCTTCTCGGTCTTTTCCGGTGGCAGCGCATACGAGAAACGTACCCAATTCTTGCCCGCATCCGAGAAATACAATCCAGCAACCACAGCGACACCATACTGTTCCGCCAGATAACTCATCAATGATTCGCTGTCAGCCAATCCGCCAGCTTCAATGAACGGCGTACAGTCAATAAACGCATAATAGCCGTCACCCATGATTGCGTTGACACCAGTCGCCGCGAGGTCACGGCGCAAAATCTGACGGCTCTGCTTACAGGCATCAATAATGCCAGACGCTGCCTTCCCGAATCCCATTTCATAAGCCGCAATTGCTACAGCCTGCGCATAAAATCCCGGAACAACACCATGAGACGACTGGCTGCTGATATAGTCAATAACCTTTTTCCCAGCGACCAGATGTGCGCTTCGAATATTTGAAGCGCCCAGACTCTTGGTGATGCCATCAAGGAAGATCAGCCGCTCACGCTGTTCGGGTGAGAACGCGTTGAGCACCACATTTATATCCGACGGGCCACCGTCAGTCACCCAATGGTAAATCCAGTCAAACAGCACATAAGGATAACCATTTTCCAGCGCAACACGCGCCAGTTCAATCTGTTCCGAAACGGGGATCGTGCGGCCTGTCGGGTTATCTGGTGAGGTGATGACCAATCCTGCTACCTTACGGCCTTCTTTAGCAGCATATTCGGCGCAGGCCTTAATGGATTCAGGGGTGTAGCGCCAACCTTGAGCCGGATCGCCCGGAGCCAACAGCACATTTAGCCCCACCATGTACGGCCCCCAGTTATAAGAAATCCATGGTACGCGGCTCACAACCAGCGCATCCCCGGTTTCTTGATTACCCAGCGCCAGCATAGCCGCATAAGCCTTCTGCAAGCCATCGCGCCCGCCCTGCACAAAGCAGATATTGGGTTCGCCCCACCCTGTCGCAGGATCAAGCTTCCAGTAAAGCTCAACTGCTGCCTTACGGAACTGAGGGGTACCCCACGGTTGGTCATAAGCCGTCCCCTTCTTGATTTGCAGTTCACTCGCGCGCTCTAGAATTTCTACCGGAACGCCCGGCAAGCTGGCACCACCATCCCCCTGCGAAGCATCGAATGTCGGTGCATCAGCCCCCGCCACCTCCTTATACTTCTTCAGTGCATCGCGAATCAAGAACATACGCGACGGCGGAATCGTTGCCATATCTGCCGGATAGTGAGTGACAGGAACACGATTTTCGGCAGGTACAACAAATTGTGGTGTATCCAAACTGGTGACCAATTGATCTTTCGTAACCAAAAAAGACCTCCAATGACTTTAATTAGCCTTCTAAACAAAAACACCCCTCGCGGGGTGCTGTGTCAACTGATGTACTGAACCAGACAAGCCCCCACCCGGGTCATGTGATGTTATTAGTATCCATATTGGTGGTAGTGTTCAGACCAAACATAATGATCCGATCCTGTCAGTTTTTATATGCCAATCCATTGTGACTCCTGAACAAAAGTCTGTCAATGTGGCAGGTTGTAGAATGGATTCAAGCTGTGCTTGTGCAGAATGCCTTACTATCCACCATCGGCAGCCAACTTTTGCAAACTCTCTACACTATTAACCGCCCGACCGGTCTTTGAACGGTCGATCCGTTTCAGCAGTCCTGCCAGCACATCCTTCGGCCCTAATTCGAGGAATGTTTCAGCTCCTGCCGCCACCATCCCTTGCACCGATTCAGTCCACCGAACAGATTGTGTTAGTTGTAAATCCAACTCGCGACGAATCGAATCGACATCATTCAATGGGGCAGCATTAACGTTGCCATAAACCACTGTGTGTGCTCTCTTGAATGCTGTCGTTGCCAACACTTGCCGGAAAGACTCAGCAGCGCTTTCCATCAACGGTGAATGTGCCGCAATACTCACCGCGAGTTTGACCACACGTTTAGCCCCAGCCTCGCTCATTAGCTTCATTCCGGCTTCAATTGTGGCATCATCACCAGAAATCACACTTTGTCCGGGGCAGTTATCGTTCGCCAGAATTAGAATGCCGCCGGTCTGTTGGCTTGCTTGAGCACACACCTCCCGCACCTGCACCGCATCAAGCCCCAACACAGCAGCCATCGCTCCGGGGCTTTTCTCGCCTGCTTCTTTCATCAAGCGTCCACGTTCCCGCACCAATCGCAGTCCATCTTCGAACGACACAGCGCCCGCTGCCGCCAGCGCCGTAAACTCCCCTAAACTGTGTCCGGCCACAAACGCTGGGTTTGCATCGGGCAGCAGTTCATGAAGCGCCCGCAAAATCGCGATCCCGCAGGTGTACAGAGCGGGCTGCGTATTGATTGTCTCATTCAGCGCATCCTCTGGTCCGTCGAAACAGAGTCCGGAAAGTGAGAACCCTAAAATAGCATCCGCCTCAGCAAATGTGTCCCGCACAATCGGGTAGGCATCAGCCAAATCTTTACCCATGCCAATAACCTGCGAGCCTTGCCCCGGAAACACAAATGCAGTTTTCGTCCAATCCATCATGACTTACCTTTAATAACCTGATTATCTACTATTCAAAACACGTCAGACACAGTCAGGTTGCATCTCCCCACCAAAACAAAAGCCGCGCTGGTTTGCATCAGTGCGGCTTTCATTATGGCTTGTGACGAAGCTTAGGCTTCTTTGACTTCAACAACGGTTTCACCTTTGTATGTGCCGCATTTGGGGCAAACACGGTGCGCGACGTGGTATTCACCACAGCTTTCGCACACAACAAGGTGATTCAAGCTCAGGGCATCATGCGAACGACGCTTGTTACGGCGTGTGCTGGAGTGTCTACGTTTAGGTAGCGGACCCACGGGTTGTTCTCCTCAAAATGACAGTTCATCAAGACTGTGGATTATAAGGTTCGAGAGGTTTGAAGTCAAGGTAACAAACACCCTCGCGCTATTCAGCATACTTCTTTTCTAGCGCGGCGATTTCATCCTCAACGTTCTTCAACAGCTTCTGTGTCATCTCCAATCCGAACTGCTGCCCCGCAGGCTTGGACTGAATCGTCGCAACCTTCTGGCGGAAAAGTGAAGCTGATGCATATAACTCTTGTAGTTTTTGCGCCACATCCGCGGGGAGTCCGGGGATTGATGGCACAACCGTGGGCGCGGGTTCAACCACAGGTAAACTCTCAGCAATCCGCGACTTTTTTGGTTTAGGTAGCGGCGGGTTTACGGCAGGTGGTGGAGTCGATACCGCAGCAGGTGCTTCAGTCTCTTCCGTGGCAGGTGCAGGGTTCGACTGTGAGGCTGCTTTCTGCCCATCGCGCCGCTTGATTTCCATCGATTTGCTCAATGCATTTGTAGCAAACACAGCCATCCCTTTGATCGCCGGATCGTATGTGCAAAGCCCTTCAACGATCAACGAATCTGCCGGATCAGCAATAGCAGCTTCAATCTTGCGCCATTGTTTTGCCGAGATATAAACCGTATATAACATCGGGTCGCTCGGTGGCATCGGCACACCTTTCGGCAGCATCGGGGACTGAATCGTATGCAGCATCGTCGTGATGATGACATCTTTTCGTGCTTCAATTTTACCCGGTCTACCAATCAATGTTACTTTCATAGAGCTGACCACTCCTTGCTCAGCTGCCAACATCTCAACGAGTCCAGCACGCTCATCCCACACAAAAACAGGCAGTTCTTCCACCACAACAGTCTGTACTGGCGCAGATGAGGCTTTCTGCTGCTTAGGTTTCTGCTTTCGTTTATATCCGGGGAATATTTTCTTGACCAGTTCCGGGGCCAACTTCTTGCGTGCTAGATGAAAAAACACGCCGCCTACCGTCCGTCGTCGAGATTGATCCGGCAGCATTAAGCCACCATCAGCCTCGATCTGTTGGGTCTCTTGATACAATCCGCGTGCGAACTCAATCCCACATGCTTCGACAACATGCCGGATCTGCGCACGAGGTACCGCATGGGTCTCGCCCAGCAGGTCAGCGATTTCATTCGCTGCTGCCTTGATCTCAGCCCATGGCACTTTTTTCTTGGTCTCATCACTCATGGATGCTTACGCCGCCCCCACTAAGCGGTCAACGCACCTGAAAATATTCAAATTCATCAATTGCAGCCGACCATTCAACATCGACCTGTCGCACATAAGCGCCTATCGGTCCAGTATTCAAAAATTCAACTAGCGCCTCCAGAACACCCTGTGTCCCTTCAGCCATCACTTCAACCGAACCATCAGGTCGATTCCGAACCCATCCTCGTACACCTAACCGGTTCGCGGTCTGCAATGTATTATAGCGAAAGCTGACTCCTTGCACCCGTCCATAAATCCGAGCATGCAGTCGCTTATCGCCCGTATGCATCAATCCACACCTGTTGATGTTTCAGTTCAGACATAGGTGAGATTATAGCATATTCATACTAAAACTTGGAGTGACTTTGTTCCTGAAGTTTCAAGGTCACCAATTGCCAATTCTCTCTTACAATAGAAATACACTTACCAACTTTAGACCCCGTTCACAGTAAAAGAGAACACTTATGCTCGCGATCGTTAACGCCTGCGCCCTGCTGGGTTTGGAAGGCCGCATCATTGAAGTTGAAGTAGATTTCAACCCTCGTGTTGGTGTACCCTCTTTCAATATCGTAGGGTTACCAGATAGTGCCGTCAAAGAAAGCAGGGAACGCGTGCGTGCCGCCATCAAAAACGCCCGCCTTCAATTCCCCAACAAAGCCTACGTCGTCAATCTTTCCCCCGCCGACATGCCTAAACATGGTCCCGCTTATGATCTTGCCATCGCCGTCGGAGTCCTCGCTGCCACCGATCAAGTGCCTCTAGACTCGATTGCAGATAGTCTCTTCCTTGGTGAACTATCGCTAGATGGCAGCGTCCGCCATATCAAAGGCATCATGCCGATGGTCTATACCGCTTTCGAGCGCGGAATCAGCCGCGTTTATGTCGCCGCCGAAGACGCGCCGCAAGCCGGTCTTATCACTGGCGTCCAAATTATACCCGTTGAATCGCTGGGGCACTTAGTCGAGCACCTTTACGGTTTACAACCCATTCCCCCTTATACCCCGCCGCCGCTGAACATCGAAGCTGGTCTTATTCCAGAGGGCATCGTGGACTTCGCAGACATCAAAGGGCAGCAGCACAGCAAACGTGCGCTGGAAATCGCCGCCGGAGGTAACCATAACATCCTCTTCTCTGGTTCTCCCGGCGTTGGCAAAACGCTCCTTGCCCGTGCCATGCCCGGCATCCTCCCCCGCCTGACCTTAGAAGAAGCTCTCGAAGTCACACGCATCTACTCGGTAGCCGATATGCTGCGCGGAGATCATCCGCTCGTCCAATCCCGCCCCTTCCGCGCCCCCCACCACACCATCTCGCAGGCCGGTCTAGTCGGCGGCGGTTCCATTCCCAAACCCGGAGAAATCTCGCTAGCCCATCGTGGCGTACTCTTTGTCGACGAAATTGTGGAGATGTCCTCCAAAACGCTCGAAGTCCTCCGCCAACCCATCGAAGATAAAATCGTCACCATCAGCCGCGCACAGGGCACCATGACCTTCCCCGCCAATTTCCTGCTTGTCGGTGCTATGAACCCCTGCCCCTGTGGTTATTATGGCGATACCGCCCGCGCCTGCACCTGTTCCCCCACCATGATCGCCCGCTATCAAGGGCGCCTCTCCGGCCCGCTCTTGGATCGTATCGATTTGCACGTGGATGTCCCGCGTGTCGAATATGACAAACTGATGACAGCCGATCGCGCCGAATCTTCTGCTGCTGTTCGCGAACGCGTCGAGCAAGCTCGTGAACGTCAGCGTCAGCGCTTTGCAGGTCGTGCGGGTCTCTATGCCAACGCCGACATGGGCGTGAGCGAAATTCAGCAGTTGTGCATCCTGTCCACCGAAGCGCGCCAACTGCTCGAAGTCTCCACCAAACGCCTTCAACTCAGTGCCCGTTCCTATCACCGCATCATCAAGCTCAGCCGCACCATTGCGGACCTCGATGGCAGCCACCACATCGAAATCGCCCACGTCGCCGAAGCCATCCAGTATCGTCCCCGCCAGTCATCACACTAACGCAAAGTGAGCAGCTCTCCAATCGCAATTGAAGAAACTGCTCACTCCCAAAATCAATCGCTAGAGCCGCTACTTCGCTTTAGGCGCAATATTCTGATTACGGCGGAAGAAGTTAGTCGGATCATACTTCGCCTTAATCGCTGCCAACCGTTCTTGCGTGGCGCTCGGATACGCATCATTGATGCGTTCCTTGCCCTCGTTACCCACGAAGTTAACGTATACGCCTGCCCCCTGCTGAACATCAGCAGCAGCGCCAGCAGCCCATGAATGATGGATCGCCGCTTCATCGCGGTTTTCATATTGGACGATAAAACTCAACATCACCCGACTCAAACGGTGGGCAAAGGCCGTCGCCTCAACCGGAATTCGTGCCATCGCCCCGCCCAATACCCGGAACTCTGCAATTCGCATCGGTGCGCTCGACGCCTGCAAATGATCGAGCATGATCTGGGCAGTAGCCTCATCCACTCGTTCGATGAATTTCGAGCGCAGCGCCGTCGCCGGATGATAATCAGGATCTTGCGGCCAATAGATTTCAGGATAAGGCATCGGCCCGATCATATCAACAATCGGCTCAGCCAGTTTG
>JAFLCH010000059.1:9486-18292 GCA_017303775.1 Anaerolineae bacterium | reverse complement strand
TTTTCCCCGCGCTCAATTTTGCTAATTGCATTAAGCGACAATCCGCAGCGTTCAGCTAACTCGCGTAGCGACAATCCACGTTGCTCGCGTAATATGCGAATACGATAACCCACACTCAGGGGAGAAACGCTGTTCTCAATCGGGTAGTCCGTTGAGGAATGAGTCTTGGACAATTTAGTAACTCGCTCTAGTCCATCTAAACTGAATTGAACAAATATCAATCACCGTATTTACCACTAAAGTGTACATCAACCCATTATAGTAACCAAAGTGACAAATGTAATAAAATGTCGGTGCAAGGGTCTAGCGAGAAATTTACGGCTAACTTATACATGAAACCAATCTCTTGATGTATAAAGTCACCCTCCAAATAAAACACCCCTGCTCGGAGGGGTGTTCAAGTTCAGAATACTGCAACTACATTACCGGATGCCGTATACCGGCCACGTGCTCGATTCTAGCAGCGTTCGCGCATGCTCTTCCATCGTGACGACCCGATAATACCGCTTCAAAATGGCCATCGTCTTGCTGATGATCTCGAGCTTCGTCGTATGAGAAAGTTTCATGGCCGGGAAGAACTTCAGCTCCTCAATTCCATCGTCTTGACCGATGAAATCCAGCGGGTGCAGCAGTATCGAAGGTCGCACCCGCAGCTTCCGGCACAAGCGGATCGCGGTCTCGAAGTAGAATATCCCCAGCGCGGGGCTGATCAACGACAAATACAAAATATAACTCAAGTGAATCGGCATCTTGAAAATGGGGAAGGTCGTCACCGGGATCACCATCAAGCTGAACCCTTCCTTCATCCACGGGTATGCCATGTTAGAGCGGAATCCGTCTGTGAACGATCCGAATAAATGCTTTCGCTTCGACTTTTCCTCTTCCGTTAGCCGTGTGGTCATCATATAGTACAATCGCGCCATCGGCCCCAAAAATGTCGGGAAAATCGATCCGTCATAGATATAGCCGCGTTTCGCCAGCACCGTAGCAACCTCAAAGGATATGCTGAAGCCCGGAGCACGAAACCCAATCGGACGCTTGCCAACAGCCTGAACAATCGCCTCTTCCGCCTTTACAAGGTCAGCGATAATCTGTTCGTTCGTCAGCAGATGCATCCAACTATCATGGTGAAACGAGTGATTCCCGATCTCATGTCCGGCGTCCAGAATGGACTTCAAAATCGGTTGGTTATGAGGCAGCGCAGCATCCTGCCCCACAACCATAAATGAAATTTTTTGGTCACGTTCTTCAAAAAACTTCAACACACGGGGGACGACGACGGGCAGGAATGAAGGAAAGGATTCCCACCCCGCGTCACCATGAATCTTCATGTAGCACCACAAGTCGTCGAGGTCGAGTGATACACTCGCAACAATTTCCATAAGGTGGATAACTCCATAATTTTAGTCGCAATGATGTATAGTCACTGTATATCACTTCATGATGCCCTGCAACCAAAACTAACGGAAATAACAAGAAATTGATATTTCTTCAATCCAAGTCGGATTTTTGCAGTCAACCTCGGCTGGCAAGTTTCAGAGCTAATCGGCTTCAGCAAATCATGTAGCATCACAGTCTCCACTGGATTAGCCCACATCGCTCCCTCCCCTCACAAATCCGCTCGCACCAGACTTAGGATTGACTGAAACGCGCTCTATCGCTAGAATGCTCCCATTCAAATAAGCGAACATTGGGCTGACAGCATCTTAATCCCGCTGACAGCGTATGAAGGAGTCCTATTGTGGCCGAAACTTTTGTTTTAGAGGCGGAATCCCGCGCAATTGTGGGGAAAAAGGTCAGCCAGCTTCGCCGTCAGGGTATCGTTCCTGTCACGGTCTATGGCCCCAAGTCGGAGCCAGTGAACCTCCAAATTCCCTATCGCCCGCTTCAGCTTGCATTGCTTGGCGCTGGTGGTACCAATCTCATTGAACTCAACGTCGCTGGCAACACCACGCCCGTTCTCGCCCGCGAAGTCCAGCGTGACATCCTGCGTAACGACATCATCCATGTTGACTTCTTCGCCGTCGATATGACCGCTAAGATTAACATCGATGTTCCCATTCACTTCATCAACGAAAGTGCGGCTGTGGCCTCCAAGCGTGGCATCCTGCTCACCGGTCCCACCGTCCTCACCATCGAAACCCTTCCCAGCAAGCTGCTCAGTGTCATCGAAATTGATCTCACCTCGCTTGCTGAAGTAGGCGACTCGATCCACGTCCGCGACATCAAACTGGGTGATGAAATCGTCATCCTGAATGACCCCGATGAAATGATCGCCCGTATTGCTCAACCGGCTGCCGCTCGTTCTGAAGAAGCCGAAGAAGAAGCCAGTGAGGGCATCGCTGAAGTGGAAATCATTAAGAAGGGTAAGGCTGACGAAGAAGACGAAGAATAAATCCCTTCTCGTCCCACACATCACCAAAAAAGAGGCGCACCCTGTCGGATGCGCCTCTTTTTATTATCTGATAGTTAAGTGTGTGCCATTACGGCGCTGGCACACTCCCATTACTGTTCTCGTCATCAATCTCATCAGCACCGTTCTCGCTGGTCATAATCGCCAGCCCCACAACCTCATCCTCATCATACAGGTTAATCAAGGTCACGCCCTGCGTGCTCCGCCCTGTTTCTCGGATTTGCGACAGATTGGTACGCAGCACAACACCAAATTTCGTCATCAGCATAATATCATCTTCGCCGCTGATGCACCGCATCGACACAATCGCCCCGGTCTTTTCATTCCGCGCCAGCGTTCGAATGCCGCTGCCATACCGCCCTTGCTGCCGGTATTCTTCCAACTCGGTGCGCTTACCGAAACCGTTTCGGGTTACCACCAGTACGTGAGTATGGTGTTCGTCCACCACATCCATCCCGGCCAGTGCGTCATCTTCCAGCTTAATCCCGTGCACACCACCCGCAGGTCGTCCCATCACACGCACTTCCGACTCGTGGAAGCGAATACTTTGCCCCTGCTCCGTCACCAGAATAATGTCCTGATCACCATCCGAGTACTTGACCCATCCCAGATAGTCATCATCTTCTAACCCCATAGCGATCAACCCGCTGGGACGAACTGCCGCGAACTCATCCAGCGTCACCCGCTTGATGCGTCCCTTCTTCGTCGCCATCACGAAATGGCCATCCATCTCGAAGGAACCCACCGGCAGCACTGCCGTAATCCGCTCATCCGGTTCAATATTCAAGATCGTGTGAATCAGCGTACCCTTATTCGCCCGTCCCGTCTCCGGAATATGGAACGCTCGCTCCGCGTAAACCTTACCCTTATCACTGAAGAACAGGATGTGGTCGAGGCTGTTACAGGCGAAAATATCCACCAATGCATCCTCTTCCTTAGTCTGCATCCCCGTCACACCCTTACCGCCGCGCCGCTGCGCTCGGTAAGCCGAGGCCGGAACACGCTTGATATACCCGCGCCCCGTCATCGAAATGACAACCTCTTCCTCGCGCACCAGATCCGCTTCATTGAAGTCTGTCGTCACGCCGTACAGAACTTGCGTGTTCCGCTCGTTCCCGTATTCCTCGGACATCGTTTCCACATCATCGCGGATCAACGCCAGAATCTTCTCAGGTGAGGCCAGCAAGTCTTCCAAATACGCGATCCGCGTCTGCACTTCGTTGTACTCGTCCTGAATCTTCTGCTGTTCCAATGCCGCCAGCCGTCGCAGTTGCATTTCCAGAATCGCCGAAGCCTGTGCTTCGCTCAAATCAAACCGCGACACCAGCTTCGACCGTGCATCATCCACATCATCTGCCGAACGAATCGTCTGGATGATCGCATCAAGGCTCGAAAGCGCCTTCAGCAGCCCTTCCAGAATATGCGCCCGTGCCATCAACTTATCCAGTTCAAACTGTGACCGCCGGACGATCACCTCATACCGGTGCTCGACATAAATATGCAGCGCGCGTCGCAGTCCCAACGTCCGTGGCTCATTATTCACCAGCGCCAGCATCTGAATGCTGTAAGTGCTCTGTAGCTGGGTGTACTTGAACAATTGGTTCAGCACCGTTTTCGGTTGTGCCCCAAACTTGAGTTCCACCACCAGCCGCATACCATTCCGGTCAGATTCATCCCGCAGGTCGGAAACATGCGGCAATCGCCCTTCCCGCACCAATTCCACAATCCGTTCGATGATCGCCGTCTTACTCACTTGGTACGGAATTGCGTTGAACACAATCCGGTAGCGATCACCCTTCATTTCCTCGATGTCTGAACTCGCCCGCATCACCACCCGCCCCTTGCCGGTGGCATAAGCCTCTTTCAAATCATCGCCCACCACAATTTGTGCGCCCGTCGGAAAGTCCGGCCCATGCACAAACTGCATCAATTCATCGACCGTAATCTCCTCAACCCGCTGATAATTGTCAATCAGGTACACAATCGCCTGCGACAGTTCCC
The DNA here is from genome assembly GCA_017303775.1 of Anaerolineae bacterium. GTDB lineage: Bacteria > Chloroflexota > Anaerolineae > Aggregatilineales > Phototrophicaceae > CFX2. The sequence continues at coordinate 13,878 of JAFLCH010000059.1, read as the reverse complement.
GCAGGTTATGCGGCGGAATGTTCGTCGCCATACCCACCGCAATACCGTTCGACCCGTTCAGCAGCAGGTTAGGCAGTCGGGCTGGCAAAACCGCCGGTTCTTGCGTAGTTCCATCATAATTGTCGATGAAATCCACCGTGTTCATATTCAAATCAGCCAGCAGTTCTTCTGCCAGCCGCGCCAATCGCGCCTCGGTGTAACGCATCGCCGCGGGGCTGTCACCATCAACACTGCCGAAGTTACCCTGCCCGTCCACGAGCGGATAACGCAGCGAGAAATCCTGCGCCATACGAGCCATTGCATCATAAACTGACGCGTCGCCATGGGGATGATACTTACCCAGAACCTCGCCCACGATACGCGCGCTTTTCTTATATGACGAATTTGCCCGGATACCCATATCATACATCGCGTACAGGATGCGCCGGTGTACCGGTTTCAAGCCGTCCCTCGCGTCAGGCAGAGCACGCGCCACAATCACGCTCATCGCGTAATCAAGGTAACTACCCCGCATCTCTTCGTTGATGTTAACCGCACGAATCTGACCGATTTCCATACTGCTATCCATTCCCTGAATCTATTTGGGCGAAGCGTCGCCTCGCCCGCCATTGATTATCCTGCGCACCCTTCTTGCAGCCGTCCATTTACAGCCGCTAACAGGTGCCTGACAACGCATATATTATACTTCAGATCGCCTCCAAACGCGAGTGATAACGATGATCAGTATCCCAAATGCTAATACTTTTATCCCAATTTTATTGGGAAATCCCACATCATAAACCCACCGTGTTGTAAAATGTGGGAAATATCATGGAGCAAATTATGGTCGCCTCAACGCTGTCTTCAATTCGTGCTTTAGTGTTCTTGCTGCTTCTTTGCCTCGCCACCATTTCACCCCTCCATGCCCGGTCAGATTCAACACCCCTCACCATCAACATTCTGCTCTCACAGCCATCGCTCGACCCGCTCTTTCCCCTCTTAGAATCCATTCAAGGCCCTTTTGCGGAGCGGAACATCGCCCTCAACCTGAATATTCAGCCAGCACTACAGGATGTGCCTCCATCACCGCCCGAAACAGCCCGGCTAACCCTCTATATCGACGAATCCGCTTGGCGTGTGATTGCCGATACCCCGTCCCATCTCACCGCCTCCGACCTGCTGTTTACAAACCATCCTGAAGGTTTGCCCCTCCCCTCTGCGCCCCATCAGCAGTTACTCGCCCGCAATCTGCTCGTAGGAGCCGGTTTATATGCCACCCAATCCTATTCACTTGCACTGCGCTATTTCAACATCGCCGCAGACACCCCCTTTGAAGAAGATGCCCACACCCCTCGCGCCCTACACTTCTATATCGCCAATGCCGAACTGGAAGCAGGAAATACCGGCGCAGCCATCACCCACTATCAACAATCGCTCGCCTACACGCCCGTCAACACCCTGATCGACCATCATGCGGCCTTCAACCTCGGTTGGCTTTACCTCCAGCAGGGCGAAACCGATCTCGCTCTACAGCCCATCACCAATCTCATCCAATCAAACATCGCCGCATCCGATCAACCGGCCAACCATCATATTTCCCTGCTCCGCAGTCGCTCCACACTCTATGCTCTCGCCCTTCAATACGACCCTGCCATTCAAGACCTCAACCACGCCCTCGAAATCGCGCGCACGGCCTCTGCTGATTTCGCCCCCGCTGCGCTTGCCGATCTCTACCTCCAGCGCGGCCAAACCTACCTGCTGCTCTACGAATGGGATCAAGTGCTCAATAACTACAACACGGCACTCGAACTCGACCCATCGCGTGCCGATCTTTACTACTATCGCGGCATCCTCTACTACTCCATTCTCCAAACCGGTCAATCGCTCTATGCCGAAGCCCTCTCCGATTTTCAAACCTATCTCGACCGCGCCCCCGACGGCTCCCATGCCGCCGAAGCCGCTCGCCTGATCGCCGATATTCAGCGGCAGCAGGAAGCTCTCGATGGTTGATCGTCAAATGACCTCAATCGCGCGGACAAACCATTTTCTAACCATCATCCAACCTTTACAGGTGACCGCTTCTCTCAAAACGGTTAGAAAATTGCCCGCGAAATAGTGACCATTTGGTCACCCTTAACCAGAACTTATGTGCTATCCTATAGGTAGTGTAGCATGAATTTACGAATCACGATTCACAGCAGCCGAAAGGTAGTCCGCATGACACCGCACCCCCACTTCCTTCATCAAGTCGTCATACCACATCAGGCGGCAGTGCCTCATCTACCAGCTTTGGCGCTTGTGGCGGCATTGGCGGCGTTTGTCTGCGGCAGTTCCCCTGCTTCCCGCATACGCCCGTTCTTTGTCGGCAGCAGCCTCCCTGCTTCCCGCTGCCATTGCCGCATGGCGGCAGCCAACACCGGTCTTCCCGCAGCCAAAAGCGCCAAATAGGCGTCTTCCCGCCGTCAAACGACACAACCGCGCGCCGTCTACGCCTGTTCCCGCCGCCAATAACGGCGGAAGCGCCGCCAAACCCAACCCATTCTGTTTGTGCCTCTGGCAGAAAAGCGTTACAACTATCCATCGAAAATTAAATCCTTATTCGTTTTAATTTCTGGAGCTTTCAATGCGAATTCTGCGAACAATATTGCTGGTCGTCCTTGTCATCATCGCCCTTCTTGCCATCGGTGGCGTCGTACTCTTTAATCGAATAACGCACAATCCACTTCCACAGCTAAACGGGCAAATCACCATCAGCCCCCAAAACGTCGCCCTCGCCTCCGACTCGGTCGCGATTACCGGTCTGCAAGCGGAGGTCGAAATCCTGCGCGACAACTGGGGTGTGCCCCATATCTACGCCTCCAACGCGCACGATCTTTTCTTCGCTCAGGGTTTTGCTCAGGCGCAGGATCGCTGGTGGCAAATGGAATTCTCGCGCGCCATTGGTGATGGCCGCATTCAGGAACTCGTCGGTGAAAATGCCGATGTGATGGGTCAGGATGTATTTATCCGCACCGTCGGCTGGCGTCGTGCCGCCGCAAAAGACTTCGAAATCTATGACGACGAGAGCAAAGCCATTCTCCAGTCCTTCTCCGAAGGTGTGAATGCCTACATTCTCAACCGTGCCCCCGGTGATCTCGCTCTGGAATACACGCTGCTCGGCCTTACCGGCGTGAACATCACCATCCGTCCATGGACTCCCGTCGATTCGCTGGTCTGGGCGAAAGTTATGGCGTGGAATCTAAGCGGGAATCGCAGCGCCGAACTCCTCCGTTCCGAATTGATCGACCAGCTCGGTCAGGAGATGACCGACAAATTCATGCCCCCCTACCCCTACGACAATCCGGATAAACCCACCATTCTTCAGGCCGAGGACCTCCCGATTACCGACTCCAGTCTGCGGGCGCAGTCCCTCGACACAGCTGGCATTGTCGGTGTAAGTCAAACCCTCGCCGGGAACATCACCGCTGCGCACACGCTCTTCCGCGAAGAACGCAGTCTCGGCAGCAACAACTGGGTCGTCAGCGGCAGCCTGACCGAATCGGGCAAACCCCTCCTCGCCAACGATCCCCATCTCGGCATCCAAATGCCCTCCATCTGGTACGAAATCGGTCTGCACTGCCTCAACCTGAGCGAAGAATGCCCCTATGATGTTACCGGCTTTGCCTTACCAGCGACCCCCGGTGTAGTCATCGGCCACAACTCCCGCATCGCTTGGGGTGTCACCAACGTTGGGCCGGATACACAGGATCTCTACCTGATGAAGATCAATCCGGAAAACCCGCTTCAATACGAATGGAACGGCGAATGGCGCGATATGACCGTTTACGAAGAAATCATCCGCTTTGGAGACAGCGCCGAAACCCTAATCATTCAGGTGCGCGAAACCCACCTCGGCCCCATCATCAACGACAATCAGTTGGACGATAACGGGCAACCGCAGGGTTTCAACAATGACGATCCGATGGCCTTTCATTGGACAGCGACCGCTGAACGCGGCACCATCCTCAAAGCAGTTGCGATGCTCAACCGCGCCAACAATTGGGAAGAATTCCGGCAGGCGCTCCAATTCTTCGATTCACCATCGCAAAACTTTATCTATGCCGACCTGGACGGAAACATCGGTTACCAGACACCCGGCAACATCCCTATCCGCGCCGCCGGTCACAGTGGTCTCTTGCCTGTCGATGGCTCAACCGATCAATACGAATGGAAGGGCTACATTCCTTTCGATGATCTACCGCGTGTTCTCAACCCTGAACGCGGTTTCATAGCGACCGCCAATCAAGCCCTCGTCCCCCTCGCCTACTATGATCAACTCCGGGAAAAACTTGCCGATCAATTCGGTGACGACAGCAACTATGTCATCAGTCAGGAATGGGCCTACGGTTATCGCGGTCAGCGCATCAATGAACT
>JAFLCH010000059.1:7526-9386 GCA_017303775.1 Anaerolineae bacterium | reverse complement strand
TCCCTCCCGTCCATGCGAATGATTATCGATCTAAGTGACTTAACCGCCAGCCAAACCATGCACACCACCGGTCAAAGTGGTCATCCTTACAGCCCTCACTATGATGATATGATCGATCCGTGGCGGACTATCCAATATCATCCTATGTTGTGGTCTCGCGAACAGATCGAGCAGGCGGCTCAAAACATGCGCCTCACGCTTGTCCCCGCAACCTAAAACCTATTCGGGAAGGGATTCCTTAATCGTAGGAATCCCTTCCCCCTTCATCTCAACGTGTCAAAAATTCATGCACCAGCGTTTGAAAGTGATGAACACCATTCTCGCGTTTGACCGAGAAACGCCCTTGATTGTAGGCGTTTGATTTCAGTCCTTTTTGCACATTCTCGCAAATTTCAATATCTTCCTGTTGAATCTGGTCGCTGAAGGCGATGATCTGCTGCATGCTGTCCCAACCCTCGCCTGTCCCCGGTTGCTGGAAGTACCACTCAAATATCGTCAGCGTTTTCTCGTGGTCAATCGGCAGGATAATGTTGATCGAGGTGTTATCCAGATACACGTTGAGCATCACATTGGGGAATATCCAGTAGTACAGCGCTTCGGCTTCAGCTTCGGTACGCACATACCGCCGGTCTCGTACCTCGCCGTTCTCTACGGGTCGAATCGGCGCATACTGCGAGGAATAATAACGGAATGTATCAACTCGATACTGATCGTAATCAAGTTCACGGAACAACCCCGGATGGGCAATCGGTAGATGATAGCCTTCTAGGTAATTATCCACGTACACTTTCCAGTTACAGTCAATGATGTAATCACGTCGTTCAATCAGACTCATTTTGCTCAGGTCGAAGCCCTTGCTTAGAATCTCGGATTGGATTGGCCCATAAGTATTTTCCATGGGTACGGCATTCAAATCCAAGTTAACAAACACCCACGGCCCCCACTCTTCCACCAGCACAGGAGCGAGGCAAATTTCTTTCTTCTCCCAATTTTCTACACCTTCAAACTCCGGCGCGTTCATGAGCTTACCCTGTAAATCGTATGTCCAACCATGATATTTGCACTGAAGGCTTTTGCGATTGCCCTGCCCCAAGGCAACCGGGCCGGCACGATGCATACAAACGTTATAAAACGCTCGCAGCTTATTATCCAACCCGCGAGAAATGACCAGCGGCTGCCCGACTACCTCGCACGTGAAAAAATCACCGGGGCGACGAACCAAATCAACCCGACCGATCGGCTGCCACGTTTTGTAAAATATCCGCTCTTTTTCCAGTTCGAGCATTCGCGGATCGGTGTACCAAGACGCGGGCATGGTTTCCGCCTTTGCCAGATCATCAGTAGGGGAGAACCCGCTTAAGCTTAACGGTTCTCCTAACGAATCGAGGTCAATGGGTTTCATATCACAGCCTTTCTAAACGAATGCATGTAAGAAAATGAAAGGAGGGAACTAGTTCTCACTCGTTCCCCGATGATCAGTTTATGAAATGATGTGCGTTACTTGTCAGCTAACGCGAGGAGGCAAAGCGTGAATACCAAGCGAGGCAAATCAAGAGAAGTTTTGCAGTTACGAGATGTGGAGATCAGATGCTTCAAATCCGCCCCCTCAAACAATCAAAACTAGAATACAATCCGGCGAGTCGCCAGCAGGAAAGCCAATCCGAGAATCGTCACATTCATAAATAAAAAGATTGAAATGAACATGCGCTCTACCGCCGTCATCCCCAAAAACAGCTTTTCAACCTTTTGTTCGGTATCTTCTGCTATCTCAAAATTGGCATCATCAAACTCGAGATTATCATCCTCAGCGGAATGACGAAGTTCATCAAGCATGTGACCTTCTTTCCAATCGAATTACGT
>JAFLCH010000059.1:0-7426 GCA_017303775.1 Anaerolineae bacterium | reverse complement strand
CGGGCAGGCAAGCGCAGCACACGAGACCGTTAGCCAATTAGAAACGCGTTCCGAAAGGGCTTTGGCTAATTGATGGTCAACATCACGGTAGCGCACAATGACATTCGGCTGTTCCTCGGTACTCACATCTCCCCAAAAGGTGTAGTCAGGCGGAACATGACGCCAACCATCATCATAGCGCCAATAAAACCAAATGCGGGTATAGGGGATACCTCCGATAATTTCTTCGATCCCCACACGCGCGCGAGTCCGGTCTAATGCGACATCGGTTACACGCCCCGTGAGTTCAACATTGTCCTGAAGTTTCAAATCTTGATACTGGTAAAAAACTTGCTGCTGTTCCTGTGCCCAATCGCTGGACGCGCTGCGTTGAATGGCAATAAACGCGCTCAAATCGCCGAGCCGAAGCGCCGCAATTTCGGCTTCAACCGTTTGTGTTAATTCTTGCTTGACTTCATCATCAAGAGCTTGCAACCGATTGATGATAAAGAAAACCACACCGCCCAGAATAACTAGCAAGAACAATAAGAACAACAGAAAACGAAAACGAGCAGCCCTGCGACGGCGAGTTGAATTCGGATCTTCGCCTACACGCTGCGTATGCGTCTTTTCAGCTTCCACTTCCCAATCTAAACGTATTCCCATAAAGCTCAGCTCACATTCCCAAGTGCAATATCCCCAGCCAGTATACGATGAACTGCCCCATCATCTGTTTTGAGGAACAACGCCCCTTCGGGATCAACCGACTGAGCCAAACCAAGCCGCTCTCCATCCGAAGCTTGAACACGAACCCGCTGACCTAACGTCAAAAGACGGTTTTCCCAAGCTGTGAATAAGGATGAGTTACCGAGTTGGGCAGCCCAGAAATCTACCCGCTCCAGCAAGATTTGTAGGAGGTCAGCGCGATTAAGTGAGCGACCGAGAACCGTTTCGATACTGACGGCTCGATCTTCCAATTCAGTTCCCATGAAATCGACCCGAACATTCACGCCCATCCCTAATACAACGCCGCTTAGTTGAGTGCCCGACCAAACCGCTTCGGGTAAAACACCGGAAACCTTTTTACCCCGGAGCAAGACATCGTTCGGCCACTTAATACCCACTTCAACAGCACCGAGATACTCGACTAGTTCACAGATTGCGAGCGCACCGAGCATGGTGATTTGATATAAATGGTCAGCACGAGGGCGCAAGATGACTGAAACAATCAAGGCTGTATCAGATGTTGTGTGCCAAATACGCCCTAAGCGACCACGACCGTGTGTTTGCTCATCAGCTATGACCGCAGACCCTTGAGGGGCACCTTCGGATAACCACACTAGAGCAATATCGTTCGTGCTTTCTACCTGTGGTATATAGCGTATGGAGCGAGGCGCGAGGCGCTCCTGAAGTTCAGCGTTATTAAGATCCATAAGTCCTCGTCTCTACTTACGTGCTGCATTGTATCACTTTCATGGATAGTATTGAACTATCGGCAGCTATTGAACCCTGTTATACTCTCGCGGCATAAGGGTGGTTATGGCAGGAGAAGGATGGTTGATGGAGCATCTGTATACACCTTGGCGAATGGCTTACATACGCGGGGAAAAAAAGCCGGTTGACGGATGCGTATTTTGCCAGCTTGAAGCACTGGAACAAAACCATCAGATTATCGCGTATTCACAGCACGTATTCGTCACCATGAACCTGTATCCATACAATAACGGGCATGTGATGGTGATTCCTTATGCACACGTACAAAGCCCAGAAGCGCTGGAAACAGAAGTACTCACCGATTTGATGGTGAACGTGAACCGGAGTCTGCAAGCGCTGCGCAAAATTTACAACCCACCCGCGTTCAATTTGGGCGCGAATATCGGCGCGGCGGCGGGGGCTGGAATCGCGGAACATTATCACTTTCATATTGTTCCACGCTGGCCGGGTGATATGAACTTCATGACGGTGGTGGGGAATACACGGGTCATCCCTGACACACTCGAAAACACGGCGAAAGAGCTACGCAGCGCATGGCATGAATTGTTCCCGAATGAGGAAAATAAAGCATGAGCAAGACGAACAAAACAGCACGCGATGTGGTTATCCTCGGCAGCGCCCGAACCGCACAAGGGAAATTTCTGGGCGGGTTGGCAGGATTGAGCGCAGCAGAGTTGGGGAGTGTCGCGGTAAAGGGCGCGTTGGAACGCAGCGGCGTGAACGCAGCGGAGATCAGCGAGATGTTGATCGGAAACGTGGTTAGCGCGGGCGTAGGACAAGCCCTGCCCCGACAGATCGGCATGAAGGCGGGACTGCCGGAACAGGTGGGCGGAAGTACGATCAACAAGGTGTGCGGAAGCAGCCTGAAAGCGGTTATGCTGGGCGCGAACGCGATCAAAGCGGAGGATGGCGAGTTGTATATCACAGGCGGGGTGGAAAGTATGAGCCGCGCACCCTACCTGAATGACTCGATCCGCAGCGGAAATAAGTACGGCGCAATCCAAGTGCGCGACGCGCTGCAAACGGATGGGCTGTGGTGCTCGATTTGCGACTGGGGTATGGGTAACGCAGCGGAATTTATCGGGCGACAGTTCGAGGTCAGCCGCGAGGAAATGGATGCATTTGCGCTGCGGAGTCACCAACTGGCGGCGCAAGCAACGCGAGAAGGTCTGTTCAAGCGTGAGATTGTGCCGGTGGTCATCGAGGGGCGTAAGGGAAGCACTACGTTTGAGCAGGATGAAGCGATTCGGCCTGAGACATCGCTGGAGGCGTTGAGTAAGCTGCCAGCCGCGTTCGAGCGGGATGGTGCGGTCACGGCAGGGAACGCGCCGGGAATGAATGACGGCGCTGCGGCGCTGGTGATCAGCAGCAGAGGGTATGCGGAGAACCGGCAGCACCAGCCTATCGCCCGAATCGCGGGGTACGGGCAGGCCGCGGTTGACCCAAAATGGATTTTTTACGCACCGGTGAAGGCGATTCCTTTGGCGCTGGAACGGGCGGGCTGGACGATGCAAGATGTTGACCTGTTTGAACTCAATGAAGCTTTCGCAGCACAGGTGCTGGCTGATGTTGAAGGGTTGAAACGCGACGGTTACGAACTCCCACGGGAAAAACTCAACGTGAACGGCGGCGCGATTGCACTGGGGCACCCATTGGGCGCAAGCGGCGCACGAGTGCTGATCACCCTGATCCACGCATTACAAGCGCGGGGCTTGAAACGCGGACTGGCGGCACTGTGTTTGGGGGGCGGAGAAGCGGTGGCGCTGGCGGTCGAAATCGAGAGCGACCTTTCGTAAAGCGATTGGCGGCACATCCGCCGTTATTGGCGGCGGGAACAGGCGTAGAAGGCGCGCAGTTGTGTCATTTGCCGGCGGGAAGACGCTTGTTTGGCGCTTTTGGCTGCGGGAAATACGGTGTTGGCTGCCGCCATGCGGCAATGGCAGCGGGAAGCAGGGAGACTGCCGCCGACAAAGAGCGGACGTAGGCGGGAAGAAGGGGAACTGCCGCAGACAAACGCCGCCAATGCCGCCATATCCGCCAAACGATTCGGGGTGTAGTGAAGAATGGTCACTGCGGCACCTCCAAATAGAACAGGAAATCCTGATCGAAGGTCGGAAGTTGAAAGTCGTGCAAGATGCGCAAAAGCTGGGCGCGATGATCGGTTCCGTGATTCATGAGATGGAGCAAGACCTGCCAAACGGGCATTTGCAGGCAAGGCGGGGCATAAGCCAACTGTTCCTCTTCTAAGCCGGACACAAACTCAAGCATATCGGCGGCGACCCGTTCACAAAGGGCGCGAACCGCGTAACGCGAATTATAGGACGAGGGGTTGGCGCGATGGGGGAACGGGTTGCGGTCTTCCCGCAGACCGCAAAGCCAACCAGCGTCGACATTGGCAAGATGCACCATGTGATTGCGAACAGAGCCGACGGAGTAGGGAATGCGCATGGTGAACTGCTCGTCAGAAAGCAGCATCACACTTTCCCATACCCGACGATGGGTCACGTAGTTGTAATCCACCCATGTACGAACCAATTGAAGAGAGAACATGAGCAAGCATCCCGGTTGTGAACCCTTGCGAGTCTTCATTATAGAACAAATATTCAGTATTTGTCAACCGGGATACGTTGGTGTTTTCTAACCGGGGGAAGCGGCCTGTGTCAGGAATTGGCGGGCATTCTCGATGTAACTAAGGGATTGGTGGCGGAAGTAGGTGTTGTAAAGTTCGGCATAATGCCCGCCCTGACGCATGAGCGAGTCATGACTGCCCTGCTCGATGATCTGCCCTTCACGTAAAACGATGATGCGATCCGCGCTGCGAACGGTGCTGAGGCGGTGAGCAATGAGGATGGAGGTGGACTGCGACAGGATTTTGTCGAGCGCTTCCTGAATCTGGGTTTCGGTGAAGGGGTCGATGCTGGCGGTGGCTTCGTCGAGGACGAAAATGGCGGGGCGCTGGAGCAAGACGCGGAGCAGGCTCACAAGCTGGCGCTGCCCCATGCTGAGGTGCGCGCCGCGCTCGCCAACGTCGGTTTGAAGGCCATCGGGCATGGTTTCCAGCCATTCGCCACCGCCGATGCTATTGGCAACGGCCTCGATTTCAGCATCGGTAGCATCGGGACAGGAATAGCGGATGTTATCGGCGATTGTGCCACTGAAGAGAAAGGGGGACTGGGAGACGATGCCGAGTTTACTACGATAGGATTCAAGGTCGATAGCGCGGATGTCCTGACCATCGATGAGGATTTCGCCCCCCTGAAATTCGTAGAAACGGGCGATGAGCTTGGCGATGGTGCTCTTGCCAGCGCCAGTATGACCGACGAAGGCGATACTTTCGCCGGGTTTAATGGCGAGGTTGAAGTTATCCAGCACGCGAACACCTGACTTGTATTCAAACACCACATCGCGGAAATCAATCTGTCCGCTGAGGGATTTTACGGGGCGATTTTCAATCTGATTGACCCAATTTTCGGAGTCGATCAGGGCGAAGATGCGCTCGGCAGCACTCAGGCCCTGTTGAAGCTGACTCCAGAAAGCGGCGAGGTTGATGATGGGAAACCAGAAACGATCCACGCTTTGTACGAATAAATACCACAGACCGAGATTGATGTCCCCACCAATTACGGAGAGCGCCCCGAAGTAGACGACGGAAGCCGTGCCGAAACCGGAAAGTACGTTGAGGGTGGGGAAGATGCAGGCCATGACAAAGCCACGACGAAGATTGATGCTATAGGACTGGCGATTGATTTCGCTGAATTCGGTGTAGATGAGGGATTCGCGGCGGAAGTTCTTGGCGACACTGATCCCGGCTACACTTTCCTGAATGTTGTCGTTGACGGCAGCCATGGCACGCGCGCCCTGCCGCCCGACACGACGGGAAAGATCGCGAAAGATGAGCGACATTAGAACGAAGATGGGCAACCAGAGAAAAACAAGCAGGCTGAGATCCCATGAACGGTTCAGCAAGACAGCGACGAGGATGAAAAGCTGGACAAACTGGACAAAGATGTCGGCGACGATGAGCATGATATTGGCAAATTCTTGCGTGTCGCTGGTGATGCGGCTGACGATTTTGCCGGATTTGTTGTCGTCGTAGAAGCCGAGGTCACGATTGACGGCAGCGGCAAAGGCATCTTTACGCATGCGGGCGATGGCCTGACCGATCAGGCGGCTGGTGATGCGCCCACGCGACCAGTTGAGACCGTAGTCGATGATGGCGGAGATGAGCAGCACGACCAAGATTAAGGCCAATAAGGCGGCATTATCCGGCTCGTCTACCATTTCGATGGCGTAGGAAATGAGGACGGGAACGACTGTACCGAGAATGGAGTAGACGACCAGAATTAAGACGATGACGGCAAGCCAACGCTTCTCGCTGGCGAAGTAGCTGCCGATGCGGCGGAAGAGGTAGCGGTCGGAATAAAGACGGTCGTAAGTGTCCTGATTGAGCGAATTAAAGAAACCCATTGGTTGTTCACCTAGATGCGATTTGTTCGACGGCGGGAGTTGATTCGTTCAACTCGTAGCGGGCGAAGATGCGACGATAGGATTCGGAGGACTGGAGCAAGTCTTCGTGCTTACCCTGTGCAACGACCTGCCCTCTCCGCAAGACAATGATGTGATCGGCCCAGCGAATCTGTGAGAGGCGGTGTGTGATGAGAATGGTGGTGCGGCCTTTGGAGGCGGCCCAGATGGCCTGCTGGATGCGATCCTCGGTGGCGCTGTCGATGGCGCTGGTGCTGTCGTCGAGAATGAGAATGGGCGGATCGCTGAGGAAGGCGCGGGCGATGGCGAGGCGCTGCCGCTGACCCCCGCTGAGGGTGACTCCGCGCTGGCCGACGAGGGTGTCGTAACCTTCGGGGAAACTCATGATGAAGTCGTGCGCCTGCGCTTTGCGGGCGACGGCTTCGACCTCGGCCAGCGTGGCATCCTGATTGCCGAAGCGAATGTTGTCGGCGATGGAACGGCTGAAGAGGAAGATGTCCTGCTCGATGATGCTGATCTGCGACCGAAGTGCGGCAAGATCCCATTGGCGAACATCAACGCCATCAATGAGCACCTGACCCGAATCGACATCGTAGGTACGGTTGATGAGCTTGGTGAGGGTGGTTTTGCCGGAGCCGGTTTGGCCGACGATGGCAACGGTTTGGCCGGGTTCGACGGTGAAGGAAATATCACGGACGGATTGATTGCTGCCGGTATAGCCGAAGTTGACATTGGAGAAGGTGATGCGGCCTTCTATGCGCAATTTGTTGCCGTCTTCGTTGCGATCCAAATCCGTTTCGGTGTTAATGATTTCGAGGATACGACGTGCACCGGCATAACCGAGCGCCACCTGCGACAGTGAACGTAGGGAGGAAAAGGTGGGAAACTGGAACAGGTAGAGCAAGCCCATGAAGGTGACCATCTTGCCGGTATCGATGAGGCCATGCTGATAGAGATAGACAGCATGAACAAGACCCAAGATGATGGTGAGGCCGTAGAGGAGATAGCTGAGATAACGGGCTTCGATGCGCCCCTGTGTGATGAAGTAGTCGCGGACTTCATCGACCAACTGATCGAACTGAGCAATTTCGCGCTTCTCGCGGGCCGCACCTTTGACAACTTGAAGCCCATCGAGGGTTTCGGCGAGGCGGGCATTCATGACACCGAAGCTGCTGCGCACGCGTTGAGCGATGGGATTGAGGGCGGTGATGAAGCGATACTGAGAGAAGGAATAGAAGGCGAGAAAGACCGCCGGCACAAGGATGAGCGGCGGGTAAACCGTGGGCGCGACGAGAAGCGGCATGAGCAGAAAGAAGCCTGAACCGATGATGAGGTTCAAGCCGGGGTTCATCATGAGATTCAATTCGCGCACATCATTGGTGACGCGCGCCATAATTTCACCGACAGGTTGAGAGTCGTGGAAGGCCATGCTCTTGCCGAGCAGGCTGGCATAGAGTTCATCACGGAC
>JAFLCH010000058.1 GCA_017303775.1 Anaerolineae bacterium | reverse complement strand
GCTTGCGTTTTACAGGTTGTCCCACACTTTGCTCACGTCCGGGCGCACGAACTTGCCCCAGCCGCGTTCACCCACAACCTGCCCATCTACGAATACCGTCCGCCCGTTCACAATCGTCCGGCACACCTTACCCTTGTAGGTCATACCCGCGTACAGCTTGTCACAGGCGCGCGCCTTACTAAACAACATGTCCTCGGCGATAGTGGTCGTCTGCTGGGGATCATATATGACCAGATCAGCGTCAGCTCCATCTGCGATCACGCCTTTTTGCGGGTAAATGCCGAACCGTTTAGCGCCGTTTGTGCTGATCAGTTGCACCGCTTTTTCGATGCTCAGCCGGCCTGTCAGCGCCGCATCCATCATCCCCAGAACCAATTCTTCCACCCCCGGTGCGCCCGGTGGTGTTCGCCAGATGTCGGTTCGGGCGCGTTCTTTTTCTTCTACTGTGAACGGTGAATGATCCGTCGTTACCGCCATCAGGACTCCATCATGGATTCCTTCCCACAGCGCGTCCACATCCGCTTGCATCCGCAGCGGTGGATTGATCTTGGCATACGGCCCGACGCGCTCCAGATCAGCCTCGGTGAAGAACAGATAATGCGGGCAGGTTTCCGCGGTTCCCTTTGCCCCCGCCTGTTTGAACATCCGGAATACTTCCAGCGTTTCTTTGGATGACAGATGGGCGATGTGCAGGTTCATCCCTGCCGTCTTATTCAGGCTGAACAGTGTCGCCACCGCCAGCGCCTCAACATGTGGGGGGCGCGACTCGCCGTGAGATGGAATGTCGTTCCGCCCCGCCGCCTGCAATTGCGCGGTGTGCCATTCCAGCAGTTGGTTATTCTCCGCGTGTACCGCGCACACCAATCCGGTTTCCGCCACCAGTTTCATCGCTTGGTAAAGCTCAGGCACTTCCGGCAGGCACAACCCCTCAAACTCATCATCCCGTCCCGCCGGCGCGCCCGTCATGAAAATCTTGAACCCGATGGCGCCCTCATCGGCCATCGCTCGTATCTCGCTCCGATCCAATAACCCCGGCGCGCCATACAGCGCGAAGTTCACATACGCATCCCGTTCCCCCAATGCCTTTCGGCTGCGGAAGATGTCGCCCGTCGCGCAGCATGGCTTGGAGATCGGCATCTCAAAAATCGTTGTCACGCCGCCGGCTGCTGCCGCGCGTGTTTCCGTGGCGAAGTCCCCTCGGTCAGGGTAAGCCGGTGCGCGGCAGTGGAAGTGAATGTCAATCGCGCCGGGGATCACCAGCGCGCCTGCTGCATCAATCGTTGTTTGGGCTTCTACCTGACTTCCCCGTGGCAGCAGCGCAGCAATCCGTCCGTCATGAATGGCGATGTCAAGGGCTTCGATTCCCTTTTCGGTGACGACATCACCCTGAGTGATGAGGGTTTCAAATATCACAGTGATTTTCCAGTGTCGTAGTTGAATAGAGTTTGTTGTACAAATCCCATCAGAATATTAGAAGTGGATCTAAACTCCTGCAAATCAACATATTCATCAAATGCGTGTGCCACTTCGTAACTCCCCGGCCCGAAGATGATCATTTCCCCGCGGGTGACTCCGGTCAGGTGTTTGGCATCACTTCCCGGCAAATATCCGATTGGCCCCGGATGTTCTTTCAACTCGGCCTCAACGCATCGCAGGAAAATGCGCGCCAGTTCGCCTTCTGCGCTCGATTCGAACCAATTTGAGGTTTGGAATGCGCCAATCGTGATCTCGGCATCACCGGTTTCGACCCCGTCGATGACGGCTTTCATTTCTGCTTGTACAACCAATGGGTCTTCGCCCGGAACCATCCGCCGGTCGAGGTAAACCACACAGCTGTCCGGTACAGCGTTAGCCGTGCTCCCCCCTTGGATGACTCCCACGTTGCATGTGGGCACGCCCACAATCGGATGGGGTCGGGTTGCGAGCGTTTGGTGATAAGCCTCTAGCGCCAGCACCGCCCGTGCCATCGCTGTGATCGCGTTCACCCCCCGGTCAGGGTTCGTCGCATGCACCGATCGCCCTGTTGTGCGCACGGTTGCCCGCATCACCCCTTTATGCGCGGTAGCCACATGGTTATGGGTTTGTTCACCCACCACGATGAAGTCGCACATCGGCAGATGCCCGTTATCAGCCAGCCATTTTGTGCCCAGCCTCCCGCCGGTTTCTTCTTCCGCAGCGCCTACCAGCACCAGCGTTCCTCTGAGCTGTTCGGCTTGCTCGGCTGCTGCTAACATGACTGCCATCATCGCTGCCAGAGGAGCTTTATCGTCCACGCTTCCCTTACCATACAATTTCCCTTCGTGGATCACCGCACCATAGGGGTCGAAGTTCCATTTTTGGGCTTCGTTTTCCGCGATTGGCACCGTGTCGATATGCGCGTGCAGCATAATGACCGGATTGCCTTTCCCTATCGTCGCCACCACGCTCTGTGCTTCCGGCTTCGTGTCGGGAGCCAATATGTTCACCGTGCAGCCCGCCTCTTGCATCACACCGCCGATGAATGCTGCAATTGCCCGCGTATCGCCTGCCGGATTTGGCGAAGGAATCCGCACGACCTCTTGCAGCAAGTGGAGAGCTTGACCAGTCAGGTTCGCATTTCGTTTTGGTTCTGCCTCGTATGTGCTGTTCACCCTCTAGTCCATTCCTGCTATGAAATTCACGCCTTCTGCATCGTGTTTTATCAGTAAAGTTTGTAAACTCAAACCATCAATTAAGAACTTTTGTACTATAATAAATCATGTAAATCGTCTATCAGACTGTGGTGCTGTTATGAATGCACGATACCGTGAAAACCTTTTGAAGAGAGAGTTTCATCCTTCCTGTTGTGCTTTTTCTCCTGCCTTTCATCAGCTTACTTCTGCTATAGTGCTCAACGCCTGTTTTCGGGGCATCAATGCCGTCCCACAACTTCATGCCATCCTTGTCGGCGGCATTTCCCCGTGTACCCGCTTTGGCGGGATTGGCGGCGCGGCGGCAGCCAACACCGGCTTTCCCGCAGCCGAACGCGCCAAACAGCCGTTTTCCCGCCGTCAACCGACATAAATGCGCGCCGATTGTGCGTCTTCCCGCCGCCAATAACGGCGGGAAATTTTGTGCCCTGCGTCAAGCTGCTACTGGCCGGGAATCAAGTTGCCTGCCCGGTAGCGTTCCACCACCGGCTTCATCCGTTCCAGCGCTTCTTTCAATAAATCAGTCGTCTGCAAAATGCTAATTCGCAAGTACCCGCCCCAGTTTTCACCAAAACCCGTTCCGGGGAAGATGAGTACCTGCGCTTCTTTTAACAGGAGGTACGAAAGCTCTGTTGCATGAATGCCCACCGATGAACTGTTCGTCCACAGGAAGAATGCGCCGCGTGGTTCGCTAAAGCTCAACCCCATATCCAGCAGCCCATTCATCATAACCTTGCGCCGTTCGCTGTAAATCCGCAGGAATTCACGAATGGGTTCTTGGGTTCCCGTAAGAGCCGCTAAACCTGCCCATTGCGAAATCGTGGCGACCGGTCCTGTGGTCACAGCCTTTACCTTCGCCATCGCCTGTATGAAGTTGCGGGGAGCAGCCGCGAACCCACAGCGGAAACCGGTCATCGCATACGTCTTGGAAAACCCGTTCAGTGTGATGGTGCGTTCTTCCATCCCCGGCAGCGACCCGATGCTGAAATGTTTCCAACCATCATATACGAACTTTTCATAGATTTCGTCCGAGATCACAATCAAGTTATGCTTGATGGCGATTTCGGCGATCTGTCGCAGCCGTTCTTCCGTCACAATCCCGCCCGTCGGGTTGCTAGGGGTTACGATTAAAATCGCTTTTGTGCGCGGGGTGATCGCCGCTTCCACCGCTTCAGGTCGCAGGTTGAATGCGTCCTCGTGGTCGGTCGGGATCATCACCATTCTGCCGCCCGCGCTGGTGATTGCTTCATCATAGGAGGTATAGCGTGGGTCAGGCACAAGCACCTCATCACCGGGGTCGAGCAGCGTTTGCATCAGCAGGAACAAACCTTCCTGCCCGCCGGTGGTCAAGATGATATTTTCTTCTTCGACTGGCAGCCTATTTTCGCGCCGGAATTTTTCCGCTAGCGCTTGTCGTAACTCCGGCATCCCGGCTACCGGGGTAGGGGCAGTGCGTTGTTGTTCAATCGCGCCTTTCACGACATCAATAATGTGTGTGGGGGTGGGGAGGTCGGGGTCGCCTCGCCCTAGTGCAATCGCATCTTTATACTGCGCCGAAAGCTCCATCAGCGCATAGCGAAGTTGTGTGCCGTCTGAGGCAACAGCGCTCACAACTTCAGGAATGTTAGGGTTTGTAAGTGTGTTCATGTCTCGGCTATTCCGATTCCTGCCCATTGCGAAATGCTGGTCGTGCAAATCGTCAAACTCTGTTTATAGGCGCGCAGCTTGTCAGCCATCTCGGAGCCAGCCATCCAACCCACTCGCCAACCGGGCATCACATCCGAAAAACTGCCCACGCTCACGACTCGTGGCGCGAGCACCGCTTTTTGTGAAGGATGAAATTGTTTTGCTTGCCCGCTGCTCATATCCCATAGAATCCACCATCCCTGCTGCTCGGCTTGTGCCAGCAGAGGCTCCACAATATCAGGCGCATCTCGCGGGGTGATGTAAAGAAGCTTAACCCTATGTTGTTGGTCAAGGTCGTGGATGATTTTTGTATCAGTCAGGTGTGCTGCCCCTTCGATCAAAGTCGGGTCACCGGGGCACAAGATGGTGTCATCTTTGCTCAACAACCGCTTGATAATGACGAATCGAGCCTCAGTTGCACCGCAGGTGATCGTGACATCATCCGGTTTTGAGGCGATATTGAACTGCTGTAAGTGCTCGCTTACCCATTTGCGCAGCCCCAGAATACCGGGACGATCTGTATAGTGAGTGCGTCCTGCTTTGAGTGCTTCCAATGCGGCGTCAATCACAGCTTCCGGTATCATCGGGGTGTCGGTTCGTTCAAGAATTTCTGGTAATCCCGCGATGCGTGTCGCCAGAGGACGTGTCAGGGTTTGTGGTCCGCTCATAAAGGGATGACCTCCCGTTTGAATGGGAATGGAACACTCAAATCCTGTGCCAGACGGCTCAATTCATCAAACACATCAACGTCCAATTGCGCCCCATTCTTACGGTACTCTTGTTCCCGTCGGTGATCGAGTTCTCCCGGAATGAGGATTTCGCTGAATCCGGGGCGCAGCTTGGCGGATTTGATCTGCTGGATAAAGTCGTCCATCCGCGCCTTGAATACATCGACCGGCATGAACCATTCGATGTCAATAGCGATAAATGTGTGCGAAACATCCTGTTTAGCCGGGTCAGAATAGGGTGCAAGCCCGAAACCTCCACCACTGATGACCCCTGTAATCACGTCGGTTATCATCGCCAATCCATAACCTTTATGCTGCCCGATACCCAGCAAGAAACCTTGCATCGCGGCGCTGGGGTTGTCCGTTTCATAGCCGTCCGGTGTCAGCGCCCAGTCTAGCGGCATCTTTTTACCTTCGCGTTCGTACCAGCGCATCATCCCTTTACCGGCAGTTGTCAGCGCAATATCCAACACCACCGGAAAGTCTCCACCCGTTGGCACGACAATCCCCCACGGATTGGTACCGACCACACCGCTGGCAGCCCCCCACGGAGCCATTTCCGGCCCCGCGTTTGTCATCGCAATTCCGATGCAGTTGGCTTCCAACGCCAACCGTGCTGGTACTGCTGCTGACCCAAAATGGGTGCTGTTTCGTACAATCACGGTTCCGATGCCGCTCACTTTAGCCTTCTGAACGGCTAGCTCCATTGACTTCTGCGAGACGACTGAGCCTAAACCATTATGCCCATCCACCAGCGCCAGCGCCGGACTTTCTTTGATGATCTCATATAGCGCGCCGGGGATAATCCACCCTTTGCTGATTCTCTCGCGATAGGTTGGCAGTCGCCTTACCCCTTGCCCCTGTCCCGGCAAGCAGTGAAGCTCACTTTCCATAAGCCCTCGTGTGCAGCGTCGGGCTTCATCTTCCGCCACCCCTAACGCACGAAAGATGTTGAAGGTAAAGGTATCCAGTTCATCAACCGGAACCCGCACCAGTGTGATCGGCATGATTTAAATACCTTTGACCTTCTTGTATTCTTCCAGTTCTTCAGGCGTATAGACCTGCATCAATTCCAATTCGATTCCACCTGCTTCCTGATCGAGAAATGCAACCCAACCTTCAGGGTGAACGTGGCTACCTTTGACCTTGCATGCGCTGCACTCTTTTAAGGTTGCGCCTTTTTCCTGTGCCTCGGTCAGCGCCTTCTCAATATCCGGTACCGCATAGCAGATGTGGTGCAAACCCTCGTAACCCCGTTCTTTGATCCATTTGTCAAAGCGCCCACCTTCGTCAAGCGATTGACATAACTGATATTCCACATCTCCGACCCAGAAAATGGCTACCCGGTTACGGGATTTGGGGTAATCTTCAATCTTGGCGTCATTTCCCACACCAAGCAGATTTTGGTAAGTCTTCAATGCCGCGTGTGCGTCTTTAACCGCAAAAGCCATATGTTTGATGTAAGTTTTTTCCATGATTGCTCCTGTTATTGTTAAAGGCTAAATATGCTCTTAAGGTTGACACCGGGCGTTATAACCGGATTGATGCCAGATTGAGATGATGTCATTAATAGGGTGATTCCGGGGCCATGCCCCGCGCGAGGACTATCTCCTTGCCCAATCACCCCGATGCCGATAGCCCCGCGTAAATAGCCATGATTCCAACTGCTGTCATAGTCGAGCAGCGCAACAACATCTCCTAAACGCAGCCCATCTAATTTCGCTTCTTTAAGGGCATCCTTGTCTGCCGATTGAATGTGCAGCGAACCCCCTTCGCTTGTCAGCCCTGCGCCAGAGCCGAGCAAGTGCGGTGGAACAACTCCAACAACTGGTACGTTGAGTTTTCCGTCGATTCCGGTTGTCACCTCAAGATTCTCGAGGAATTCAGGCGAACAACTCTTGAGCTTAATGTCAGGGTGGTCAGTCAGCTCCATGCCGACGCCGATTGAACGGATGTTAATTTTGTCACCAATAGACATTTTTCTGCGCGCTTCAATATCGAAGTGAATGATGACCTGTTCAGAGAATCGCCCTGATTTCCCAGTCACAATTCCTTTTGTACCTTTCGCGTCGCCTGTCATCACAATGGCCGTGTTGCCCACACACGAAAACAGATTTAGCCCCCGGTTCCCTAGATCATCTTTGAGGGAGATACTTACACTCGGATGAATAGTATCCGCCAGCCAACCATAAGCAGAGTCGCCTATAGAAACGTTGTAAACAATCCCGCCGTACGTGGGTAAGAGGAATGGTTTCCCGCTGGCATCCAAGCGATAGGGTTCGGCTGGTAAACCGGGAAATCCCGGTGAGGCAATTTGTCCCATAACAGAAACTGAAACCAGTTTGTCAGCGTTGCTGCGGACGTTCATGCTAACTCCCGAATGTTGAGGTAATTCGCAATATTGGCTGTAGGGTCAATCACCCATTCAATACAAGGTTCAGGGCAAGTCATTAATGTGAGGATACCGGGACCATGCCCGATCATGACCGAGTCCCCATGAATGCACAATGCAATCGTTACTGCACCCTTACGATAGGTTCGCCCATATCGATGGTCAGCATCCGGAATGACAACTAGATCACCAAGGCGCATTTTGTCTATTCCCAATTCTGCCATTAACGCTCGATCACCAGACATCAAATCTTGGTCTACGTATTCGGAGTTGAGTTCAGCGCCTGATCCCATAATGCGAGGAGGCAAAACAGTTGTGACCGGAACCTGGATGCGATTACGGTCTAGTACCTTAAAGGGAATGTTGTTAACCAGTTGCGGGCTACATTTCTTGAGTTCAATTTGAGGAAAGTCGTTAATCGCTAGACCTCTCCCATGCGCGATGATCTGAATTGAATCACCTACACAGAGCAGATCATTTACGTCTGGCGGGAAATCAACGAGCAGCCGAGCATGTTCGCCTGTGACAATGCCCTTTGCTCCTTTAGCTAAACCACTTGTTACGACAGCCGTATTCCCGATGCAGGTGAGGTAATGGAGCGCAAAGTCACCTGCGCTTTCCGGGTTTGCGATAGAAACCCCCGGTTCCACGTGATCAGCTGCCCAACCGAATGCAGGATCACCAACTCGTGCATTGTATACCACTCCAGACATTCCTGGCAGCACTTGACCCACACCTTTGTCATTCAATGTATAACCGGGATATCGCAATGTTGGTTGACTAATGTTCCCCGTAACGGCTATCTGAACAAGCTGCGATTCATTGGTTGCAACAGACATTTTTCTGGATTCCTTGACACATAGCGAGGTGCTTTCTATAATCCGCGTAAACTGTCGTCTGTCGATTGTCGACAGTTGCACGGATTATAAGATTGCTATTATGGCTTGTCAAGAAAATGAAAAATCCACAGGCAACTCTTAATCATATTGAAACGAGATCATTGCGCGAGCGTGTTTTGGATGTCTTGCGCGATGCAATTATTAGCGGTGATTTCAAACCGGGTCAGATGCTTGTCGAGACTGAACTTGCAAACATGTTAGGTGTGAGTCGCGCCCCACTACGCGAGGCTCTCCAAATTCTTAGTACGGAGGGGCTGGTTGAGATTGTGCCATATCATGGCACAACGGTGCGTCGTTTGACTAAGGCTGATATTGAAGAGCTATATAGCCTTAGGAGTGTGCTTGAAACATTCGCTGTCCGGCGAGTGCTTGAGCAGGGAATTGCTCAGCATGTGGCTGAGTTGCGCAGATGTTATGAAGAAATGCTGGCTGCTGCAGAAGCAGGTGACCTTAAGCAGGTCAATCATTTAGATCGAGATTTTCATGACACTTTGATTGAGTTGAGTGGCCACAGCTTGCTTCTAACCAGTTGGAATGTCGTTTCGATGCGTGTGCGGCAAGTGATGGCGCTCTTGAACCGAAGGAATAGTAACTTGAAGCAGATTGCCTATAACCATTTACCAATTATCGAGGCAATGGAAGCCAGTGATGTCGAAACTGCGGTCCTTTTGATACAGAAACATGTTGCGGCTTCAGGCGAACTGATCGCTGAAGGATGGGAAGATAATCAAGGGCAATCGGACACATGAAGCTTGATGCAAAACGCATTTTGATTACTGGGGCAGGTGGGTTTGTAGGCAGCAGTATTATGACTGTAATGCTTAAAGCCGACTGGCGTGTTGTTGCACTTGATCGACACTTTCGACCGAGCTTTATTAGTCGATTCGAAGAGCAGTTTCCCGGGCGGATCACTTTTGTCGTGAGTGATATGACGACGCTGCCCGATATTGATGTTGATGCGCTTATACATGGTGCTGCTACAACAGCCTCTCCTGATGATTTGAAGCAAGCCCCTGAAGTGCATTTTCGCTCAAATATGAACCCATTGTTGAATGTACTTGAATGGGCAGCAGAGCGACATGTTACCCGCTCACTCTTCATTAGTTCCAGTGCTGTTTATCGTCGAACCAATCCCGCCCCTGTGACTGAAACGATGTTTCCTGAAGCTCAAGGTCTTTATGCTATTGCCAAACACACTATGGAACTACTTGTTGCGACGCTGCGAGATGAATATGGGCGGGATGCAGCTACTATTCGTTTGAGTAATGTGTATGGAACTGGTGAAGTTGCTAAAGATAGTCGTCCACGGGTTAGCTTGATTAGTAGAATGCTCGACGAAGCATTAGTAACTGGTAGGCTCGTTGTTTACCGTGATGATCCACAACGTGATTGGACCTACGCAGAAGATATTGGAAAAGCTGCGCTTGCGCTCTTAAGCCAGCCATCGCTTGATTATTCCCTTTATAACGTAGCTTCTGAACAGATGTTTTCGCCACTTGAAATTGCAGAGGCTATCCATAGTGTTTTGCCAAAGCTTGTAATTGAAGTTCGGGATGGGTGTGATCCGTCGGTATTGCCCTTGCTCCGCAGAGGGTTTTTAAGCCACCAGCGTTTTGAAGAACAGACAGGCTTTAAGGATTGGACACCTATTCGAGATGGTCTTAAGCATATTATTGATGAACGGGTTGTCCCGGAGGCCACAGCGTGAAGCTCATGAAGATTGCTCTTGCGGGATTGGGCGTGCGCGGCAAGTACTGGGCAGAAGTTATTACCCGATCAAACCGATGCGAAATTGTGGCTTATATCGATCCTAATCCAGCGGCTTGCATCCGAATGATAGAGCAATACGGGGCACATCCAACATTTTCATCTGTTGAAAGCGCTTTGGCTTCGATCGAGGATGTTGATGCCCTAATACTCGCCAATCCCCCAATTGGGCGCGAAAGTCAGATCGCGGCAGCGGTGAGTCGGAGTATTCCAATGCTCATTGAAAAACCGCTCGCGCTTGATTTGGAAGAAGCGGAGAGGTTGGTTGGCATTGCTGAGGCGGCCAACGTGCCACTGATGGTTGGATTGAATTTTCGGTATCTGGCCGTTACGCGCGAAACCCGCGAGCTTCTAAAGGCTGAGATCGTCGGGACGGCTGAGTTTGGACGATTTACGTATGAACGATACAGAGATGGTAACCGCCCGGATTTGAATAAGTATCCATTGACTATGGATCAGCCGATGCTCTGGGAACAGTCTATTCACCATTTTGACCTTATGCGATTTATTTATGGTCAAGAGCCAGTACTGATTCAAGCACAAACATGGAATCCATCATGGAGTATGTACGAAAGCGATGCAAATGTTGCCGCGATTATCACCTTTGATCAAGGGATGATTGTCAATTATCAAGGTACATGGCAAAGCGGATGGGCAGAACCTCATTTTGAATGGCGGACTGATTGTACAGCGGGTGTTATTAGTCAACAGCACCAGTTTGGCGAGTTGTTTTATGCCAAGCACAACGATCCAACGTTAACTCCTGTCGAGCTTCCCCCACATGAAATGTGGATTACTGAGACCACAGGCTTACTAGAAGCCTTCACTGATACGGTGTTGGATGGCGCTTCGCTGGAATGCAGTGGAAGAGATCATTTGATGTCATTAGCGATGGTTCAAGCTTGTGCGATCTCAAGCCGGGAGGCTCGAAGTGTTTCGATCAAGGAACTTTTACCAGCGGAATTTGGTCATCACGGCCATGCCACGTGAAGTTTGGAAAGGAGTCGATTATCGGAGGAAGTCGTAGAGATGGGTATCTGTGTGTCTTGCCAACCTGTACTGTAATCGTAAAAGGAGTCTGGTAGGAATGTCTAAAAACCTCTCACGTGTTGTAAAGCTGTCGTTGTTCGCTTTAGTTATTGTGATGGCTCTGCCTTTACTTGTTTCGGCTCAGACGCCGGACGAAAATACGCTGATTATCGGGCAGAGCGTAGATGTTGGTCAGCTCGATCCGGCTACCATCAATTCACGTGCAGAAGCTAACATCTTTTTCCATGTTTTTGGTACGCTGTTTGAAATTGCAGATACTGGCGAACTGCGTCCATATCTGGCTAATGCGTACACCATTTCTGAAGATGGCAAGGAATGGACGTTCACACTGAACGAAGGTTTGACTTGCCATGATGGCGAAGCACTGACGGCAGAAGATGTGGCTTATGCCTTTGATCGTGCGGCGAACCCGGATAATGGTTTCACGGGGAACACCTCTGGTTTTGTACTTCCGAGCATTGGTTTCCAAGGTACGCGCGTTGAAGATGAACTCAATGTGACGATTATCACTGATCGTTACCAAACGCCGAATCTGCGTTTGGCGCTGATTTCGGAAGTTTACATTCATTGTAAGGATGCTTATGAGGCGATGACACTTGAAGAATCGGCGCAGAATCCGATTGGTTCCGGCCCGTATCGCTTTGTTGAATGGATTCCGGATGATCGGATCGTGCTGGAACGTGTCGAAGGTTACACCCTGCGAGAAGCTAACTTCCAAACACAAATTTGGCGCGTTATCCCGGAAGCATCTACCCGCGTAGCGGAATTGATTGCTGGCAATATTGATGTGGCCGCAAATGTGCCTTTTGACCAATCTGAAGCTGTAAATGCTTCTGGCGTTGCAGAAGTTCAGGCCGTAAGTGGTACTCGCCGTATCTATGTAGGCTTCCAGTTTGGCGAGAACTTTGCAGATGCTCCCGGCTATGATGCCCTGCAGAAGACCGAAGTGCGCGTTGCGCTGCAATATGCGGTTGATGTTCCGACCATTTGCCAGACGCTGTTAGGCACAAGCTGCGAACGTGCTTCTAGCATGGTGAATCCGCCGAACAACAACCCGAATCTGCAACCGTATCCTTATGATCCGGCTATGGCTGAAGAACTTCTGGACGCAGCAGGATACCCGCGCGGCGAAAATGGTGTTCGCTTCGAAACTGTGTTGATGGGGCCGCGTGGCCGTTACTTGAACGACGCGAATGTTGTTCAGGCTATTGCTCAGTATCTGACTGACATCGGTGTTCAGACCACTGTTGATATCCGTGATTGGGCGGATTACAGCCAGTTGGTTCGTCCAAAGGAAGTCGGGCCAATGTTCTTCCTCGGCACCGGTGGTGGTACATGGAGCGCACTGTACGATATGGCCGATCTTTCAGGCCCGACCGCTGGCACGAACTATACAAACTGGAATAACTCAGAATGGTTCGAGCTGTGGGACAGCCTTGCGGATATTCGTGATGCTGAAGAAGAACGCGCTGTCGTGAACCAGATGCTGGAAATCTTCTATAACGATCCGCCGTGGCTGTTGCTGTACTTCCAACCGGATTTCTACGGCGTGAGCAACCGCTTGAACTGGAATGCTCGCCGTGACGAATGGATTGTTATCTATAACGCAACCCTCAAGTAGTTAACGGTCGTCAGCAAGTGAAGGGTAGGGCATCGGCCTTACCCTTCCTTTATGGAACTCGGATAAATGGGACAATACATTGCGCGTCGGTTGCTTCAATCGATCATTGTGATTATTGGGGTCACTCTACTGGCTTTCCTGACGCTCCATCTGGCAGGAGATCCGACCTATCTGTATGTGAGTGAACGGGCGAGCACCGAAGAGATCGAAGCGACACGAGTTAAGCTAGGGTTTGATAAGCCTCTGCCTATACAGTATCTCAACTTTTTGAGTGGTATGACGCGGGGTGATTTGGGGTTGTCGTTACGTTCGCGGCAGCCCGCATTGGACATGGTACTGGAACGACTTCCGGCTACACTGGAATTGACTCTGTTTGCGATGTTGATTTCAACGCTGTTGGCGATCCCAATCGGGATTATTTCGGCGATGCGACGAGGTACACCACTGGATGGCGGGATTATGCTGTTCGCGATGTTTGGACAGTCGATACCCAGCTTCTGGTTGGGAATTATGCTTATTTTGTTTGTGGGGCTTACGCTACGGTGGTTACCAATTTCGGGGCATAAGCCAGTTCTTTCATTGTTATTCGAGGGGAATGTTGAACAAGCGATTCGTAACATTCCTGAGGCGATCCGCTTTTTGATCATGCCAGCGATCACGATTGGTGTGTTTTCACTTTCACGTAATGCGCGACTGGTACGTTCATCTATGCTGGAAGTGCTCTCGCAAGATTATGTCACGACAGCACGTTCCAAGGGGTTGAAGGAACGGGCTGTGATCATCAAGCATGCTTTTCGGAATGCGCTCATTCCTATTGTGACGATGCTAGGGCTAGAGTTCGGGTTTCTGCTGAGTGGTGTAGTGGTGGCGGAGACCGTCTTTTCCTGGCCGGGTGTTGGACGATTAGTGTTCAACGCTATTACTCAACGCGATATTCCGGTTGTACAAGCAGCCGTTGTGTTGTTTTCATTCCTGTTTATCGGGCTAAATTTGTTAGTGGATATTCTCTATGCCCGACTTGACCCGCGTATTCGTCTGCGCTAATTACGATTGACCGGAGAACTCAACTGTGCAGGCTAAAATGGTGAATCCCGCTATTAGCATCAGTCTCAAGCAAGATGTGCGGCGCCCTTCGGTTTGGCGACGTGCACGCTTTAGCCTTATTCGAGCAAAGTGGCCGTTGGTGGCGATTGCAATCTTGCTGGTGGTTACGTTTTGTGCAGCTTTCGGCCCGCTCATTTCCCCGAAAGACCCTAACCGGCAAAACTTGGTGTTACGACTTGCGCCACCTTTCCAAGTTGAAGGCGCGAACCCCGAGTTTCCGTTGGGGACAGATGGGTTGGGACGAGACATCCTCTCGCGATTGATTTATGGCGCACGTGTTTCGCTGCTGGTGGGTTTGACTGCGGTGGTGATCGGCGGGATGTTGGGGACATCACTGGGGGTGGTCGCGGGGTATTTTGGTGGACGTGTTGACGACATCATCATGCGAATTGCTGATGTGCAATTGGCGTTCCCGTTCATCTTATTGACGATCATGGTGCTGGTGGTATTGGGGCCGGGCATCCCTAATCTGGTACTGGTGCTGGGAATCGGGCAGTGGGTGACATATGCCCGCATCGCAAGAGGCCAGACTATTTCCCAGCGTGAGAAAGAATATGTTGAGGCAGCACGTTCGATGGGCGCGAACCACTGGCGGATTATGTTCCGCAGCATTTTGCCGAATGTGCTGGCTCCGCTGATCATCATTTCTTCTTTTAATGTGGCGAGCGTGATTCTTTCCGAAGCGTCACTTTCGTTCCTCGGATTGGGTGTGCCACCGACCGTACCGACGTGGGGAGGGATGCTGGCGGAGAGCCGCGACCAACTGCTAGCGGGTAAGTGGTGGTTGGCAGTGTTCCCCGGAATCGCGATCATGATGACGGTGCTGGCGATTAATATTTTGGGGGATTGGCTGCGTGATTTTCTTGACCCGCGACTGCGTGGGGCAGGGTTCTAGTGGTGTGAGTAAAGACAAGGATATTATGGCTAAGACATGGGTCGGCATCCAGATTGGTGCCATCAGCTTTATTGACGAAGGTGTTGAGCAGGTACTGGATATTTTGGAGGAAAAGGCGGGGGTGAATGCCCTGCTGATTTCGGCGCTGTCGTGGAGCTACGGGAACGCAGGGCGCGCGCCTTACGGCTTCCCTGATCATGGGGTGGCGGAGAAGGATAACTTGCAGGGTGGGGCGTTTTTTGAGCCTGACCCAAAGTTTTATGAAGCAACACACATGAAACAGTTTGGTGCACCTGATCCGCTGTACAAGGGCTTTGATACATTTCGAGATGTGATTCCGGCGGCTAAGAAGCGCGGGATGAAGGTGTACCCGTATTACTGCGAGACTTCTAACTCTGGTATCCGGTCGATCTGGCAACCGGGGTTCGCACAGTTTTTGGATCGGGATCATTGGGGACGCGCGGCGTCGCGCCCGTCGATGATGAACCCACAGTACCGGACATGGTGGCGGTCGGTAATTAGTGATTGGTTTAGTAACCACGAGCTGACGGGGATGCTGTGGGGGATTGAGCGCCACAGCCCGCTGATGGATATTTTCCGCGGGGACGGCTCGACCGGGTTTGACGAGTTTTATAAGGCTGAAGCACGGGCACGCGGAATTGATGTGCAGCGAGCGATGCAGGGGTATCAACAGATTGACCTGTTCCTGCAAGGGGTACGGAAAGGGGAACGCCCACGCGATGGGGTGTTTGTCACGCTGCTGCGCCACCTGCTGCACAGCCCGGAAGTGTTGATGTGGGAGAAGATGTGGCTGGATTCGCACCAAGATATGTACCACGAGATTTCGGGGTTGATCCGATTCTTCAACCCTAAAAATGAAGTCGGTTTCGGGGTGTGGCAGGTGATTAATACCTATAACCCGTATGCGAAAGCACAGTATGACCAAACGGAATACGCGCAATACGCGGATTGGTTCAAGCCGGTGCTGTACCACACACCCGCCGGAGCACGCTTCGCAAACTTCGCGGAAAGCTGGCACAAGGGGGTGCTGGCGGATGCAACGCCGGACGGAGCGTACAACGCACTGGCGACAATTTTGAACCTGAATGAGTACATCAGCCCTCGCAGCGAAGCGCCGATGGCCGGATTTAAGGCGGAATACGTTCGGGATTGGACGGCGAACCTCGTAGCGGATACGGGTAAGAAGGTGTACTCCGGAATCGGGGTGGGGGTGGGAGACGGCGGAAAGAGCAAGGAAATCACCCCGGAGGAAATCCGTGATGGGGTACACGCCGCATTCGAGGGGGGCGCGAGCGGGGTTTTGCTTTCGCGGAATTATTCGGAAGCGGAACTGCGCAACCTCGAAGCGGTGGGTGAGGTGTTAAAAGCACGCGATTTGTGGTGATGAAACGGGATTGGCAGGAATGGCGGAATTCCCGCCGTTATTGGCGGCGGGAAGAGGCTTGTTTGGCGCGTGGTTTTGTCGGTTGACGGCGGGAAGGCGGGTGTTTGTCGCTTTTGGCTGCGGGAAAGCCGGTGTTGGCTGCCGCCGTGCCGCCAATCCCGCCAAAAGCGGGGGTGAGCGAGACTGCCGCCGCAAGAATAACCGTATGTATTGGCATCGGTGGGTTTTGGGCTTGAAAATGGCAGATGGAAGGTGACATTGGGATACCTGTACTATAATTCCAATGTCATTATAGCACAAAAGTTCTTAATTGAACGTTAGTATTTACAAACTTTGGGCTGGAAACGGCTCTTATGCAGATTGGTGGAAGGGATATGACGATACGAGCAGCAGTGATTGGCGCAAGTTTCGCGAAGGCGGCTTATCTGCCGGCGATGGGAACGGTAGAGGATATTGAGGTGGTGGCTATTTCGAGCGCGCGACTGGAGAGCGCGCAAGCGGTGGCCGAGCAGTTCAAGATCGCGAATGCTTATGATGATTGGCAGGCGATGCTGGACAAGCATGAGGTTGATCTGGTGGGGATTGCAACCCCGACGATTTACCACGCCCCGATGGCTCTGGCAGCGTTGGAACGTGGGGCACATGTGATATGTGAGAAGCCGATGGCGATGAACAGCGACGAGGCGCGGCAGATGCTGGAGCGAGCCGAGGCTCTGGGGCGGGTGCATATGATCGGTCATGAACTGCGCTTCAACCCGAACCGGCGCAAGATTCGGACGCTGATCGAGAGCGGGGCTATTGGTCAGGTGCGGCATGTTAACGTCGTGAATATCACCAATTCGTGGGGCGATCCCGCCAGTCGCCCCGCCGGGGATTGGTGGTCATTAGCGGAAATGGGCGGTGGACGCTTCGGGGCGAATGGTTCGCATCAGATCGATCTACTACGGTTCTGGTTAGGCGATCTGGGGGCGATTAGCGGACAAGTGGCGACGATTGTGCCGAACCGTGTTGATAAGGTGACAGGCGAGGAATGGACGGCGACGGCGGATGATCTGGTGCATTTTACGGCTGAGGCGGAAAGCGGAGCGCTGGCGCAGGTCTTCTTGAGTTCAGCAGCGCGGCATACTATCGGCAACCATGTGCAGATTTTCGGCAGCGAGGGGACGATTAAGCTTTCCGACAGTGAAGAAAAGCTGTGGCTGGCGGTGGCTGGCGGTGAATTCCAAGACGTGAGCGAAAGTGACCCGAATGCTGATCTGCCGGGGATCAACAAGGGAATCTGGAATGTTTCGTTCGTGGGGTTGATGCAAGAGGCTGCTGCGGCCATCCGTGAAGGACGACCGGTGCGGCAGGGGGCAACCTTCGCGGATGGGTTGAAATGCCAAGTGGCGATGGACGGCGTGCGCGAGTCTTCTAAGACGCGGCGCTGGGTGACATTGAGCTGAAGTTGTTTTAGCGGCTAATTGAAAGTAAGTCGAGCCTATTATGACGTTTAATGTTGAGAAACATCTTTCCAAGCGGGCAAAGGGATTGTTGGGATCGTTGGGTAAGCAGACTTCGGTGCCGATTCCGGGGTTGATCAATCTGGGAAGCGGGACACCGGATTTTGTGCCACCGCAGGCGGTTTTCGAGGCGATGCAAGAGGCCGTGGTAAGTAAGAAGGTGCAGTATACGGCGTGGCCGGGTGTGCCTGAACTGCGGAAGGCCATCGCCCAGAAACTGAAGCAAGAGAACGGGCTGGATTATGACCCGGACAGCGAGATCATCGTGACTTCCGGCGCGCAGGAAGCGCTGATGGTGACGCTGATGACGCTGCTTGACCCCGGTGATGAGGCGCTGACTCCTTCGCCCCATTATGACGAATATACACGCGATGCCCAGATTCTGGGCGGGCAATTGGTGCCGGTGGCAACGAAGCCGGAAGATGGTTTCGTGATTGATGTGGCGGCATTGGAAGCGGCGATTACCCCACGGACGAAAGCGCTGGTGATCGTTTCACCGAATAACCCGACGGGAACGGTGTTAAGCGCGGCTAAGCTGAAGGAAATCGGGGCGCTGGCGCAGAAGCATGACTTGATGGTGGTTTCTGACGAGATTTATGAGTATTACGTGTTCGACGACAACC
>JAFLCH010000057.1 GCA_017303775.1 Anaerolineae bacterium | reverse complement strand
AACTCCTTAGCCTTATCCAAATCACGCTTGATAGCTTCGTCTTCACCGAAAGCACCAGCCAACCCAACACCAAGGTTAGTACCGGGCTGCACACCACCCCATAGTGCCTTATAACCTTCGTAGTCCAAGGCATAACGAATCGCGAGCTGAACCTTCGGATCAGATACAGGGCCACCAATTTCCGGATCAGCATTCATTAGGATGAAATGCACAATATTCGCGGGGCCTCTAGCAATAGTAACGTTTGAATTACCTTCTAGCCCAATAATTTGGTCAGAAGTCAAGTCAAGCGCAAGATCAATATCACCAGCTTCCAGAGCAGTCTTCTGGGTAGCCGGTTCCGGAATATTAGTGATGATGACGCTATCAAAGTAAGGGGCTTCTCCCACATAGTTCGGGTTGCGAACCAGAACAGTTTCAACCTGAGGCTCCCAACGTTCCAGAATATATGGGCCGGTTCCTGCCGACGCGCTGTTCAGGAAAGCTTCAGCAGCATCAGTTGTATCAGCATCAGCCGCATCAGTACCACCATTTTCAGCAATCAGAACAGAGTCAGTAATCGAAAACGCTCCATTTGCCAGAAGCGACAAGAACGAAGGATCAACGCTCGATAGGGTGATAGCAACGTTCAAGGGGTCAATTGCTTCGACGCTAGCAATATTGCCAGCGAGGAATGAAGGACTGCCTTTCACATTCTTCAAACGATTCAGGGAAAACACAACATCAGCCGAGGTCAGGGGATTACCGCTAGAGAATGTAACCCCTTCAACCAGCTTAAAGGTATAAGTCAGGCCGTCATCAGATACAGTATATGACTCCGCGAGCAGCGGATCAATCGAGCTAGCATCGGCATCTGGGAACGTCAGAAGAGTCTGGTACACAGCACGTTCAATAACACCCGTTGTCTGTGTATAACCACGAGCAGGATCAAGTGAATCGGTGCTTTCCGCATGCCCGATTACCAGCACATTTCCTTCTTGGGCGTGAATCAGATTCAACCCCATTGTCAGTGCCAGTGCTAGCACCATGAGTGCCGCTAACGTGCGGCGCGTAAACAATAAAGCGCGCATATACCTTATTCCCTTCCTTTACGAGTACAAGTGATGTGGAGTACCAACATTCAAGGCATAACCTCGACGGACGCTAATTGTAATAGGTACTTACACAGCAAGCAACCAATTGGCTATAGAATTTTGAGTTTCACATGTTATAGTCGGCATCTGTAGTAATTCCCAAATCTTACAACAGGTTAAATTCATGAATTATTCGGATCGAATTCAACGTTTTCAGGCACAAATCACTGGTAAGGCAGATTTAGTTTTTCTTCCTATCTCGACCGATCTCGAATATCTCACAGGCGTTCCCCGCGACATCCCTAATTATGGAAGAACCATGCATCCCGGAGCATGGCTTGAAGGCGCATGGCTGACACCTCACAAAGCCCCAATCCTATTACTTCCAAGAATGACAGCTGAGTTCGGCGGTCTGAATCAAATTCAAGGAATCGAGATTAGAGTTCTCGGTGATTGGGATGATCCGGCCCAACTGGTTAAAGACATCCTTACAGGTTTCAAATTGCCGTCTAGCCCTCTCGTAGCGATCAGTGATCAAACAACTGGTGAAACGACAGTAAGTTTTCAACAAATCGTTCCTGATGCACGTTTTATTTCAGCAACCGATTTGTTGCGCCCCTTGCGGGTTATCAAATCAGAAGAAGAAATAGCGGTTATGCGCCGCGCTGGCGCCGTGACCGAAGCAGCTTTTGCGGATGTGATTGCTAATCTAAAGCACGGAATGACGGAACTGGATTTAATTTCAGAAGTTGATTATCAACTGCGCCGTCATGGATCGCTTGGTCCGTCATTCACCACCTCTCTCTACAATTCTGGTCCTAATCATCCTTTGTTATTTGGTCAACGCTTAAAAACATGGCCGCGAGTACTCACACCACCCGTATCGATACTATTTGATTTTGGCGCTGTGCTAGATGGCTTCTGCTACGATTTTGGTCGAACCGTTTCTTTCGGTGAACCGCCCGAAGAATTTCAGCGTGTTCACAAGCTTGTAATGGCCTCACAAGCCGCCGGCATCGCTGCCCTCAAATCAGGTACCGCAACCACAACACAAGTAGATGCGGCAGCGCGTAAAGTAATTGCTGATGCAGGTTACGGAGAAGCCTTCCGTCATCGTCTTGGGCATGGAATCGGTATGGATGTTCATGAACCTCCATTCTTGACAGTCGGGGACGAAACACCGCTTCAAGAAGGCATGTTGTTCACCATTGAACCCAGCATCACACAGTTCAGCAGCTTCTCATCACGCGTCGAAGATGTAGTCGTAGCACGTCCGAATGGCGGGGAGCCGCTTACACGCGGTTGGCAAGAACTTATCATTATTGATTAATTAGGGGTTTACCTTCATGTCAGATCGTCAGAACATTGCATCAGGTACGATTTGGGAAGATATTGCAGGATTTTCCCGCGCTGTTCGCATCGGCAGTGTAATCCATGTTTCAGGCACAACTGCAACTGACGATCAAGGGAACATTGTAGGCATTGGCGATCCCTATCAGCAAACCGCCTATATCATCAAAAAAATCGAGCGGGCATTAAAAGAAGCGGGTGCGACTCTCAACAACGTCGTTCGCACCCGTATCTACGTCACTGATGTAAGCCAGTGGGAAGCCGTCGCGCGAGCACATGGTGAATTTTTCGCGTCCATTCGTCCGGCGAATACCCTGATTGAGGTCAGTGCGCTCGTTGGAGAAGGTTATCTAGTCGAAATGGAAGCAGAAGCAGTCATACAACCATCATGAAATTCAGTTTGCGCTTCAATAATGATCATACTGTAAACGACTATATCCGCTGGGCAAAACTTGCCGAGTCCGTAGGTTTCGATCAATTCTGGGTGAGCGATGATTTGCTCTTCCGTAGTGCGCCAATTATTCTGACAGCAGTCGCCCTCGCCACACAAAAAATCGAAATCGGAACTTGCATTCTTAATCCCTACACCATCAATCCCGCCGAAATGGCGATGCTAGCAGCCACTTTGGATGAAGTATCAAACGGACGTTTCAACTTGGGGTTATCTTCCGGTGCATCCGACTTTCTAAACTGGATTGACATTCCTGTACGAAAGCCACGTACCGCAGTGGTTGAAACCATCTCGGCCCTCAATAAACTCTTGTCAAACGAACGAGCGACAACCAACGGTGAATTTTTAAGATGGTCAGATGAAGTTTATATGCGGTTTCCAGTTGTGCGTCGTATACCCATCTATATCGGTGCCATGAGTCCCAAAATGCTGGAGGAAATCGGGAGAATTGCCGATGGCGGACTCCCCCTACTCTTCCCGCCGGAACATTACCGCAATGTCATGCCACATATCGTGGCCGGAGCACAGGCTGCAAATCGTGATATTGATCAACTAGATATAGCTGCTTGTATTTGGTGTTCAATCTCAAACGACAAGCATAGAGCCGAGGACGCACTGAAAGAAAAAATCGCCTACTACGGTCATGCCATGAGTGATACGATCCTCGCAGAGTTAGGCTTAACTCACAACGACTTCAAATCAATCGAACATGCCGTAATGAAAGAAAACAACATTGAAAAAGCCAAATCCTTGGTCACTGAGCAAATGCTCAAAATAGGGATTGCAGGCACTGCCAAAGAATTAATACCGCGGCTTGAAGCACTTGCCCATGCAGGAGCGCGTCATATCAGCTTCGGGCCACCACTCGGCCCGAACATTGACGAGGCTATTCTCGCACTGGGTCGCGAAATAATCCCGCATTTCAACAACTGAGCGAAAACCTGCTATTCAGTTTGAATTGTTAATCAAATAACAGCATGCGTACCAACTGGATATAGTCCTTGTAGATGTTTCCGCCTACCTCGACATAAACGCAACAAATTGATATAACCATATCGTTAATAAATTCTCGCAGCAAAAAGGATCTAGGTTGGAAAACAGTATTCTGTTTAAAAATGCCCGAATAGTCACAATGATGGGCTTGATTCCATCAGGATGGTTGCTGCTCGAAGGCAAAACCATCACTCGCATAGGCACAGGTATCGCACCAGAGTTTCCGACGGCGCAGGTCGTTGATGCACAAGATAATACCCTCTTACCCGGCTTCATCGATCTCCATGTTCACGGTGCTGTCGGCTACGAATGCATGGATGCCTCGCGTGAATCACTCGAACACATGGCACAATTTTACGCCCAACATGGCGTAACAAGCTTTCTCGCCACTACATGGACAGCTTCACGCGTCCAAATTTGGGATGCTCTGAATCAGATTGCGGCTTGTCAGGGGCAAATCAACAATGGAGCATCATTGTTAGGAGCGCACCTCGAAGGCCCCTATTTGAACCCTGTCCGTTGTGGAGCACAAGACAGCAGTCAGATTCGGCGAGCAGATCGGGAAGAAGCCTTAGGCTTTTTGGATCTGAATGTCATACGCCTTCTGGCGCTGGCGCCGGAATTCACCGAAAATCAGTGGTTAGTCACCGAATGTGTGCGTCGTGGTATCACTGTCTCTGCAGCCCATACCGCTGCCTCCTACGAAGATATGGAGCAAGCAGTTGAATTGGGACTTACCCAAACAACACATACCTTCAATGCCATGACTGCGCTCAATCATCGCCTCCCCGGCACAGTTGGCGCAGCCATGGACTTTTCCTCCTTGAATTGTGAGTTGATAGCAGACAATGTCCATGTCCACCCCGCTGTTATGCGCATTCTCTTAGCCGCAAAAGGGAGCGATAAAATCATCTTAATTTCGGATGCAGTCCGGGGTGCGGGGTTGCCACCCGGCTCAACCTATCAGCAAGATGGCCGAACGATTTCAGTCACCCAAGATCGAGTAAACTTGCCGGATGGTACTCTCGCTGGCAGCTCACTCACCATGGATCGCGCGCTCGCTAATTTCAAGCACGCCTCACGCCGTCCTTTGGAAGAAATTTGGCAGGTTTCGAGTTTGAATGCTGCGAGGGCAATTCACATCAGCCATCAAAAAGGTAGCATCGAAGTCGGCAAAGATGCGGATCTTGTTCTCGTGGATGAGAACATCAATGTGCAATTGACGATCGCCGAAGGGCGTATCGTGTATCAAAAGGGAAAATAATGTTTCACATAGAACGAGAAATCGCAGAACAACCAGAAATCATCAATAACCTTCTCGAACGAGAAGCAGAAACAGCACAGCGCATAGCGACAGCCATCCGCCAATTCAATCCAGCGTATATGTATATTGCAG
This sequence comes from Anaerolineae bacterium, assembly GCA_017303775.1. Classification (GTDB taxonomy): domain Bacteria; phylum Chloroflexota; class Anaerolineae; order Aggregatilineales; family Phototrophicaceae; genus CFX2. The sequence continues at coordinate 13,124 of JAFLCH010000057.1, read as the reverse complement.
CCCGTGGCACATCTGATAATGCAGCCCGCTACGCGCAATATCTGTTTGGAATCCACGCGCGTATGCCGGTTGCGCTCGCTACCCCTTCAGTTCACACCCTTTATCAGACATCGCCCGATTTATCACGTGGCCTCGTCGTGGGCATTTCGCAGTCTGGCAAATCAGAGGATGTTTGTAAAGTCATAGAAGATGCACGTCAACAAGGTGCGCTCACCGTAAGCATAACCAATGATCCTTCATCGCCTCTTGCTCAAGCGGCTGAATTCCACCTCAACCTCCTAACCGGAAAAGAAATCAGTGTGGCAGCCACCAAAACCTATACAGCGCAGCTCACAGCCATCGCGCTCCTGATGACAACCTTGGTTGACCGCCCTGAATTGAAATCCGAGCTTGCCAACTTACCCGGCTATGTTCGCGAAACCCTAACCCGCTCCGAACCCATCGCCTCATGGGCGCAGCGCTATCGCTATATGGAACGCTTCGTCACCATAGGTCGTGGTTACAATTATTGCACCGCCTTTGAAATCAGTCTAAAGATTAAAGAACTCTGCTATATCGTTGGTGAAGGCTATAGTGAAGCAGACTTCAGGCACGGCCCTTTTGCTTTAATCGATCCCGGTTTCCCTGTTATTGTCGTTGCGCCCACAGGTTTGACTCAACCCATTCTCACCGACTTCCTGACTAAATTGGCCGAGCGCAAAGCGGAAGCACTGGTTATTTCTAACGACGATGACATCTTGAAGTACGCCCGCAAACCAATGCCTCTACCCCACGCGGTTCCGGAATGGTTATCACCAATCACAGCAGTCGTACCCGGTCAAATTTTTGCAATGCATTTGGCGCTAGAAAAAGGGCACGAAGTGGATCAGCCGCGTGGCTTGAATAAGGTAACTGTTACACGTTAAAATGCCCTAGATCTCAAAACTAAAGGTGTGCCATAGGCGGTCATGACAACGACAAAATCGTGTCCTGCATGTCACAAGGAAATAAAAGCGGATAGTACAACCTGTGCTTACTGTGGCACAGTTCTGGTTGCATTACTGCCATCGCGCACCACCAGTCACATTCAACCGCCGCCGATCACGCGCCAGCCCATACCGGAAAAGGTTATTCAGATTACCCGTCTGTATGCCGACATTTTAGTCTTTCAAGTGTATGGGTACGAGCAGCCAATCTTGGTTCGGGCATCAGGCGGCGAGGTAACCTTAGGGCGTTACAATCCGGGGGATCTCGCCCCTTCTGTCGATCTTACCCCCTACAATGGAAGCCAACTAGGGGTTTCACGCAAACATGCCATTATCATTCGCCAGGAATCAGGATACGTCGTAAAAGACATCGGCAGCACCAATGGAACATGGCTGAACGACGGACGGCTCATTCCGGATGAAATCTATCCCCTACAGCCGGGAGATTTGCTGCGTTTGGGTCAAATCAATCTAAATGTCTATTTCCGACTGCCCGATACAATCAGCCCAACAGAAACCATTATCAAACTCAAAAATGAGTTTTCGGGCGCTTCTCCCATCCGCCTAACTCCCGATGATCTGCAACATCAACTCTCTCCTTTTCTCAAAGCCATGGCCGATCTGCAGAGCAATATAGAAACTCGGCTAAATGAAATATCCACCCCAATTCTTATAGGAGAAATCACGGTCGATTCGGCAAAGTCCGTCTTTGAAATCAGGCTTGCCGGAGGAGCGCAAGCACTCCGTTTGCTCAAAGGGACAGGGGCGCGTTGGCGTGAGGCGAATCTCGAGAAAATCATCACCTTACACGCTAAGCGTTCAACCATGATCTCAGCAACATCGCCGAATGAACAACCTCCCGAGGAATACATTCATCAGTTAAATATCGAACTCCAAAATTCCCTAGCCGACTTAGCCCAAGAAGTCCTCAATAACTTCACTTCAACTACCACATCGGCAGCCAAACAGGATCTAAAACAGGCTCTGATCACACATCTACAAATACTCTTATTTAGCCCACTGCGCATCATCCCTGATGATGTCTGATACACTGCCCGGCGAACGGTATAAGCTGTGAAATAGAGTTGATCCTATATGTCGCATGAAATTACAAATCTAACCGGCCAAAGCATCAAGGGATATGAACTTCACGAACTCATTGGGAGTGGGGGCTTTGGGGCAGTTTACCGCGCCTATCAAGCATCTGTTGATCGTGAAGTTGCGGTAAAAATCATCCTTCCTCAACATGCCAATGATCCCGACTTCATACGCCGTTTCGACTCTGAAGCTCAACTGATCGCCCGCCTCGAAAATCTACACATTGTTCCACTGTATGACTATTGGAGAGAACCGGGGATGGCGTTCTTGGTCATGCGCTTACTCCGGGGTGGCAGTCTCCAAGAATCGCTGGAAAAAAGAGGTTCATGGGCTATCTCGGATGCTTCGCGTCTGATTGGTCAAGTCGCCAGCGCCCTCTCCATCGCTCATCGCAGCAACATCATCCACCGGGATATTAAACCGGCTAATATTTTGCTCGATGAAGAAAACAATGCTTACTTAGCAGACTTCGGCATCGCTAAAAAACTCACAACTGACTCCCAAATGCCTTCCGAAGAAGATCGTTATGGATCACCCGCCTTTATTTCTCCTGAACAGGTAGTGGGAAGTCCAGTCTCGCCTCAAAGCGACATTTACAGTCTGGGCATGGTGCTCTATGTCATGCTCACCGGCAATACACCCTTTTACGATACCAGCACCAGCACTGTTATACGTAAACAGTTAAGCGAATCCCTGCCGCCGCTGCAAGCACTTCGAGCAGATATCCCCTATGCGGTAAACATTGTCATTTGGCGCGCAACATCCAAACGCCCTGAAGCACGTTATGCCAATGTTCTCGATTTCGCTGCTGAACTTCATCAAATAGTGAACGAAACTGACGATCCCGCATCCCAATTAGCACATACCGCTTCGCCATCTCATCATCCCGGTTATGTACCAATTGTCGGAGCACGAACGGTTATTATCGAACCCTTCCCGATACCTACAAATCCTTATAAAGGGCTTCGAGCCTTCCAAGAAGCCGACGCCGGAGATTTTTTCGGTCGGAGCGCGCTAATCAACCGAATCATGAACCGGCTTCAGAATCCCGAGGCTAATACGCGCTTTCTTGCAGTTGTAGGCCCCAGTGGCAGCGGCAAATCCAGCGTGGTCCGCGCAGGTGTCATACCAACCCTCAAACGGGGTGGAGTAGGTTCGTCTCAAAATTGGTTTTACATTCAAATGACTCCCGGGGCAAACCCGCTGCAAGAATTGGCAGACTCGCTCCTCAGCGTCGCCGTCAACAAGCCCGATTCATTTACCGATCTCTTTACGGATGAAACGGCGCTTGCCCGATTAGTGGCAGCAATCTTGCCGGATGTGCAATCCGAACTCTTACTTCTGATTGATCAGTTCGAAGAAGTTTTTACGCTGGTTGCCGATGAAAAAGTCAGGCTGCATTTTCTCCTCTTATTAGTGAATGCAGCAAAAGAACCACAGAGTCGTCTCCGAATCATCATTACGCTTCGGGCTGACTTTTATGATCGTCCATTGCTCTACCCCGGCCTGAGCGATCTGATTCGAGATCATACCGAAATCGTCTTACCACTTTCCCCGTCAGAAATCAGGGAAGCCATTACAGAGCCGGTAGAACGCTTAGGTATCCAATTTGAACCCGGTTTGGTCACAGATATCGTCAGCGAAGTTGCGCAGCAGCCCGGTGCGCTCCCCCTCCTTCAATATGCATTGACCGAACTCTTCGAAAAGCGTTCCAACTTCCTCTTGACCAATCAAGCCTACAAATCTACCGGGGGTGTATTAGGAGCCTTAGCACGCCGTGCGGACGAACTGTACGAAAACTTGGACTCAGCAAGCCAGGCCGCGGCACAGCAAATGTTTCTCCGCTTAATCACCCTTGGTGACGGGGTTGACGACAGCCGCCGCCGCACCCTTCGATCTGAGTTAAATGCCATCGCCGCAGATAAAAAAATCGCGCAATATGTAATTGATGAATTTGGCCGTTACCGCTTGCTCACCTTTGATTACGAACCCGGCACACGTGCGCCAACTGTCGAAATCGCACATGAAGCGCTGATCCGCGTCTGGGGCAGGCTTAGAGACTGGCTTGAATCCAATCGTGAAGAAGTACGTCTACAACGTCGCTTAAGCGCTGCTGCTGCCGAATGGATCACATCCAATCGCGATCCCAGCTTTCTGGTTACAGGTTCGCGCTTAGTGCAATATGAGGTCTTGGGCGTTTCACCTGCCATCAAACTAACCCCTGAAGAGTCGACCTTTTTATGGGCAAGTGTCCGCGCACGGCAGCAAGCCGCCAATCGCCTCCGGAATATCATGATCGGCCTCGCCGGAATCGCCCTCTTTGCCATTGCACTCGCCCTATTCGCCTTCGACCGTCAGCGTGTGGCTGAAGCCGAGCAGCAGCGAGCCGACCAACAAGCGAGTTTGGCTCGCTCACGCGAGATAGCGGTCACCGCGCTCACAGGAACCGATCGTCTCGATCTCCGCCTGCTCCTCAGCCTCGAATCACAAAATATTGCCGATACTTTCGAAGCGCGCAACAGTCTATTAACCAATTTGCAGTCAGCGCCTGACATGCTCCGCTATCTATCAGGTCACACAGACGCCGTTCGAACCGTTTCCTACAGTCCGGATGGTCGCCTCTTAGCCAGCGGGGGCCGAGACAACATCATCATAATCAGAGATGCTCAAACAGGGCAGCCCATTGGCGCACCGCTCAGCGGGCACACCAATTGGATCAATAGTCTAGCCTTCAGCGCTGACTCACAAGTGCTCTATTCAGCCAGTGCAGATGGCACACTGCGCCGTTGGGACACGCAAACCGGGCAGCCAATTTCCGCACCACTCAGTGTCAATCAAGCCGTATGGAGTGTTACCGCCAGCCCGGATGGTGAGTTCATCGCCGCCGGAGCAGCAGATGGATCAATTACAATATGGAACTCAAACGGTGAACAAATCGGGCAGCCCATCGCTGCCCACACCGATATTGTCTATGCTTTGGCTTTCAGTCCGGATAGCCGGCAGTTAGCCTCCGCCAGCGGTGATGGTTCAATACAAGTTTGGAATCCCGAAAATGCTCAACCCCTTACAGATCCTCTTTTGGGGCATACAGGTTTTGTTCTGAATTTGCTTTATACTCCTGATGGTTCGACGTTGATCTCGACCGGCGTAGATGCTGAAGTCATCTTCTGGGATACCCAAACTGGAGAATTGCTCTACAGCATCCCAACCGGTCACACCCGGCGAGTCAAGGGCTTAGCCCTCAGTCCCGATGGGCAAATTCTTGCAACCGGCAGCGACGATGCAGCACTCCGTCTTTGGGACATGAGCACCGGTGAAATGATCGGCTCACCGCATAGCGGTCACTTGGATGCAATATGGAGTCTTTCATTTGCTCCGGACGGTGCAACCATTGCCTCTGCCTCATCAGATCGCAGCGTCATCATCTGGAACACCACAGATCTCCCTGCCTTATCAATCGCTGCCCTCCCCCAGTCAGATGATGCCCTCTCGGTTACCTTCAATCCGGATGGCACACAATTCGCCTTTGCAGGAGGCTTCCTCAACGAAGAAGATTTCAACATCCATCTTTGGGATTCAGCTTCCCTCGAAGAAACGGCGTTCTTGGAAGGCCATACAAACTACATCACTGGCCTAGCCTACAGTCCGGATAATCAGCATTTAGTCTCTGCCAGTGTTGATGGCACATTGCGCATCTGGAACCTCATCACTCGTGCCACCGACCATACCTTACAGCTAGATGGCTTCAACCCATTCATCGCGCTCGCCTACAGTAGCGATGGTCACACAATTGCTTCCGGTGGTGCGGATGGAACAATCATTCTCTGGGATGCAGCCAGTGGGCAGCGAATTTCCGATTCAATCCCCGCTCATACCGATGGAATTCGCGCCTTAAGCTTCAGTACAGATGGCAAACGACTCGCTTCTGCCAGTCAGGATAACACAGTCAGCATTTATGATATTGAATCCCGTACACGGATTACAGATCCGCTGACGGCGCATACTGACGATGTTTTAGCGCTTGCTTTTTCACCGGATGATACGCTCTTAGCAACAGGGAGCAAAGATCGCAGTATCCTACTTTGGGACACAACCACATGGCAATTAGCGGCTCCCCCCTTGCTCGGCCATGCCGATTGGGTCACCAGCCTCGACTTTACCTCGGATCAGAAGCTCTTAGCGTCAGCCAGTCAGGATAACGCCATCATCCTATGGGACGTCAACCAGAAGCAGCAGCTTGGTCGCCCGCTATTAGGTCACACCAATTACGTCAACGCGTTGGCGTTCAGTCCCGATGGCAAAATGCTCATCTCAGCAGGAGAAGATCAGAATATCTTTGTCTGGCGTACCAGCTTCGGCGAATGGCGTGCCACCGCCTGTAGCATAGCCAGTCGCAACCTCACCCCACAGGAATGGTCACGCTATTTCAGCGATCTCCCCTATCATTCCACCTGCAATCCTGAAGCATAAATAAAACAGCCTCGGTCTATTACCAAGGCTGTCCCATCAACCGCTTTAGCCAAACTTAAGGAGTAGGACTTGCTTCGACAGAAGTTCCTCCCCCGCCGTTCCCTGTATCGGGCACACTTGTGGGAGGTGGAGGAGGAGCATCTGTATTTGTCGCGGCAGGAGGTGGCGCAGCCGTGTCAGTAGGCGGCGGCACGCTCGTGTTGGTTGGAATAGGAGACGGAGGCACGCTCGTATCAGTTGGAATAATCGCTGTTGGCGGCACATTCGTGTTTGTCGGGAGTGCTGTGTTCGTCGGGACAGCTGTAGGTGGAATGACGGCCTCAGTTTCAACAGGCGCTGCTGTAGCAGAACTCGTTGCCGATGCCCGTACTTCAACCGTCGCCGAAGCCGTAGCGGTAGAAACAAGCGTCGCGCTTGGCTCAAGCGGAGGCGCTATCGTGATCTCACGTTCCAACACCTGAACATTCTGCGCGTTAACCGGTGTAGACACATAACTTACCGGTTGGCTTGGAGGGGCAATGGGTTTCTGCTCTTCATTCGTTTGTATTGAAACACTCGATCCTGCGACAGCTACCTGCTCAACCCCCAACGCTTCAACGTGAGCAGTTCCCTCAATCGTCGTGACTTGCATATGGCCATCTGTCGTTTGGATAAAAGCCGTTGAGCCTAACCGGATTTTGACCTCATTAATCCACAACCGGACTTCAGCGACCCCTTCAGGAGTCTGAATCAAAATGCCGTCGTTCGGGGCGTCAGAGCATGCGCTCGACTGATCACCATTTTTAATATAAAACGCCTGCATCGGCCCATAAGACACCAATGAAGGATTAATCTCTCTCAGTTCAGTTAGCGAATCATCACTGTTCACCAGCGACCGCCGCAGCCAGCCATTGCTTCCATCTGGCATCACAACATATATCCAACTGCCATCTTCTGATCGTCCCGAGGCGCTCACGGTAGTTCCCGGTGTCAGGGTTCCAAGCACGAAAGCACGGTTAGAGGGTTGCCGGCGCACATTAGCGTTGCTCGGCCCCTTTATCGTAACATCAACAAGAATCGGGTCAGGAATCGCGTTCTTCAGCTCCACATCCCCGAAAACCAGAAGTGAGACATTAGCAGGGTTCTCATTAGGAATATCGGCCTGAAGCTTCATCAAAGCCACGCCCCACGTATTCGTCTCGACATTCATAGGGCTGAGGCGCAGTGAACCCAGTTGAGCCAAGTCAACTGTGTCCCCCTCGCTGTTAAACTCAAAGGTCGCATCCGGTGATTGGGGTTCAGCCTCAAGTCGTATGTGTCCGTAGCAGGCTTGGTTACGTCCGGTATCTTTGCAGACTTCATCCGTCGCGTTCAAGGCAGCTTGCACGACAGCACTGCATTCCGCTATCTGTCCCAGAACGATTGTAGGCATCATCAGCAGCGCTGTGAACACCACCCATATTGAAGGTTTAGAATCCTTCATTCCACATTTTCTCCAAACCACTACAATAATGGATGAGAGATTCAAAATAATTATAAATTTAGTATACACGATCATCTTGCCGCTTGTCTATTATGCTAAAGTGATCAATCTTCAGCGCTCGGCGTTTGTCTTCAGTTACTAAATTTATGAGGCGTTCTCAACAGGTCGAGATTCCACAGCAAATTGTCGCATATAAAGCTTTGTATATAACCCTCCCCGTTTGAGCAAAACTTCATGAGGTCCGTCATCAATAATCTCACCCCGTTGCATCACCAGAATCCGGTCTGCATCCCGCACCGTACTCAACCGGTGAGCAATAATCAGGCTCGTGCGATTCCGCAGTACCGCTTGCAACCCTTCCTGAATCAGAACCTCCGTCTCCGTATCAATGCTGCTCGTAGCCTCGTCAAGCACCAAAATACTGTTCGGGCTGTGAATCAGCGCTCGTGCCAGTGCCAGCAGTTGTCGTTGCCCCTGCGAAAGATTCGCGCCGCCGGGAAGCAGCATATAATCATACGTCCCCGGAAGTCGTTCAATAAATCGCGCTGCACATGCCGCCTTCGATGCTTCAATCATCTGTTCATACGTCACGCTCTCATCAAACAGGCGCAAATTATCAGCGATTGTCCCGTTAAAACAGTAAGGGCTTTGTGGAACAACCGTCACATATCGCCGCAAATCGCTTAGCGAAAGATCTTTTACATCGACACCATCAATCTTGACGCTGCCTTTCTGTACATCATAGAACCGCGCCAGCAGCCCCGCCAAAGAAGTTTTACCCGCTCCGGTTGCCCCCACAATCGCGACTCGCTGTCCCGGTTCAATCGAGAGCGAAACCTTTTTCAAAACCGGGTTTCCCGGCTCATATCCAAACGTCACATCTTCAAACTGAATCGACTGGCGAAAATCTGCAATCGCCACAGGGTTTTCCCGTTCAACAATCGTCGGCTCAACGCGCAGCATCCGCGCAATCCGTTCCCCTGCCGAAAACGCGGTCTGAATCTGAGTGAACTGTTCCGAAAGTTGCAAAATCGGTTCAAAGCTCCGCCGAGTATATTGGATGAAAGAGATCAGCATACCCAGCGTCGCCCAACCGGCCAGTACACCATGCCCTCCCCCATAAAGCACCAGCGCCAATCCGAGTGTCGTCAAAATTTGCAGCAGCACCGAATAGACGGTGTACAAATCACGGATATTCATGTGTACATCGCGATAGTTCCGGTTGATCGTATCAAATTCCTGCCGGCTCACATGCTGCCGTCCGAACAACTGCACCACCAGCATCCCGCCAAACTGCTCATTGATGAACGCCAGATATTCCGCCACAATCCGGTGAAAATGATTGGATGCCGCCCGAATCCTGCGCCGGAAGTAAACGGTTGCCACGATCATAATCGGCATCACCACCAGCCCTAGCAGTGCCAACCGCCAATTAATCACAAACATCACCAGCACAATTCCGAAAACCGTCACCAAATTGCTGGCAACCACCACGATACTGGTTGAAAGAAGTTCGGTCAGTGCCTCAATATCATTCGACAACCGGGAAACAATTTGTCCAACCGGCGTATTATTAAAGAATCGCATATCTTGTCGCAGGATATGCTCAAACAAGGCCTGCCGCAAATTAACCAGCGCGTTCTGCCCCACACTTTGCAGCAAATATGTGTGTCCAAATCGCATTAAAAACAACCCGATAACAGTCACCAGATAAATGACCCCATACGGCACGAGTCCATTCAAATCGCCGGACTGTATCGGCCCATCTACGGCCCGCTGCACCAGATACGGGGGCATCAGCGAAAATACGGTGACCCCGATCAGCATCAGGAACACCAGTGCCAGTTGTTTCCAAAAAGGAGAGACAAATTGCCACAGCATCTGCACCAGATAACGATCACTAACTTGTGAACGATCCATCTCAGACGAACCCAGCCTGTTGCCACCCTCTTTCTTCACCGGTGCCGTATCCGCATCCGCTTGCTTATTGGGTTTCGTCATCGTCCGCGTCCTCGCTTCTCAACTCGCGTTCCACCATCCGTGCGTACAACCCGTCAAGGGCAATGAGTGCCGCATGAGTGCCGCTCTCTACGATTCTCCCCTCGTCCATCACCACGATCCGGTCAGCATCCTTAACCGTCGCGATTCGGTGTGCGATAATTAGGCTGGTACGCGTCTGCAAAACATCCCGCAAATCAGCCAGAATATCTGCTGCCGTCTGGGTATCCACGCTCGACAAAGCATCATCCAGCACCAGAATTGATGGATTACGCACGATCGCCCGCGCAATCGCCACTCGTTGCTTCTGCCCCCCCGAAAGCATCACACCCTTCTCACCGACCAGTGTCTCTAACCCTTGTGGTAGTTGTGGCAAATCATTACTGAGCCGCGAGATGAAAATAGCCTTCTCCAGCTCCTCATCCATAATGTTCCGCTGCCCCATCCGCACATTCGCATGAACCGGCTGGCTGAACAAAAATGTTGACTGCGGCACATACGTAATGCCGTGCCGCAAATCGTCCAGATCAACATGCCGCACATCATGCCCATCAATCCGAACCACACCTTCATCCGGGTCAAGCACCCGCGCCAGCAAACTCACCAGCAGCGTCTTACCACATCCCGTCGGTCCCACGAAGGCCACCACCTCTCCCGCCGGAATATGCAGTTGAATATCCCGCAGCAGCCACGTACCTTCCGCCTGCACGCTCACATGCTCAAACTGAATTTCACCACGAAACTGCTTGAGTGGCTCAGCGTCATCATCGCTGCGGATCTGTGCCTCTTGCAGCAGCGGTGTCAACCGTGTCAGCGCACCCCGTGTCTGCTGGTAGCGCTGGTAGATCGTACCCAGTTGCAGCAAAACGTTGCTGATCAAACTCAAATAAACCAGAAACTGCACAAAATTACCCAGCGTAAGCGCCCCCTGTAGGGTCAGCACCCCGCCAAACATCACCACAATCGCCGCCGTCAACTCGCTGATCATATTCGGCAGCATACCCACAGGTTCATTTCGTCGCTTGAAGAACAACCACCGTCGCTTATACTCGATGTTTTCCTTATGGAATTGGCGCGCAACCCCCGCCTCGCTCCCAAAGGTCTTCACCGTCTGAATACCACTGACCGAGTCCTGCACCAACGCTGAAACCACGCCAGCCTGTTCCTGCACATCCTCGAATACCGGTGCCAGCAGCATCCCAACCTTCATTTGAATGGCCGTAGAAACCACCAGTACTACAAACACCACCAGCGTCAGTGGAACATTGATCGTCCCCAGCAGCACAAATGCCACCACCACCGTCATGAACGCGCTGCCGAACCGTGTGAACCCGATCGTCAAAAGTCGCCAGATCATGTCCACATCACTGTACATGCGCGAAATCAGATCACCGGTCGGATAAGTTTGGAAAAAACGTTGTTCGAGCGTTAAAAGGTTATCGAATAAAGTTTGGCGAATATCATAATTTACCGAGTAAGCCACCGTCCCGCTCCATGTCCGCTGCCCATAGAACGCAATCACAGTGACGATCGCCAGCCCGATCAAAGCCAGTGCATATTGTAAAAGTTGATCCAGCGCCACCTGCTCACGAATACTATCGATAATCGCGCCGATCAAATACGGCTCAATAGCCGAAGTGATCCCGGCCACGCCCCCTGCCGCCAGTGAGCCAATCGCGGCCAACCGGTGACGGGCGACAAAGCCCCCAAGCCAACGCATGTCAGCTTGGGGGGATTGACTGCTGCTACTTTCCACTCAAGACCACCTCACTTTCACCCTCTGCCGATCGATACAGCGCATCAAGGATTTGCACCGCCGTCAGCCCTTGCTCACCGGTTGTGCTTGGCTGCCCTCCATTCCGCAGACTCTCAGCCAGATCCCAAATCATGCGCTCATGCCCCTGCGGTCCACCGAATCCCACCTTCGGGATCACCGTCACCGGTTCATTCTCAATCTCGGTATAAAGCCGCAGCGTATCCTCATGCTTGTAATTCCGCACATGCATAATTGCCGTGCCTTCCGTCCCTTGCACTTCCACCCGGAACGCATCTTCCCCCGGTTCCATATGCTCCGCCCATGTCACGTTCAGCACCATGCTCGCCCCATTGCTCAACCGCATGAACGCCACACCCCCGTCATCCACATCAAAGTCAGCCGTCTCACCCGGCTTGCGTCCCCACGTCTTATGGCTTGTCGGCCCGAACAACGTCCGCGTACTCGCGCTGATCGTCTTCACCGCCGGGAAGTCCATCATCCACAACCCCAGATCAATCACATGCACGCCGAGGTCGATCAACGCCCCGCCGCCGGACATCGCCTTGCTGCCGAACAACCCCCAACCGGGAATACCCGTCTCGCGCCGCCACGACACCTGAACATGGAAGATCTGCCCCAGCTTGCCGCTTTGAACAACCCGCCGCATCCACTGTGCATCCGAACGGTAGCGGTAGTTATAGGAAACCATCAACCATTTGCCGCTGCGTTCCGCTGCGCTCACCATTGCCTCGGCCTCGGCCACCGTCACCGACATCGGCTTCTCACAAATCACATGAATCCCCGCTTCCAGCGCCGCGATAGAGGCTTCGGCGTGCAGCGCGTTCGGCAGGCAAATGCTCACAATGTCCAGATCAGCTTCCTTGAACATCGTCCTAAAATCGGTATACCGCGCCTCAACCTTCCACTCATCTGCCGAAAGCGCCAAACGTTCAGCGTTCGCGTCACAAACAGCCGCCAACTCCGTATCCGGGCTGCTCAAGTATCCGCGTGCGTGAGACTTCCCCACACCCAACCCGACGATACCTGCGCGCAACTTACGGTTTGTCATGTTATCTCCACCGGAAATGTCACTCAATATAAGGGGCTACAATTTTACGCCACGTAATACTAACGATGAATACCGAAGACCAACCATGTCCAATTTGATGCCCTGCTTCCTCCCCGCTAAAATCGGGGTCATATACATCCGCGCCGTCTGATCAGCCGGATACCACATCAACCCCACGAAAGGAACAGGACTCCATGTCACAACCATTACTACTCCCTGCCCCGCGTCATCTCACCATGACCGGAGCAGTGCATCACCTGCCCGTCACCGCCCTCGTCGCCATCACCGCGCCCGATCTCCTCTTCG
>JAFLCH010000056.1 GCA_017303775.1 Anaerolineae bacterium | reverse complement strand
CGTGACGCGCTCAAAGTCCCGCCCAATATGAATGCTGCCGAAGCAGTTTCGCTCGCGCAAGCCGTCGGCAGTGGGCTGGTCATCCCCCATCACTACGACATGTTCACCTTCAACACCGCCGATGTGAATGACTTCGCCGCGCTCGCCCGTAACACCGGCCTAACCTTCACCATCTTGCAGCCCGGTGAGCGCTGGACGTTCCGCAAATCATCGGCCTAACCGCCGTAAACCTTCTTCACGCGCTCGCGGTAATCATCGTAGGTGCGTTCAAACAACGTCGCCGACTCTTCGCTGCCGATCAATACCCCGCTGGTCAGCACCAATGGTGGCTGTCCCATCGCCGTCAGCTTCTGTGCCACCGCGACCTTCAGCGCGTTCACAATCAGCGCATATCCAATCGTGGAACCCGGCCCAACCGGATAATCCAGCCCATCGAGCTTCACCAGCGCGTCGCCCGACGGCGTGCAGTTGTCAATCGTGATGTCCGAAACATCGGGCAGTCGTAAGCCGCTTTTATGTCGTGCTGCGGTCGCTAAACAGTGTTCCATAGATACCACGCTGATCACCTTCATCCCGCGCGCCTTCGCGCCCAGCGCCACTTCCATAATCACATTGTTCACGCCGCTGTTGGAAAAAATCAGGAAGCAGTCATACGTACGGAACACAAAATTCCGCAAGATCGCCTCTCCCAGCCCTTCCATCTTTTCAATCAACATCGCTTGCCGCTGTCCGTTCGCCCCCACCACCTGTGTGTGGAACGTCAGCGATAAATCAATAATCGGATGAAATCCGGGGAAGCTTCCATGTCGTGGAAAAATCTCTTCCACTGGAATGCGTGAATGCCCTGTACCAAACAAATGAGCCAACCCACCCTGACCAATGCTGTCCGCGCATACCTGAGCCGCCGCCTCGATCTTATCCATCTGCGTAGCGCGAATCGCATCCGTAATTTTCTGCGCTGCGTCCATATAAGCCAGCGCCGCTGCTTTTGAATCCATTTTTGCCCTCTCCCTTACTTGGCCGCTGCGACCGCAGTCGCACCGGAAAATAACGCGCCATCCATGCGCAGTCGTTCCTGTAACTTCCCGACATTCAACCTGTGCGGTGTTCCATCCTCCCGCACAGCCAGCGCCGCAGCAGTGCCCGCCGCTTGTCCCATCGCCATGCACTGCCCCATGCTTCGCACCGATGCGTGCGCGTCATGATCAGCCGAAAGACAGCGCCCCGCCACCACCAAATTGCTCACACCTTGTGGCAAGAGTACCCGGTATGGGATGTCATACGTCCCCCCATCCGGCACATACTCCCACCGCGTGTTATTCCCTGCGTGATGATCCTCAATCGGCGCGCCGCACTGGGCAATCGCGTCCTCGAACTGCCGCGCACTCAACACATCTTCCCGCGTCAGCCGGTATTCGCCCCAAATACGCCGTGTCTCACGAATTCCGATCTGCGTACTAAAGTTCATCAAGTATGAATGCTCATACCCCGGAATCTGTTCTCGCAAAAAACGCGTATATTCCAGCGCCTGCCTGCGCCCCTCCACCTCTGCCTTCGTCAGCTCGAACGGGTCAGTCCCGTCAACGTAAGCCACGCGCGTCATATTGGTCGCCACCACATCCGCGATGGGTGTAGCGTGGATACTGCCTTCCTCGCGTGGCAGCCGGTACTCACCGGAGACATTCGCAGCTTTCATCCGCTTAACCAATTCATCGCGTTTGACTGCCCGCGCCCGTTCAGCGTTCACGCCGCCCAAACGAAACGTTGTCGTCAAGGATTGCGCCGGCTGCCCATCCGTTCCCGCAGCCTCAAAGGGTGCCCCACTCTTGAATACCAGATCAGCATCGCCCGAAGCATCCACAAACACCCGTCCCATGATCAAGCCGAGTCCCTGCTTGCTAGCCACCACCAGCCCGCTGATCCGGTCACCATCCTTGAGCACATCCACGCAAAACGTATGCAGCAGCAGTCGTGCCCCGGCAGCACCCACCGTCTGCTCCCACACAACTTTCAGGGTCGTGGGGTCATAAGTCACAGCCTGCCCCGCCCCATAGCTGCTAGGGCGTTCCAGCACCATTCCGTAAGCGTATAAGCGTTCCACAATCTCCCATGGAATTCCGTTCACAACCCGCGCTGCCTGATCAGCCGGAGTATAAAACCCGTAGAACGTGTCCAGCACCATTGTCGATGTACCGCCCAAAAAGCCGTAACGTTCCACCAGCAGCGTATCAGCTCCCGTTCGCGCTGCGGCGATTGCGGCTGTCGAACCAGCGCTGCCCGAACCCAACACCACAACCTCGGCTTCTGCTACAATCGGCAGTTCCTGCGTATAAACTGGCATTTTCTTTCTTCACTTTTCTACTCAGGCGGATTGCCCCTGCTGGCTCGCCCATATTGCCGCACCAATCACGCCAGCTTCATTTCCCAACGCCGCAGGCACAATCGCTAACCGGTCCAGTGGAACCGTATGCACACGCTGCTTAACAGTCTCACGGATCGGCTTCATGATCCATTCCCCCAACTGCGCCATTCCGCCGCCAATCACCACCCGTTCCGGGGCGAGCATAATGATGACGTTGGCGATACCAGTCCCCAGAAAAAACCCCGCGGTATCCAGTATTCGCTTCGCAACAGGGTCATCCAATGCAGCCGCACGCGCAATGATTTCCGGCGTGATCTTATTCAAGTCATATCCGACCAATTCGCCGATTTTCGTGGTGATTCCCTGTGTCACTGCCTTCATGCCCATCGCGGCAATAGCAGGCCCGCTGGCAATGCCTTCCCATCCTCCCGGATTACCTGCACCATCCGGAGGTCCATACATATCAATGCTGTGGTGTCCGAACTCACCTGCCGTTCCTGTTAAACCCAGATACAAACGTCCTTGGATAGCAATCCCGCCACCGATTCCGGTGCCTAGCGTAATCCCCACGCACGAATTCGCCCCGCGTCCAGCTCCGATAGTTGCCTCAGCCAGCGTAAATGCCCGCGCGTCATTCACCAGATACACCGGACAGCCCAACCGCTGCCGCAGTATGGCGATAATCGGCTTACCGTACCACGCTCCCGGCAGGTTCGGGATCAACCAGATGACACCCTCATCAGGGTCAAATGTTGCCGGAACACCAACGCCTACTCCCGGTATCGCGCTCGGCTCAAGCCCGACACTCTTACCGAGTTCAATCACCAATCCAGCAATCCGTTCAATCACTTCGTCCGGCCCCAGATGAGCCTGCGTGGGTATAGTCTTCTGCGCCTCCACACTCAGCGTTGCCGCGTTCCACACCGCGCCAGCGATCTTGGTACCACCGAGGTCGATCCCGATATATAAACTCATACCAATCTCACTTAGCTCTGGCTTTTCTTGCCGTTCAACCACAGGTCAATCGGTTTTGCCAGATTCCGAGGAGGCTCATACGGGAATACAATTTCCCGCCCTTCTCCCGCCGATTGGTACGCCGCATAAATAATCTTCAGCACTTCCATACCATCTTCGCCCGTTTCAATCGGATTCTCTTTGCCCAACACCACGTTCACAAAATGCTGCACTTCTTGTGGAAAGCCGTAATTCCACTCTTCCTCAAAACCCGTGAACGTCCAGCCCTGTGTCGTATCCGCTTTCTCCACAGCATAGCCATAACCGGTCTTGCTATGTGTAACCAGCGCGTTCCCTTGAATCAGGTCAGCCCGTGTATTCCCCTTCGAACCGAGGATTTCGCAGCGGTCATCAATACCACCGGTCTTCGCCCAACTGTTTTCCAGTACCGCCATCGCGTTATTCTCAAAGTGGATGATACAAACGCTGTGATCTTCACCGAGGGTTTTACCCTTATGAACGAATGTCCCCATACTCGCGATCACCCGTTCAACCTTCGGCTTACCCAAAATCCAGCGTGCGAACTCAATCGAATGACACCCCATATCCAGCAGCACACCGCCGCCGGAAAGGTTCACATCCCAGAACCACGGCATATGTGGCCCATCATGCTGTTCGCTCTGCTTCACAAGGAACACATCTCCCAGTGCGCCTTCATCAACCAGCCGCTTAGCGCGCAGATACTTGGGCGAAAAACACAGCATCTCACCATAAACCATCTTTACACCGGCCTTCGCCACGGCGTCCAGCATGCGCTGACCTTCTTCCAGCGTCCGCGCGAATGGCTTCTCGATCAAAATGTGCTTACCAGCATCAGCCGCCGCCTTTACCAATTCCTCGTGTAAATAATTCGGCACGCCGATGATAACCGCATCAATATCGCTACGGTCCAAGAGTTTCCGGTAATCATCATAAGCATCCGCGACGTGATGATCCTTAGCGAACTGTGCAGCCTTGCCGGGCGTCTTCGAAGCAACCGCGACCAGTTCGGCATGGTTTGCTTCATGCAAGCTCATCGCATGAATATGACCAATAAAACCGGTACCAATCAACCCAACGCGTACTTGATCGGTCATCTTAAACCACCTTTTGAATAACTTTTCCGCCAACTTTTTCTTTAAGGATCAATTTGGTTCGCCCATCCGGCATCTTTTCCTCTTTAATAAGGAAGTGCTCCGCATCATAATCGCGCAGCACGCCAGCCGTTTCGGCCTCAGCATCGCCGCGCCAATCCTCAAGAATCACCGGTTCCCATCGCTTACTTTGCGCCGAACGATACGCCGCGTCCATAATCGCGTTAACCACATAACCGTCATAGAAATCCTCAATCGGCTTCTTACCCTGATCGAGCGAATTCAACATATCAGCGAACATTTCTACATAGCCTAACGCACCATTTTCATCCCCAACCGGGAACATCCAGCCGGTAGAACCTTCTGCTTTTTCAGCGACATACCCGCCCTCACCAACCGATGTGAAGAGGTCAAAACCTGTCCGCAGCCAGTGGTTCAGCCAAATCGTCCCTTCCGTACCGGAAACTTCATCGCGCAAATCCATTCCTCCACGGAACGTCCAGCTCACTTCAAACTGCCCTACTGCCCCACTCGCATAACGCACCAATCCAACCGCGCTGTCTTCTGCCTCAATCGGGTGCACCTGTGTATCCGCCCAGCACATCACCTCCAGCGGCTTGACCGACTTGCCAATGAAGCTGCGGCTGATCTCAATACAGTGGCACCCCATGTCGATGATCGCGCCACCCCCAGACTGTTCTTTATCCCAGAACCAGTCGCTGTGTGGGCCGGGGTGCGTCTCGCGTGAACGTGCCCAAAGCACTTTCCCTAATGCACCATTTTTTGTCGATTGAATTGCCTTAAGCGTTTTTGGGGTATAAACGAGGTCTTCTAGATAGCCATGAAAGACACCTGCCTCTTCAACAACTCGCAAAATGCGCAGGGCTTCTTCTGCGTTGCGCGCCAGCGGCTTGGTGCATAAGATTGCCTTTCCCGCCTTCGCCGCCAGCGTTATTGCCTTTTCATGTAAATTGTTCGGCAGCCCAATCACCACCACATCCGTCTCCGGATCTTGAATGGCCGCTTCCATATCAGTCGTCCACTTCGGGATATTCCAGTCCTGTGCAAACTTAGAAGCCCGTTCAGACGACCGCGAATACACCACGTGAACCTGATCCCGGCTGCGCAGGCCATGCAAAGTCATCGTATAAAACATCCCGATCAGCCCGGTGCCCAGCATCGTAATTTTGTGCATGCAGACCTCCTGAAAATCTATTTAATAAATGCCGCTGAATTATCCAAATGTCTAAATATCCGCATGTTTGAGAATAGCACAAAAATCGCCGCCCGCCAAAATCCAGCGCACGGCGATACCAGAGCCAAAACATCGTTCTATCACTATTGGCGAACGCTGCGTTGACGGCCATACATCGTAAGCAGCACCAGCAAAATCGTACCCAAAATGATCAATTGGAAGGCCTCTTCAACCCGCAATGCCAGCAGTAACGAATTAATCACCTGTAGCACCAACGCGCCAGCCATCGTTCCCCAGTAACTGCCCTTGCCACCTGCCAACACTGTCCCACCAACAACGACAGCAGCTATAGATGGAAACAAATACGGTTGTCCCAGATTAAGGAAAACGGTCTGGGTAAAGCCCAATAAAACGAAACCACCCAATGCAGCCAACGCGCCGCTCAACATATAAGTGAGAACGACGATCAAGTTAACTCGTACACCACTCAACCGCGCAGCTGTCCGGTTGATCCCGATGGCGAATAATTGCTTCCCAAAAGCGGTACGCTCCAACAGCACCCACATCCCGAGACCCAGCAGAACCCAGACGATAATCACACCCGGAATCGGCCCAATTAAAGCCTGAGATAACCAACGCCCCATAGCTGGAGGCGTCCGACCGATAAGTTGACCCTGTGTGTAGAAGTAAATCACGCCGGTTACAACGCCGGCCATTCCCAACGTAATAACCAGCGGAGGCATTCCTAAAAACGCGATACCGATGCCATTCAATGCACCTATCAACGCCCCTACCGATAGCACCAATAACAGTGCCGGCAAAATCATCGCATCATCCCCGCCGGTAAGCCGGTAGGTCAAGATTGCCCCAAGAGTCACCAGCGCCCCGCTCGAAAGATCAATCCCCTCACCTCCACTGATGATCACGAGTGTCTGACCAGCAGCAATAATGCCTAAAAACGCTGCCAAACGGGCAATATTGACGGCCTGATCAGGATTCGTAAAACCCGGAGCCAATACCCCTCCAAATACGAACAAAAACACAGCCAGCATCAATGCAATCAACGGCGGGGGGATCAGAGAGCGAATACGATTGAGTGAAGTATTCATCGTGTCAGCCTCCGCATCACCCCGAAGATACCCGGGATCGCCAATGCTGCGATAATAATGAGCGCATCGACCAAAGGTCGTACCCAAGAATCCAGATTAGCAAATGAAATAATGTTGCCGATCAATCCAAGAATCAGGGCGCCAATAATACTGCCAACCGCGTTCCCCTGTCCGCCCGCCAACCGCGTCCCACCAAGAACAACCGCCACCACACTGGGCAGCGTCATCTGGTCACCTGCCCTTGGATTTCCCGTCCCTGTTCCCAGCGTCAACGCCAATGCCGCCAATGTCGCGAAAAAAGCCGAGAAGAGATACGTGCTGAATTTGACCCAATTCACACGAATACCTGTACTGTAGGCCGCTTCAGCATTACTCCCTGTCGCAAACAAATTTTGACGGTAACGTATATTCGTAAGGACGACCCAGAACAAGATCAAAAGTCCAATTACAATCAGTGACATTGGAAGCGCAAAATCCGGTGAAACTGCTAATGGATTACGCCAGAAAGAAGTCAGTTCACGCGGCAACCGTCCGCCGGGTTCAGGCAAAATGCGCAGCGCAACACCCGCAAAGATAAAACTGGTTGCGTAGGTCGTGACGATCGGTTGCAATCGCAGCACCGTCACACCAAAACCATTCAACGCACCAGCCAATAGCCCTGCGCCTATCGCCAGCGCCAGCGCTCGAACAAACACATCTCCAGTCGCATCCTGTGGTATCTGCGTCGCAAGGATCGCGTTCGTCATCGACAATATCGCCCCGACCGAAAGATCAACTCCACCGGCGATAACAACGAATGTTTGTCCAACAGCCACCAGAATAGCAGGCGTAAAAACCCGCAAATTGCCGTTCAGGGGGCCAATTTCAAAGAGGTTGTCCTGTAGCGCCCGGTTGATAACAACCATGATGATGAGCAGAAGCAACGATAATAAATAAGGGTTGCGGTTGAGGAGTTGCACAGCTCGGTTATTCATGCGCTTGCTCCCATACTCGCTGCCACGAGATTCTCACGAGTCAGTTTGTCCTCGCGCAGTTCCGCGCTAATTTCCCCATCATGTAGGACAAGGACGCGATTGCATAACCCCAACAGCTCATCATCATCGCTGCTGTAAAAGAGGATTGCCGTTCCAGCATCCCGTAGTCGATCCAATAGATTATAAAACTCGGCCTTCGCACCCACATCAATCCCCTTAGTCGGGTCATTCAAAAGCAGCAATTTAGGAGACCGCAGTAACCACTTTCCGATCACGACCTTCTGCGCGTTCCCACCACTCAAGCTGTTGACTGGCGCATCCAGCGAAGACATCACCATCTTCAGTTCCTGTGCGATTTGTCCGCCATCAGCGCGCGCTTTAGAAAATGCAATCGGGGTGCGGTACCGGCTCCACGAGGCCAGCATCAAATTCTCCAGAATCGAACGGATGAGCAGCAGCCCCTCGCTGCCACGATCCCCCGGAACCAATGCCACATCAGCCTTCATCGCAGCCCGTGGATGATGAAAGGTTCGCGCCTGTCCGGAAAGAACAATCTGCCCTTCGCAGCGGATAGCCCCGAACAATGCCATCAACAGATCAGACTGCCCCTGCCCCTGCAAACCACCCAACCCCAGTAGTTCACCATCTCGCAGTTGTAAGCTCACCCCGCGCAGCACATTCGTCCGCAGGTTTTCCACCGCCAACCGCACTGGTTTTTGTTCGTCAACCACAGGCAAACGTTCACGCTGCAAAATGGTGGCTCCTTCGATCATCAGGTCGACCAGTTCGCGCTCATTGCTCTCTGCAATAACCCGCTCACCTACAGTACGCCCATTGCGCAGCACCGTCGCCTTATCAGCAATCCGGAAGATTTCCTCCATCCGGTGAGATACAAAAACAATCGCCATCCCGTGGCTTTTCCACGTTTGCACCAATTCGAACAGTCGGTTAACCTGTCGGCTATCGAGGCTGGCTGTCGCTTCATCAAGGATGATAAGTCGCGGGTCAAAGCTCAGCGCCTTGAGGATCTCCACCAATTGCCGCTCATCAGGTGTCAATGTACTGATCAGGGCATCCGGTTGGAGATTTGTTCCATATAACCCTTTGAATAGATCAAGGAGCTGCTGTGTATTTGCCCGCATTTCCTGCCACTTGATAAACCCACCCCGAATGGGTTCATGTGACAGCCATATATTTTCGGCAACAGTCAAATCAGGAATCAAGCTCAATTCCTGATACACAGCGCTGATTCCCGCCTTTCGAGCCTCTTGAGGTGAACCAAAGGATGTTGCTTTCCCATCAATCAACACTTGCCCACCATTCGGCGCAATGACCCCGGTCAGAATCTTGCTGAGGGTGCTCTTACCGCTCCCATTCGCCCCCAATAGCGCCATCACCTCGCCGGATTGAACCGTCAGGTTCCCTTCAGCCAGCGCGACAACACCACCATACGTTTTGACAGCCTTCTCAACCTGAACAGAAATAGCTTTCATCAGTTATGACCAAAAGAAATGAAGTCATCATTTTATTGAATAATAGGTTCAAGCCCCTCTCAATTCGAGAAGGGCTTGAATAGATACACAATCGCTTACCTTGCAGTTCAGCTTATGAAGCTGGCAGCAAGAATGCCTCGACTTCTTCCAACGTCAGTTCGCCGTCCAGTGTGTAACTTTCCGGCAGTTCTGCAACTTCAGTGTAGATTTCTTCGAGGTTACTTGGCAGTACAGTTTCCTCACCATCCATGTTGGTGTAAGTCCATTCCTCACCCAGTACGACATAAGGAATCGGCACATACAGCGTGTTGCCATACGGCCCACCAAGTTGTTCAGGGTCAATTTCGCGGCCCAGCAGCAGTTCAACCGCCACCATCAAACCACTGGTCGCTACGCCGGGCGGGTTCACCACACCGATGCTCTTGAAGTCAGGGCGTTCTTCCAAAATGGCGTTCCAATTCTGGACATAGCTAGCGCGAGCCTCACCCGTCGCCAGCGGCCATTCTGCCGGATTCGCAGTCTGAATCGCGGTCAACACACCGGTTGCCATACCATCCTGCGTCCACACACCGTCA
Source organism: Anaerolineae bacterium (assembly GCA_017303775.1). GTDB lineage: Bacteria > Chloroflexota > Anaerolineae > Aggregatilineales > Phototrophicaceae > CFX2. The sequence goes on along the minus strand of JAFLCH010000056.1, from coordinate 8,679 downwards.
ATATTCGGCAGTGAAGCGAGGAAATCGCTCATCACCTGTTGGCCGGTTGCCTGATCCCAACTGCCGGTCTCACGTCCCACCACATTGATGCCGGGATATTCAGCCAGCACTTCTTCGACACCATTCATACGAGCGGTATTCGCCGGATGCCCGACAAATCCTTCGATGAGAACAATGTCGCCCTCACCGCCCAGCGTTTCTGCCAACCAGCGGATGCTGATTCGCGCCCATTCAGTCTGGTCGATCACCACATTGACGATACCTTCGCCGTCAATTTCTTGGTCAATCGAAACCACCACGATACCCGCTGCAACCGCGTCTTCCAGTGCCAACCGCAGCGCTTCAGCATCACCGGGGTTTACGATAATCGCGTCCACACCACGATTGACAAGGTTCTGAATCTGCTGTTCTTGCCCTGCCGCGTCAGTGTCTTTGCTCTCGATCACCAGTTCAATTTCCACACCCAGATCCGGATTCTCGCTCAATTCCTGAGCAGTATCTTGGAAGTTCTGGATCATCTGAGTGCGCCATTCGCTGCTGACAAAGCTGTTTGAAATACCAATCACGAACGACTGTTCATCTTGGGCCGAAACCGTTACCAGTCCCAAACTGAACACCACGATGGCGATCATCAAAACGGACATTAAACGACTTTTGCCTTGCATATTTTTTTCTCCATCTACCTGAACGTTATTTATTTGTGAACATCGGAACTCTAAGGTACAATACCTCATACATTAAAGCTCCGTATATCCGCACATTTTAGCCAGACTGCCTGATTGAGGCAAATTTTATGTGTGCTAATCAAATTAAATTAACCGACCTTAAAATTACCCCAATTGACTCCAGCAGTCCTATCCCACTCTACTATCAAGTCGAAGCGGATCTCCGTGTCCTATTAAATAGTTCCACAGTCCAACCCGGGGACTTACTCCCCACCGAGAATGAGTTGGCCGAAGCGTATGACGTCGGTCGGCACACCATCCGCACTGCTCTTAGCCGTCTCGTCAACGACAACCTCATCATCCGCAAGGCGGGTCATGGTACTGTCGTCAAGGGTAAGCAGGATCGTCGTCAGTTTTCCCTCACCCGCAGCTTCACCCATCAAATGACCGAAATGGGTCTACAAGCGCGCTCCATCGTTCTACACACCGAAACCCGTCCCATCCAGCCGGCCGATCCGCGCGCGCTCCATTCCAAAGTCGGCACCCGCTGCCTGATAGTGGATCGTCTGCGTTTAGGCAACGACGAGCCAATCGGCCTCCAACGAGCTTATGTCGTTCTCGAACACTGCCCCGGCCTAGAAACAAGTGATTTCGCAACTCACTCCCTCTATCAAGTACTCTCAAACCAGTACCATCTCGTCATCACTGAACTCAAGCACACGGTCACTGCCACCACAGCCGATGCTTCACAGGCCGATTTGCTACAGGTGGAGCGTAATGCGCCGCTCCTTGTGGTCAACACCAGTGCATTTCTCGACAACGGCGAAATTATCGAATCAAGTGTCGCCTACTATCGCGCCGACAAATACGAATACACCACCACCCAAATCTCGCCGCCCTGATCACAACTTAACGCATGAACGGCTCTAGGTAACGCTTGGATTGGGTAATCGAGCGAATCACATCTTCTTGTGATCCTTCATATGCCCGATCTTCAACCTCAATCGCCACCGCCCCATGGTAACCCACATCCGTCAGCGCCGAGAAAAACGCGCCCCAGTTCACGTCTCCCAAACCCGGCAGCTTGGGACGGTGCCACTTCACCCCCATAATGCCTCGCTGATACAACAATTCAGGGTCAATCTTGGTATCCTTAGCATGAACATGTACAAAACGAGAGCCAAACTCCCGAATACAGCGCTCATAATCAATGTGTTGCCAGATCAAATGAGACGGGTCAAAGTTCAGCCCCCAATTCCCGCTCGGAATGCTCTCGAACATCCGTCGCCACACCTCAGGGGAAATCGCCAGATTCTTCCCGCCCGGCCACTCGTCCAGCGAAAATAGCATCGGGCAGTTCTCAATCCCGATCCGCACACCCTGACTCTCGGCGAATGCCACCAGCGGCTTCCACACGGTTTCAAAATCATCCCACTGATCTTCAATCGCCTTTGCCGGGTCACGCCCGACAAAAGTCGTCATGATATTGACTCCCAGCAGTACCGAGGCAGCAATCACCTTCTTGATATGGTCGATGTATGTCTGCCGTTCTTCTTCAACCGGCGTCAATGGATTCGGGTAATAACCGAGGCTGGAAATTCCAATGTTATATTGACGGCTCAAACTCTTGATACGTTCAGCGTCCGCGCTTGTAAAATCCGTCACATCAATATGCGTCACACCGGCATAGCGTCGTTCTGCCTTGCCCACCGGCCAGCACATCACCTCAATACAATCGAACCCTTCTTTCGCCGCAAACTGCATGTGCTGTTCCAATGTCCAATCAGGCAGTATTGCGCTTACATATCCCAATTGCATATAAATCCCCTTTTCTCAATAATCGGTCTATTTGACGTAAACCCATCGTTCACCGCTATGGCTGGCAGAAATGGCCTCGCACAAAGCCAATTCATAATGTCCCTCTTCAAATGTCGGGTAAGGCTTCGGCTTACTAAAATCACCCTCTTCGATGTAACCGTACACAGCCCGATAAAGCTGTTTGAAGGTATCAGGAAATCCTTCTGCATGTCCCCCCGGTTGGCTGGTATACGTCCGTGCATCATCGCTCATTAAAGACGGGTCTTTAATCAACAATCCGTTGGGACGATCCCGATACCCCAGCCACAATTCATTCGGGTTTTCAGAGTTCCATGCCACCGACGCCTTGGATCCGGAAACCTCAAAACTCAACATGTTCTTACGCCCTGCGCTCACCTGCGACACACTCATCGCGCCCCGCGCCCCACCTTCATAGCGGAACAACACCGAACCCCAATCTTCGGTCTCAATCGGCACCTCATCATATTCAACTGGCCCGACTTGTTCCTTGCCTTTGAACGTTGCTACGGCTTGGCGCGGTTTCTTCCGCGTAGGCAGGAATGTCGCCAAATCAGCCAGCAGCGACTCCACCTTCAAACCGGTCACGAAGCCCACCAGATCCATCCAGTGCGTCCCAATGTCCCCGATTGCCCGCAAATCTCCGCCTTCGCTCGGCAGCAGGCGCCAATTCCAGTCAGTATCAAACAACAACCAATCTTGAATATATCCGCCGCGTATGGCGTACACATCACCAATTTCGCCGCTGAGAACCAGTGACCGTGCATGATGAATAAGGGGATAAAAACGGATGTTGTAATTCACTGCCGTCACCAGATTAGGATGTGCCGCTGCCAGCGCTACAAGCTCGGCGCTCTCGCGGGTATTCATAGCCAATGGCTTTTCACAAATCACATGCTTACCCGCTGCCAGCGCCCGCCGTGTCATATCCAGATGATCTTTATTAGGGGTAGTGATATGAACCGCCTGCACCGCCGGATCAGCGATCAAAGCATCATAACTTTCATACGCCACTTCCAACCGCAGCGCCGCTGCTGCTGCCCTACTCTTCTCCGCGCTTGAGCCTAAAATTCCTCTGACATGAACCCCTGCCCGCTTCAAGGCTTCTGCATGCACCGGCCCGATGAATCCGGTTCCAACCACTGCTGCAATTATTCCAGTCATGCCTACCGTCCTGTAAAAAATAATCTGCAAGAAAAGACATTTTAACAATGCATTTAATCACGACGAATCCAAATGGGGTTAGGTGTTTCATGCAATCGATTGCATAAAAATACCATACCCCTTGTTCTGCTGCAACTGATCAATCCACAAAACTTGACGACCACTCTCCCCCTCGTTACAATCTCCGAATGTACGCACATTTAAAATCGTAGACAGCATCTTGTCACATAAAGAAAGGAGCAAACAATATCAGTTGCTACTGACATCAGGATCACCCGATAGCTTTACCGGTTCTAGAAATACACTTTCTTTGTCTGCCTCTCAGAACAGGTAATCCTCCATCGGTCAATCAATCCATATCGTCAGCTTGCAGGTATTACCTCAAGAGAAACTTTGAAAGAGGAAAATATGTTCAAAAAATTAGGTTTGCTCTTCTTGGTTGTCGCGACAACCATCGCCATCTCCATTCCCCTATTCGCTTCTGCACAGGATAAAAAAGTCTTCTACTGGGTGTCGCATGGTTCGCCTGCCGATCCGGTTTGGACGTATTTCTTGGCTGGCGCGGAACAATGGGCATCCGACACCGGCAACGAAGTCCGCACATCCTTCCACAGCGGTGATGTCCCTTCGCATCAAGAAGCGATCCGCGCTGCCATCGCAGCCGGTGCTGATGGCATCGTCACCAGCAGCCCCGATCCGGGTAGCCTCGTTGAAGTAGTAGCCGAAGCCCGCGCTGCTGGCATTCCGGTCATCAACATCAACACGCCCGATCCCAGTGCTGATTTCAATGCCTACGTAGGAGGCGACAATGTCGTCTTTGGTCGCAACTGGGCACAGTATCTCGTAGATAACGGCCTCGTTGAGTCTGGCGATTTCGTCTGGATGCCTGTCGAAGTCCCCGGCGCGACCTATGGCGTACAGGAAGAACAGGGTATTGCCAGCGTCTTTGAACCCCTCGGAATTACGTGGGAAGTCACCGACGCCACCCTCGATCAGGCTGAAATCATCACTCGTATGAGCGACTACCTCACCGCCAACCGTGACCGTATCGATGCCATCATCGGCCTCGGTGACCTCGTCACCGGCAGCATCAAGCGCGTCTTCGATCAGGTCGGTGTCGCCCCCGGTGAAATTCCAGTCGTCGGCTGGGGCAACTCGCTCGACACCACTCAGGAAGTCCTTCAGGGTTATGTCAACGCCGCCCAATGGCAGGATCCGCAGGCCACCAGCTATGTTGGCCTCTCGCTGGCAGCCATGGCCGCCAGTGGCATCCCGCCGGGATTCGATGTCATCACCGGTGCGCTCTATGAAGCCGACACCGCCCAGATCTATGATGACATTCTGTCCGGCAAATAAGCATATCGCCTGAATAAGGAGCCGTTTCACCGTCTCCTGACACAAACCGTGAGAGGTGGAGTAAATCCCCACCTCTCACTTGCATCACAATCTACATAATTAGTGAATAGTAGAATTGATCTAATGGAACTACGTTCCCTTCTTCAAAGATTTATCGCTCGCCCGGAGTTTGGCCCTTTCATCTTACTCGCGGGTGAAATCACAGTCTTCACACTGCTCTCACCAGCCTTCCTTTCCCCCGGCAACATTACCAACCTGCTAGCCTTTACGCCCGAACTCGGCATGATCGCCCTCGGCATGACCGTTCTCATGACCTCCGGCGAGTTTGATCTGTCCGTAGGCTCGGTGTTCGGCTTCACCCCTGTCGTCATGTGGACGCTCTACAATACCGGAGCCGCACCCCTCGAGCTGGGCTTCCTCATCGCCATCAGCATCGCCGTCATCATTGGCTTCATCAACGGTTGGTTCGTCACAAAATTGAAGATCCCCTCGTTTCTGGTCACCCTCGGCATGCTCCTCGTCATCCGTGGCACCGCCCTCTACATCACCGACGGCTTTCCACAAGCACGCTGGAGTTCCGACTCGCCGCTTCTCAAAATCATCGTGGGCGAGTTCACCATAGGCCAGATACGCGTTTACGCCTCAATGGTCTGGTTTATCATCTTTGCCATCGTCCTCGGCTACGTCCTCACCCAATCCAAAGCCGGCAACTGGATTCAAGCCTCCGGTGGTAACGCCAGTTCAGCCCTTGCGCGTGGCGTTCGCGTCGCCCGCACCAAAATCATGCTCTTCATCCTCACCGCGGTCATGGCAGCCTTCGCCGGCATCGCCAGTTCCATCCGCGTATCCACCGCCAACCCCAACAGCGGTACAGGCTATGAACTGGAAGTCATCGCCATGGTCGTCATCGGTGGCACGGCTCTCAACGGCGGGCGTGGCACCATTATCGGCACACTCATCGGGGTGCTTATCCTGCGTTTCATGCGCAACGGCATTGTGCTAGTCGGTGTACCCGGCCTCGCCTACAATATTTTCATCGGCTCCATCATCCTCGGCATGATGGCGCTCCACTCGTGGCTCGAACGTCGGCATCATGCGGGGACTTAATCACCATGACCAATGAACTCGTTCGCATGGAAAACATCAATAAATTCTTTGGTCGCGTACAGGCGCTCAACGACGTCAGTTTATCCGTCCGCCGCAACGAAATCGTCGGCCTGCTGGGGGATAATGGCGCTGGTAAATCGACCCTCATCAAGATTCTCTCCGGTGCCCTCACCGCCGACAGCGGTAGCATCTACATCAACGATCAGCGTGCCGACATCCGCAGCACCACCGACGCCATCAAATATGGCATCGAAACCATCTATCAAGACTCCGCCCTCGTGCCCCAGCTTTCCATCGCGCGCAATCTGTTTCTCGGTCGGGAGCCGATTAAAGGCCCTCGCTTCCTCAATCGCATGGATCAAAAAACCATGAACGAGGTCGCCCGCAGACTGCTCAAGGAAGTCGGCATCTCCAAAGACATCCCGCCCAACACCCCCATCAGTTCTCTCTCCGGTGGCGAGCGTCAGGCCGTCGCCATCGCCCGCGCGCTCCACTTTGAAAGCAATCTCATCATTCTGGACGAACCTACCAACAATCTCGGCGTTGAAGAAACCCATGGTGTCCTCCGTTTCGTCCGCAACGCTCGCGACTCCGGTCACTCCTGCATCTTCATCGCCCACAACATCTATCACGTCTTTCAAGTGGTGGATCGCATCGTCGTCCTCCGTCGTGGCAAAAAAGTCGCTGATGACATCGACCCCAAGAAAACCACCATCGAACAGGTCGAGAAAATCATCACCGGTCTCGCCGAAGTCCCCGCCTGATGATCACCATCTCCTGAATCAAAACGAGTGGTCGCCTTGACCACTCGTTCACACCAGCATCCGTTACCAATCTTAACTCGTCAGCGGGATCGTCGTAGCACTCCGAATCGCTTCCGACATCGTCCACGCATTCAACCGCTGCCCCGTGACCGTCCTCGCGTCCTGCTGTGCCAGATAGACAAATGCCGGAGTCAGCAGCGCCGGATCAACCCATTTCTGCTTCAACTCATCGCTGTAATTCGAAGCCGACATCGGCGTATTAATCGGTGCGCCGGGTGTGATCGTATTCACCGCGATGTTATAAGGTTCCCCTTCCATCGCCAGCACCTTCATCAACCCTTCCTGCCCATGCTTGCCGGGGCAGTAAGCCACTTCCTTCACAAACCCCTTGATCCCCGACCCCGAAGACAGGTACACAATGCTGCCGCCGCCCGCCTCGATCATCCGCGCCCACACCGCTTTCGAAAGCAAAAACGCCGCCTGCAAAATGATGTTGAGTTCCTTCTGCCAGTTTTCAAACGTCACATCCAGCATCGAAACTTCCCGCAGCAGTGCCGCGTTATGCACCAGCACGCGCGGCGTCCCATAAACCGCCACAGCCTGCGTCACAGCCGCCTGAGTCGCCGCCGCATCCGACAGATCAACCCCGATAGCCACCGCCTCGCCGCCCAATGCGCGCACCTCCGCCGCCACAGCGTCCAGCCGTTCCTGCTGCACATCCATCAGCGCGATCCGCATTCCCGCTTCGGCATAAGCACGTGCAATCGCGTAGCCCAATCCCTGCGCCGCGCCGGTCAGAATCGCCGTCTGTCCCTGTAACACCCGCATCATGTACCCATCCCGAATTCCGCCATGATCGCCGCCGCGTACTTAATCCCCTTAATGTAATGATCAAGGTGGATGTTTTCGTTCGGAGCATGTAAATTCGCGCCGGGGTTTGCGAAACCGGTCAGCACGCACGGAATCCACACATGCTTCAAAATCGTCCCCTCAGCCGAAACGCCGTTCACAATCGGCAGTTGCCCGTAAACCTGCGTCGCCGCCGCGATCACTGCTTGCGACATCGGCTCTTTCACCGAAATCTTGTACGGCGGCTCTGCCGTCCCTCGGAAGATCACCTCAATATGCCCGAAGCCGTGTTTCTGCAAATGTGCCTTCAACTTCTCCATCGCCTTCAGCGGGTCGATATTCGGGATCAGCCGGAAGTCCATCTTCGCGCGTGCTTCATTCGGCACAATCGTCTTGGAACCAGCGCCGGTATACCCCCCCACAATCCCTTGGATATTCGCCGTCGGCTCAAAGTTCCGCGCCTTAATCGCCTCGATCCCATCCCGCCCCAGCGCGAACTGCTCAATGCCCCACTCGCGCCGCATATCATCCAGATTGATTCGCCGCAGCTTATCTTCAAGCTGCTCATAATCCTCGTCCTGTAACTCGTACAAGCCCTCGTACCAACCGTCAATCAGGATTCGCCGTTGGTCATCCATAATCGTGTTCAGCGCTCGTACCAGATCCCAAACCGGTGCCGGCAGCAGCGGGAAGTTCAGCGAGTGAATATCCGCGTTCGCCCCTCGTGCCACCAATTCCACCATCAGCACCGACTTCAACCCCAGATCAATATCCGGCAGTCCGGTGCTCGTATCCACCGATCCATCCAAACAGTGCATCCCGTCCGCTGCCAGCAGTTCCGTGTTCTTTTCCACCCACGGCCCCAGATGAATGCTGCCGATCTCTTCCTCGCCCTCGATGATGAACTTCAAATTCACCGGCAGTTCACCACGCACCTT
>JAFLCH010000055.1 GCA_017303775.1 Anaerolineae bacterium | reverse complement strand
AGGGTGGGGACTTCGGGCTGGGAGAACCAGTAACGGGTGAAGGGACGCTGCATAAGGTCGATGACGAAGCCGATGGGGGTTTCGACATCGGGGGCAGTTCCCCATGTGGCGACGGTTTCGACACGATCCAGTTCGGGCTGGGTGAAGTAGAAAAGCTGGCCGTTGAAAGCACCCTTCTGGCGCGGGTAGTCGCTGACACCTTCGAGCAGTTCCTTGCGGGTGGTGGCGCGGGTGAGGCGGCGCAGGGCGGAGTAGACGATGTCCATTTCACGCTGGGTGGTTTCCAGCTCGAGGGCGCGCTTCTGGGTTTGCTCCAGCAGGCGAACCGAGTCGATGACGGAGGCGGCCTGCTGCTGGAGGGCGGTGTAGACGCGCTGGTCGCGTTCATCAAAGAGGGTGGGCGCTGACCAACTGAAGAGAATGGCGGCGATCCAACGCTCCTTGTTGTAGAGAGGGAGGATGACGAGGGCGCGGGTTTTGTGGCGCTGGAGGGTTTCGAGTGTTAACTGGTCGATGCGGGTGTCTTTGGAGACATCGGAGACAAAGGTGGTGCGGACGGGCAAGGTCATCCAGTAGCGGGCAAAACCGCCGACGGAGACGGACATCAAGGTGCCGATGCCAAAGGGCAGAATCGGGCCGTTCGTCCATTCGGCGACGACTTCTTCGGTGATGCCAGCTTCGTCGAGGTACATGAGCACGCCGCCATCGGCACCCGCGCTGCGGGCATAGCTGCTGATGGCTTCGAGCTGTTCATGAGGCGTTTCGGCCTGAGTCAGTTTATTGGATGTGATGTAGAGGGCATCAATCTCATCTTTGAACACGATCTCTCTCATTTCGTCCGGCGGGTATTCGACATGCCCTGTGCTAGGGGCAACCGCATGATTTACCGTGATGCTCGCCTGATGGCTGGAGGCCGCAACAGGGTGAGCGATGCCTTAACTTTCACCGCCAAATTTTAACGCAGAGCGGTTGGCGGTACAAAAGTTCGGTGATTGGATGGTGCGATTGTAAGCGATGTGAGGGCGGAAATAAACCCGAGAGTCCGGCGGTCACTGCTGAGCAGGCCGGGACTCCCGGGGGAATGGCGCGGTTAGTTGGAAAGCGGTTCGGGCTGTAGGTCATGCCCCAACTGGCGCAAAGCTTCTTGCGCGGCTTTGCGAAAGGTGTCGTTGCCGGTGGTGAGCGCAGCGAGCAGCGGTTCGACCGCGCGGCGATCACCGATTTTGCCGAGCGCTTCGGCGGCATAGACAGGGGTTTTGAAACCGGGTGCGTCGAGTGCTTTAATGAGGGGGTCAACGGCGCGATGATCGCGGAGCTTGCCGAGCATCATGGCGGCGCGCCCACGGGTAATCAGGTCTTCGTGGTCATTGCGAACGGTCATGATGAGCGCGCGGAGGGCTTCTTCACCGCCAACCATACCGAGCTTCATAACGGCAGTACGCCGCTTTTCTTTGTCAAAACCACGCAAATCAGCCAATAACTGCTTGATGATTTTGGGGTCTGGGTCCATGATGTGCTGAACCTTTCAGTGCTATATATTCATCCTTCCAGATCAGCAATAATTACAATTATGCCCAATAACCTTGCATTGCGCTAACGAATGGTCGCAGCGCGTTCACTATTTAAGGTGATGACGAGTTTACCCTCATGAATGCGGCAAACACGATCCGCCATCGGGAGAATTTCGGGATTGTGAGTGGCCATGACGAGGGTCTTGCCGGCGTCACGGGTTAACTCCAGTAATAAATTTAGTATATTTCGTCCTGTATCTTCGTCTAAATTGCCCGTAGGTTCGTCCGCGAGCACCAGTGTGGGTTCGTGGGCGAGGGCGCGGGCGATGGCAACGCGCTGCTGTTCACCGCCGCTGAGCCGATCCGGAAAGGCGTCGGCACGATCCGCCAGCCCGACCCGCTGCAAAAGGGCGCGGGCACGCGCTTCGAGGGTGGGGCGGTGGTCGCCACGCAGTTCACCGGGGAGCGTGATGTTTTCGAGAATGGTGAGCGTGGGGATGAGATTGAAGAACTGAAAGACGATGCCAATTTTATCCCGCCGGAACAGGGTTTGCGCCCGCTCATCCAACGCGGTGAGATCGGTATCGCCGACCCGGATTGTGCCACCATCGGGATCATCAATAGCACTGATGAGGTTAAGAAGCGTACTCTTACCACTGCCGCTTTTGCCGAGGAGGACGAAAAACTCGCCGGCATGAATATCAAGCGATACGGCGTCGAGGATGCGGCGCTGCTGACCGGCTTCATCGTAGTGTTTGGTGAGGCCGCGGATCTGGACTATGGGTTGGGATGCGCTGCCGTTGGTTGGCATCAGACTCGTCATTGTTTGTACTCTTTTTCACAGACTGCTCTCTCATGATAGCACATTTGGGCGGCGGATTCGATAGTGTGTGTGAGAGTCTGCTAATAAAAATCGTAAACGATAAAGAATACGTTTTGCATAAACTTAGCATTGAGGGTATTACAGTAATTTAATTTTTAGTGGATGGCAGGCGGATTTTTGTGCGGCATGAACGATGTGATTCCGTTTACCTGAAAGGCGTTTTGTGATATTCTGGCCGTAAAGAGGGTGATACCTGTCACAGTGCTTGCAGTCCACAGGGCGATATGCTGTAGAGAGGCATGTTGTAAGACGTGTGGGAGACCGCTTATGAAAACCCGACACTTCTATCGAAGCGATGGATGGATGGGAGCAGCAGCGGCATTGGTGGTGCTGTTTTCGGCGATGTTGGACGCGCATGTGGCGTTCGCGCTGTCGCTCTCGCTGACTGTGGTGTTTGTGCTGATTAGAATCATTCAATCACGGAAGTCATACGGATAGGCTGAAGGGAGCGTTGCAATGTCTGGGAATAATGGAACCGGCGAAACCATACAGGACGTGACCAAGGAATTGGGCGAGTTGGGACGCGAACTGCGGCAGCGGGCGAATGATATTCGCAAGGAAGCTGTGAAGCAGTTGAACCATGCCGCCGAGAGCATCCGCCGTGAAGCGCGCGAAGATATGGACGACGAGAGCGCGCAGAAGACGGCTGATGAGGTGGCGAAGGGTTTGGAGAAGGCGGCGCACTACCTGAACACCAATTCGGTGGAACAGATGGGGCAGGAAGCGACACGGATTGTGAAGAAGAACCCCGTACCCAGCCTGCTGGTGATTCTGGGGATTGGTATTTTGATCGGGCTGCTGCTGCGCGGCGGGAAGAAATAAGACCGCGCTGACGGACAGCATAAGGGTATAATCTGAAGCCGGGTGAAACGCCCGGCTTTTGTATTCAGATAGGAGCGCAGTACAGGTCACATGGTCAAATTTATCATCACTTTTACCCGTGCAGAGAACCTCGATGTGTTCGAGAACGCTTATAACGATTTGCTGGCGCTGGTGGAGCGGATGCCGAACATTCAGCGGCGGCAGGTTGTGAATGTGTTGGGCAGCCCCAGCGGAGAAGCGCCCTATTACCGGCTGCTGGAAATTTACTTCGACAGTGTGGAGGCGATGCAGGAGGCGCTGCGTTCGAAGGCGGGGCAGGAGGCCGGTGGTGAATTGGGGCGGCGCTTCGTGGCGGGGACGTATGCCGCGTACTATGCGGATGTGTTCGAGGAAGCCGGGGGCAGTACGCCGGTATGACAGCACAAGCGAGCACATTGTTCCAAACGCTGCCGCGCGAAACGGTGACTTTTATGACGTGGACGTGGGGCGCGATTGAGGCGTATTTCCACGATCTGGAAACGCGGGAACTGACGGCGGAGACGCTGGATGGCTGGATGGCTGATTGGGGTGTGCTGGGGCTGCATCTGGACGAGGCTTACTGGCGTTTTTGGGTGGCGACCACGCAGGATACGCTGGATGCTGAGGCGCAAACGCGGTTCGAGCAGTTCTTGGAGGCGGTGTATGAACCGGCGCAGATGGCCGAGCAGCGCTTGAAGGATAAACTGCTGGAGAGCGGTTTGCAGCCGGCGCTGTTCGACGAACCTTTGCGGAATATGCGGGCAGAGTCGGCCATTTTCGCGGCGGCCAATCTGCCGCTGCTGACGGAGGAGCACCGGCTGGGTAATGAATATGACCGCATCCGCAGCTTGCAAACGGTGCAGTGGGAAGGCGAGGAAGTCACGCTGGTGCAGCTGCTGACGGTGGGGATGGCGCTGGAACGGGAGCGGCGAGAGGCGGCGTGGCGGCTGGGGATGGCGCGCAGCTTGCAAGACCGCGCGGCGCTGAATGTGTTATGGGCGCAGTTGATGACGCTGCGGCAGCAGATCGCCGTGAACACCGGTTTGCCGAATTACCGCGATTACCGCTGGATTCAACTGCACCGGCTGGATTATTCACCGGCGGACTGTGAGACGTTTCATGCGGCGATTGAGGCGGTGGTGGTTCCGGCGGCTGAACGGGCGCTGGAACGGCGGCGCAGGCGGTTGGGGGTGGAAGAGGTGCGTCCGTGGGATGGTGAGCCGGAATTGGACGGGCAGCCGTCGCTGCATCCGTTTCAATCAGCGGCGGAATTGGAGGCGCGGGGCGGGGCTTTGCTGGGGATGATTGACCCGGCGCTGCGCGATTACTTCCAACTGATGCAGTCTGAAGGGCTGCTTGATCTGGAAAACCGCAAAGGTAAGATGCCCAGTTCGTACTGCGCCAGCTACGGGATCGCGAGGCGTCCGTTCATCCTGATGAACGTGGTGGGGACGAACGAGGATGTGATGACGCTGTTCCACGAGTTCGGGCATGCGCTGCACACCTTCGGTTTTGTGAATCTGCCGCACCACGCGCAGCACCGGATTGGCACCGAGTTTCATGAGGTGGCGGCGACGACTCTGGAACTGCTGGCCGCGCCGCTGCTGGCCGACGCTGACCACGGCTTTTATACGACGGCGGAAGCGGCACGCGCCCGCATCGCCCATCTGGAAGGGCTGCTGCGGTTCTGGCCGTATATGGCGGTGGTGGATGCCTTCCAGCACTGGGCGTATACCCACCCGAAAGATGCGCCGAACGCTGACGCCTGTGACGCGGTATGGGCGGCGTTGTGGGCGCGGTTTATGCACGGCGAGGATTGGAGCGGGCTGGATGAGGCGATGAAAACGGGCTGGCAGCGCAAACTGCACATTTTTCGTTCGCCGTTTTACTTTATCGACTACGGGTTGGCACAGCTTGGCGCGGTGCAAATTTGGGCGAAGTACCGGCTCGACCCACAGGGGGCGCTGCGGCAGTTCCAGCAGGCGCTGGCGCTCGGTGGGACGGCTGCGCTGCCGGAGTTGTTCGCGGCAGCAGGGGCGAAGCTGGCCTTTGACGCTGACACGCTGGGGGCGGCGGTGGAGGTGATGGAAGCGACGATTGCCGAATTGGAAGCGCAGGCCTAAACCGCCTCATGGCCTACGCGAGAACAGGACCATTGGGTGGGTTAATCGTCAGGTAAGCGTCTTGCGCGACCTCTCTATCCATCGTAAGCTACATTTATCACGGATGTTCCGACTGTTGACCTGCACATAATGTTCAGCCGGATTAATGATGAAGGGGATAAATATATGCCAGCTCGAAAATTGTTCATAATGAGCATCGTCTTACTGCTGATGCTGATGAGCGTCACCCTGTCGGTGACGGCGCAAACCGCCACGCCGATTCCTGACCCTAACGCGACGATCCTGTTTCCGCCGCCGGTGTATGTGGTGCGCGGGGAGTTCACCATTTATGGCTCGGCGAACCTCGCCAATATGACCGGCTGGTTCCTTGAAGTGCAGCCGATTGTGCCCGCCGGAACCACGCCCGAACCGCCGTGGGAACCGGTGACATTGCGCAACCGGAGCGCGGTGCTGAACGGCGAGTTGGGCAAGTGGGACACCACGCTGGTGGACGATGGTCTGTACACCATGCGGTTGAATATCTCGCTGTCGGGCGGGGCGAATACGTTTGTGCTGGTCAGCCCGCTGCGCGTCGAGAATAATCCGCCGCCTTTCGCGGTCGTGCTGCCCACGCAAATCGCGCCGACTCTGGCGCTGCCCACGCTGCAACCCACACCGACCACCATCAGCAGCGAACCGCAGGTGACGGCGAACCTGAACGCCAATGTGCGTAAGGGCGACAGCACGCTGTACGAAACAGTGGGCGCGCTGCAACGCAATGAAACCGCGCCGGTGCTCGGCATCAGCAGTCTGGGGACGGGCTGGTTCCTCATCCGGCTGCCGAACGGTGTTCAGGGCTGGGTTTCGCCAACCGTGGTGACGGCCACCGGTAACTTCAATAATGTGCCGCGCGTGCTGCCCCCGCCGCTGCCCACCGCGACTCCGGTTCCGGTGACGGCGACTCCGGCCAGCAGCGTGAATTTGGTCGCGGGTAACTTCCGCTTCGACCCGCCTTCACCGACCTGCTCGCAGACCTTCAACATCTATATGGATGTGGCGAACTTTGGTTCTTCCACCAGCCCCAGCGGGGTGATCTCGGTGCAGGACTTCCGCCGTGCAGATGGATCGTTCCAGACCAGCACCGTGGGCGCGTTCCCGCCCATCGCCCCCGGCCAGACCATCAATGTGGGGCCGATCCCGCTGACGGTGAGCACATTCCACAGCGAAGAACACCGGCTGCTGATGACGGTGGACGGCAACAACGCCATCTTCGAATTCAACGAAGGGGATAACGTCAAGGAAGCAATCTACTTCCTCCAGAAAGGCCCGTGCCCGTAAGTGAGGCTTGTGTCAAGGCTGTTTGATGCAAGGGGTGGCCGCATGGTCACCCCTTTTTGCTGCCGGCCATCAGGACAGAAGCTGGGTGATCTCTACCCGATTGCCGAACGGATCGCGGCATTCGAAGCGGGTATGACCGGGGATGGGGATCGATTCTTCGATGTGGATTCCGGCCCCGGCCAGCACCACCCGCCAGTGATCAATATCGGTGACGCGGTAGGCGATATGGCTCTTGGTGCTGTAGCGGTCGAAACCGTCCTCTGTGCCTACATGCACCGCCCGATCCCCGACCTGCAACCAGAAGCCGCCGCGTCCCTTGAGGCTGGCGGGTTTTTCGATCTCCGGCAGTCCCAACAGGCCGCAGTAAAAGGCACGTCCCTGTTCTTCTGCCCCTTTGGGGATGGTGATCTGGACGTGGTCGATGCCGATGATCATGATGTCACCTTTCGGAGGCGGTTATGCCACCCATTCGGGGCGCAGGATGCCGTAGAGATACATATCAAAACGCTGGCCGTCCCGTTCCATGTACTGGCGGTAAACCCCTTCGCGCTGGAAACCGAGTTTTTCGTACAGATGGATGGCTGGCCGGTTGTAACTGAAAACCGTAAGCTGGATGCGGTGCAGGTTCAACTCGCGGAAGGCGAAGTCCAGCCCAAGGCGCATGGCCTCGCTGCCATAACCACGCCCGCGAAAGGCCATTTCACCGATGCCAATCGCCAACCACGCGTTACGATGCGTCCACAGCACTTCGCCCAGTTCGAGGAAACCGATCAGTTCATCGTCAAGGCAGGTGCGGATGCCGAACAGGAAATTCTCGCGCCCGCGCTGGCCTTCGCGCACCCATTCGGCGATCTGCTGCTCGGTTTTCGGGTAGGCCGGATGAGCATCGAGCAGGCGAAGATATTCGCTGTCATGCTGCCAGCGGGTGATCGCAGCGGTATCCGCCGGACTCAGGGCGGAAAGGCGCACATGAGTCCCTTCCAGCAGGGCGGAAATGGTCATGATTATTCGCTGCCCTTGTTCCCCAAGAGGCGCTTCTTACGTTCTTCGAGAGCCGCTTTCGGGTCATAGGCGGCGGCTTTTTGTGTCAGCTCGGATTCCAGACGGCGCGCTTCTTCCTGTATCTGTTCCGGTGTTTTGACCTCGAAGTCGGGGTCGAGCAGTTCGATGTTCTTCAGCGGCGGTGTTTCTGCCGCCGGAGCGGGTTCAGCAGCGGCTGGTTTTTCGGCAGCCGGTTTTTGAACAGCGGGGGCTGACGCGGTGGTGGCGCTGCCGGTCACGGTGGCCGGTTTTTCCTCGATCATTTTAGAGGCGGCGGTCACCACACTGGAACCAGCGGTCTGGGCGGTACGAACGAGGTCACCGAGGCTGCGGTTGGCGGTGCTGCGCCCCAGCGCGAAACCGACGATGCCGGTGATGATGATGGGAATGATCGCGCCCACGAGCGTGCTGAGCAGATTCATGCCGAGGATGACCGCGATGACGGCGGCGATGATGAGCAAAATATTGCGCACATTGATGTTTTTCATTAGGAAAGCCTCTTTCAAACTCTGCTTGATTATACCCTTTTCCGGCCAGATTGAACGCCGACTTTGGGGCAGAGATCGTCCACGGGACACTCCGAACAGCGGGGATAGGTGGGCTTGCAGACCGTGCGCCCGAACTGCACCATGCGCTCGTTCCAGTGCGCCCACATGCGGCGGGGCAGCACCTGCTTCAGCGCGTCGTTGATGCGCGGCGGTTGTTTGATGGCCGGGTCAACGAGTCCCAAGCGCGTACTGATGCGCGCCACATGCACATCAACCGTAATGTCGTCGAAGATGCCATACCCCACCGCCAGCGTGAGCACCGCCACCTTCCAGCCGACGCCTTTGTAAGCCATCAGTTCGGCGATGGTGCGCGGGACGATGTCCCCGTTGGCGAGCACCTGCTGGCTGATGTCGCGGACGAAGCGAGTTTTGTTCTCGTAGTACATCACCGGGCGGATGGCCGCGCGAATCTGTTCATCACTCAGGCGCAGGATGGCCGCCGGAGTCTGGGCGAGCGCCATCAGGTTATGCATGGCGGCAAGGGTGTTTTCGTCGCGCGTTTGGGCGCTGAGCATCGAGGCGATCAAGGCTTTGAACGGTTGGCCTGCAAAATGACTGAGGGTAGTGGGCGGCCAATGTTCAGCCGCTGCCGTCAGCCGTTGGTCGATCAACTCGATACGTACCGATTCGTCCATATCACCATAGTTTGAGTTCAATTAGGGTCTGTCTGGTTTGTACAGCCAGCGGGTCGTTCATATCAAGTAATCGAATCGTCACACGACCGACTGCCGTTAGCGCGATTATATGCCCTAATTCATCCATGCTGAAGTGATCACTCCAGTCTTCTAGGCGAGGATTATACAGTGGGGTGAGTAAGTTTGTCTGGCTGTCAAATGCCCCGACATCAGCCTGTTTAGAGCGATTACAATGTGGACAAGCCCATGCTAAGTTATCCAACTCCGTTGATCCATGGTGGCGTTTGACGGGGATTATATGGTCAACATGAAATGGCACTAAGGAATAGATGTCCGGCAAATGACAGTATTCGCAGCGTCCTTGAGCGCGACTGCGTACCTGTTGCCGGATCACTGGTGTTGGTCGGGTCACGATACCGGATTGAGTGCCGCTGCGGCGCGCGCTTTGAGGATCATGACCTGTTGATTGAACTCAACAAAATCTTCCAGTTCGAGCAGTTCCTGTGACGAAAGCTCACCTTCATTATTGCGTTCCATTAAGTCCTGTAGATAGTCCTGTCTTTCCGGGGACAATTGGAACGCGAGGATTTGTTCCGGGGTGGCAAGCGCTGCCAGATACTCAATCAATTCCCAATAGCTTGATTGTTTCATTCGGGTTGTCATCAGTAGGTCACCGATTGCCGCTATTTACAGCCAGTATACCACTAAATCGGCGCCGCTTACTCGATATAACCCAGCGCGCGCAGATGATCCACCACCGAGTCATCAACCACGACCGGCGCGGCGGTTTGGCTGCGACGGGATTCGGCGCGGCTGACGAGGGTGGCAAGCTGGCGTTGTAGGGTGCTGACAGTTGACGGCTGCGCAGCGGCGAGGTTGTGTGTCTCCATCGGGTCGTTGTTGAGGTCGAACAACCCCTCCACCCGCTGATCCACCACCGCCAGTTTATGCTGCCCGTGGTACAACCCGCGCCGGACTCCGTGTAAGCTCAGCTTGGGGATGAGCGCCGAGTCGCGGTGCTGGATGACGTTGAGGAAGGTCAGGGGCGGGAAAGCTTCCGACATGACGATTCCCTGTTCACCATCCGGTGCGCCAGAGAGCAGTGGTAGCAGCGAACCTTCGCTGACGGGCGCGGCCTCATCCGGTTGTAGACCGGCGGCCTCCAGCAGCGTATGGTACAGGCGGCGCGTGGAAATCGGTTCGGTGATCGGTTGGCTGTTGACCCGATGATGCGGGTGGCGGATGATCAACGGGACGTGAACGAGTTCCTGATACACCACGAACCCGTGCCCGAAGAAGTCGTGGTCACCGTGTCCCTCGCCATGATCAGCCACGATCACGACCACTGTGTTGTCCAGCGTGCCGGACTGCTTGAGCCAGCCGAACAGCTTGCCGAGCTGCGCGTCTTGATGCGCCACTTCGGCGTCATAGAAGCCGTTGAGCGTGGCGCGCTCCCAATCCTCCAGCGGGGGGATGGTAGGGCTGGCCCAGCGCGCGGCCTCACTGTTGAAGCGGCGCATGAAGGGGTAAGCCTGTTTTTCCTGCCGCAGTTCCGGCGCGACACGATCCAGCACATCGCGCGGCGGGTTATAGGGCAGGTGCGACCCCATCAGGTTGAGGAAGGCGAACAGCGGCTGCTCCGCGCCGCCTGCTTGATGCCGCGCCCAATAATCCACCAGATCATCAATCGAGTGGGCGGTGTTGCCTTTGTAATTGATGAGGCGCGTCCACAGCGGCACGAACACCGGATTCAAGGACATGCGGAACAGGAAGTCCGAGTGGGCGAACTGGTTGCCGATAGGACGCGCCAGATGCCGCCGGAACAAGCGCAGCGCTTCCTGTTGCAGTTTACCGCGTCGTGCCTCCACCGGACGGAAGGGCGCGGCGCTGGCGTAGTTATAAAAGCGATCGAATCCCCGTTGCAGCCCGTTGTTCAAAACCCCCACCAGCGGGTTATTACAGAACGCCACCGTGTGATAACCGGCCCGGTGCAGGTGTTCGGCGACCACCGGATAAGATGGAGCGAGCGCCCCATCAGCCTGAGTCAGCCCGTGTGTGCTGGGGTAGAGGCCGGTGAACATGGACGCGTGTGAGGGAATCGTCCATTGGGCAGGGGCAACAGCGCGGTCAAAGCGGACGGCGTCGCGGGCAAATTCGTCAAGCTGCGGGGATGTTTCGCGGTTGTGACCGTAGGTGGAGAGGCGGTCACGGCGCATGGTATCGAGGACGATGAATAGGATATTGAGTTTGCTCGGCATCACATTCAATCCGCTGATTGGGTGGTCACATCGGATTTTTAGGATAGCACTGTTGCAGAGGTGTTTCCAGTGAGGAGGCGATGAGGGCTGTGGTTAGCAGCCCTCATTTGTGCCTAATAGGGACGGAGCGTGGTTAGGATGCAACCTCGACCCGTGTTTCAAAAGCCGGTTCAACCGGCACCGATTGGCCGGTGATCTGGAACGTGGTCGTGAGCGGCAAATCCTGTGAGGAACTGCCGACCATCAGATGAACCGTGCCGGGGGCAACCACGCGCTGGTGATGCTGGTCGTGGAAGGCCAGCAGGTTGACCGGCAGGTGGAAGGTGAGCGTGCGGGTTTGCCCCGCTTCCAGCGTCACCCGTTTGAAGCCCTTCAGTTCCTTGAGCGGGCGCGTGATGAACGAAACCGTCTGGTGCGTGTAAAGCTGCACCACCTCATCTCCGGCGCGCGTTCCCGTGTTGGTCACATCCACCTGAACGCGCAGCGTATCGCCCGCCGCGACGCTGTCGCTGCTCAAGCGCAGGTTGCTGTAGGCGAAGGTGGTGTAGCTCAAGCCAAAGCCGAACGGATACAACGGATGGTTGCTCGTCTCGACATATTCACCCTTCCAGTGCGAACGTCCACCCGATGGACGGTGGCTGTAGAAGACCGGTATCTGCCCGACGGTATGCGGGTAGCTGATCGGCAGCTTGCCGCCGGGGTTGACTTCCCCGAACAGCACATCGACGATTGCGTCCGCGCCTTCTTCACCCGGAAACCATGCTTCGAGGATGGCCGGAATCTGCTCGCTCATCCAACCGAGCGTCACAGGCCGCCCATTGATGAGCACGAGGATGACCGGCGTGCCGGTATCATATATGGCCTTGACCAGATCCGCCTGCACACCCGGCAGATCGAGGATGGCACGATCCCGCGCCTCACCGCTGGTACAGTCGTCCGTCAGTCCCGCCTTGTCACCGACCATCACCAGCGCCACCTTGGAACGGCGGGCGGCTTCGACTGCCTCGGAAAAGCCGCTGGTGTCCGTCGTGTTGACGCCGCAGCCAGCCGCATAATGAATTTGTGTACCCTCTGCCACCCGCTTTTTCAGCGCTTCCAGCACCGTGTTCGCCACGATGAAATCATTGACCGTTGCGACATCATCCGGTACCGGTGTATTGAAGACCGTCCCTCTGCTCTTCATCTCCAACAGCGATTCCATGTGGGCAGGGTAGGCATAGTCTCCCAGCAGGTTGCGCACGGTATGCGCGTTGGGGCCGATCACCGCAATCGACGACAGGTTTTTGTCGAGCGGTAGCAGGTTGTTTTCGTTCCGCAGCAGCACAATCGACTGTTGGGCGATTTTGCGCGCCAACTGCCGCTGTTCCGCCGTATCAAAGACCACCGTCCCCGCGTCCACATACGGGTTCTCGAACAAGCCGAGCTGGAATTTCTGCGTCAGGATTCGTGTGAGCGCCTGATCGAGCAGTTCCATGCGGATTTGACCGGCTTCCACCGCCTGCCGCAGCGGTTCACCAAACGAGTCCGTCGTCGGCAGTTCCACATCCATGCCGGC
Organism: Anaerolineae bacterium; assembly: GCA_017303775.1. Taxonomy (GTDB): domain Bacteria; phylum Chloroflexota; class Anaerolineae; order Aggregatilineales; family Phototrophicaceae; genus CFX2. Next base: position 5,856 of record JAFLCH010000055.1, on the reverse strand, counting down.
TTCCAGCGCTTGAGCTGCTGCTTCCTTTAAGCCGGGGGCGATGTGATGGTAGCTGTGCAGTTGGCTGACCGCGAAGTAGTCAGAAACAACCGTGCCGTCGAAGCCCCAAGCCTCGCGCAGAATCTCCGTCAGCAGTTCACGGTTCGCCCCACAGGGGATGCCGTCCAACTCATGATACCCGTTCATCATCGAAGCCATGCCTGCTTCGCGCACAGCCGCCTCGAACGGGAACAGATACGTGTCCAGCAGTTCACGGCGCATGAGGTGCGGCGGTGCCCAGTTCATCCCGCCTTCCGACATCCCATACCCCACGAAATGCTTGCCTGTCGCAATGACGCCGTTCTTGAGGTCTTCACCCTGCAAACCGCGCGTATAGGCCACACCCATCCGCGCGACAAGGTACGGGTCTTCGCCGAAGGTTTCTTCGGTGCGTCCCCAGCGCGGGTCGCGCGTCACATCCAGCACCGGCGCGAGGGCATGGTGCGCTCCCACTGCCCGCATCTGCTGACGGATGACAGCAGTCATCGCCTCAGCCAGCTCCGGCTCCCATGTGCTGCCCACCCCGATCGCCTGCGGAAATATTGTCGCGTCCCGCGCCATATAACCGCTGCAGCACTCTTCATGGATGACTGCCGGAATCGCGAGGCGCGTATGCTCCAGCAGATACTTCTGTATGGTGTTAGCCAGCGCCGCGCTTTCGTGCGGGTGAACATTGCTCGCCCCGCCCAACCGTGTCACCTGACCTAACCCCTGCGTCAGTCGCTGAGCAGCTTTCGCTTGCGAAAATTGCGTTCCGTCCAGCAGTTCATAAACCCAGCAGCTTCCCAGTTGAGCGACCTTTTCAGCCAGCGTCATCTGGCCGATGAGCTGACCGACACGTTCCTCAACCGGTAACGTAGCATCCATGTGTTGTGGCGTCTTTGTAGACATATTAATGAATTATCCTTTTAGTTCTCCGCCGGTTAAACCCGTTACAATATATTTCTCAGCGAACAGATAGAACACCACCGCCGGCAGAATCAGCAGTGTCACATAGGCCATAACCAGCGCCCAATCTGTCCCGTACTGTCCCTGAAACTGGCTGATGCCCAGCGGCAGCGGCCATAACGATTGGTCGTTGAGTACCAACAGCGGCAGGAAGTATTCGTTCCAACTGGCGATCACCTGCAAAACGGCCACGGCGGTCAGCGCCGGTCTCGCCAGCGGCAGCAGGATGTACACGAAGAATTCCAGTGTGCTGCAACCGTCAATGTAAGCGGCGTCTTCCAGTTCCCCCGGAATGTTGATGAAAAACCCGCGTAGGATCACCACACTCCCCGGCAGCCCGAACGCGACCATCGGCAGGATCACCCCCAGCAGGTTATTGATCAGCCCCAACTGGCGTACTTGAATGAAGATTGGCAGGATGGCGATCACCAGCGGGAACAGCAGCCCCAACGACAAAATGTTGAATAGCAGCCCCCTCCCGATGAATGTCACCCGCGTCAGCACGAACGCCAGCATGCTGGAAAGCAGCACATTGATGATCGTAACTCCACTGGTGATGATAATACTGTTCCGCAGTGAAGTCCAGAAGGTGGAGGATTGCAGTATTCCCTGATAATTTTCCCACCGGATGCCGTTTTGCGGCAACCCGAATGGTGTGGTTTGGAATTCACCTGTCGTGCGGATGCTGCCGAGCATCGCCGTCACCACCGGCCCGATGACGATCATGCAGATGACGATGAGCAAGATGTACTTTAATCCGGTGTTGATCACCGGCATGCGTTGACCCATGATCGTTTACCTCTCACCCTTGATTGCTGTTGTAATCTTGACGCAGGATGATGCGCTGATACCCCAGCGAGAAGATCAGCGTTATCGTAAACAGCACAACAGCCACAGCGCTGCCATACCCCAGTGCGAAACGCTGGATTCCATATTTGTAAAGATAGGTGGCGATCAGTTCGCTGGCGTTCACCGGCCCGCCTTCCGTCAAGGCCCATGTGATCACGAACTGTTGGAACGAACCCAGCACCGACAGAAACACGCTCAGCCGGATCGTGCTGCCCAACATCGGCAGCGTCACGTAGCGCAGCAGTTTCCACTCGGTCGCGCCGTCCACACGGGCAGCGTCTTCCACTTCCGATGGAATGGATTGCAGCCCCGCCATATACAGGATCATATGGAAACCGAAGTACTTCCATGTGATCACCAGAAAGATACCGAACAACACCGTATCCCGGTTGCCCAACAGCGCCACCGGTGCGAAACCAAATGTTTCGAGCAGCGTGTTCAACAGCCCGTCACCCGGATGCAAAACATAACGCCAGATGATGGCCGTAATGATTTCCGAAAATACATAAGGTAGGAAAAGGATGATGCGGAACAGCCTGCGCCCTAAAAGTTTGCCACGTCCCACCAGCAGGGCTAACCCCAGCGCCAGCGGGAGCTGCACCCCCACCGACAGTGACATGATCACAAAGCTGTGCAGCACCGAAGATTGGAATACCCCATGATTCAGCAGGCGTTCGTAATTGCCGAAGCCTCTGAAGTCCGTCGGCGGGCCGAGTCCGTTCCAGTCGTACAAACTGAAGTACACCGATTGCGGCAGCGGGATCAGAACAAACAGCGTAAAGAGTATCAAACCCGGCAGTACAAAGGCCGCAATCAAAAGCCATTTATTCCACTGGCGACGCTGCTTATCTCGCATCGTCTGCTCGTAGGGGGTTGCTAATACTCGAAATCGTGGAATAGACATAGAGACATCTCTTTATGAAATTATTCAGGTATATTTGTAGTTGTAGAGATGCTGTGATGTTCGAGCAGCAAGCATCTCTACAACTCCAAGGGCGGCGTGAGGACTTATTCGAGTTCGAACGCCGCTGTGTCTTCTATGGCTAGTGCGGCTTCTTCCGCGGTTGCCACACCGGCAAACAGGGTTTCAACGGCATCATTGATCGCCGCGCCCATCGCCGGAGGCATGAACTGATCGTAGTACAGTTGGAAGTAAGGCGCGCTGTTGCGGGCTTCCACGATCGCCACGGTGATCGGGTTGTCGGCATAAACATCTTCCACACCGTTCACAACCGGGGTGATGAAGAATACGCCTTCGCGCTGGTTCTCGGCGCTCGTCAGGAAGCGCAGGAAAGCGACGGTTTCATCCGGGGCATTCGCGCCCACTGCGAACCCGTCTCCACCACCGAATACATCATTCGGGTTGCCCGCGCCGCCTTCAACGACCGGGAACGGGAACCATGCCAGATCATCGCCAATACCTTCACCGCTCTCGCTGCTGCCGGCCTGAACCGCGGGTGCCCACTGCCCCATCAGTTCTATCGCAGCAGCGCCGTTGCCCATGATTGTCGCCTGATCGCCATATCCGAGGCCGAGGAAGCCTTCGGGGAAGGGCTGGAGCGCGATCAATTGTTCAAGGTACTCACCGGCCTGAACAAACGGTTCATCCGCGAACGAACCTTCACGGCTGTAAGCCTTCAAGAATGCTTCTTCGCCACCAATTCGGGTCGCCAGATAGCCCCACCAGAAGTGTCCCGGCCATTTTTCCAATCCACCCAGCGAAATCGGGGTGATTCCGGCGTCCTTCAGTGTCTGCACTGCGGCGAGGAATTCTGTCCATGTGGCCGGTGGGTTTTCCGGGTCGAGTCCGGCCTGCGCGAATAGAGCCTTGTTATAGAACAGCCCGACTGCGCCCCACGAATACGGCGCACCGTAGAATTCACCGTTCTGCCCGTACAGATCCAGCGCTGCCTGAGCGGCGAACGAGTCCTTCCATTCACCTTCGAGTTCCGGGGCGATATTCCGCACCAGTCCGGCATCCGCGAACGCGCGCAGCACACCACCACCCCAGCTCTGGAACAGATCCGGCGGGTCATTACTTTGCATCACGGTGTTCAAACGGGGCTTGTAATCAGCGTTCGCGAGGATCGTGATTTCGATTGTGACGTGCGGGTTATCAGCCATGAAAGCATCCGCGATGCTCTGCCAGTATGCGACTTCATTATCCTGCGTGCTGATGTGCCACCACTGGATGGTGACCGGATCTTGTGCGGAGACGGCTCCCCACGAGATAGTGAGGGCAAAAACCGTCATAAAGAGAAATAGTAAGCGACGACTGTTTTTCATTGGTTGAACTCCTTAAATCTTTTCGAGAGTGTCGTTAATCATGTGTTTCTGCTTCTAGTTTTGCTGTCTCTACCATCACCCCCTTTCCTTCAACGCTGCACAGGATTCGCGGATAATAAGCTGGGTTGCCAGCGTTACCCGCCGTGGTGGACGGTCGGGATTTTCAATTTGTTCCAGCAGCAGCCGTGCCGCCACCCGTCCCATCTGGTCGAGTGGTTGGCGCACAGTTGTCAGCGGCGGATACACGATAGAGGATTGTGGAATGTCGTCAAACCCAACGATTGAAATATCTTCCGGGACGCTCAAGTTCCGTTCGCGGATCGCTTCCATCAACCCGAATGCCATCAAGTCGTTGGAAGCAAAGATGGCCGTCGGTGGGGCAGGCAAATCAAGCAGTTGCAGCCCTGATTTATGCCCGCTTCGCTGCCAGAAATCGCCGGGAGCAACCAGCTCCGGCAAGAAGGGGATGCTGTGGTCAGTGAGCGCCGCTCGGTACCCGTCCAGTCGTTCGCCCGCGCTGCTCAATTCCATCATCCCCGTGATGAACCCGATGCGCCGGTGGCCTAGCTCGATCAAGTAACGGGTCGCGTCATATGCCCCTTGCCAGTTGGTCGAATCCACCATCGAACTGGAATCCCTCACGTTCGATTGGTCGATGAGCACATGCGGGAAGCTCTTTTCGCTCAGGGCTTTAAGATAATCAGTTGGAACTTCCGGCACGACCAGCAGCAGTCCGTCGGTCAGCCCGTTGGCGATGGTGTTGACATAGCGTTGTTCGTGTCCGCGCTGCCGGTGGGTTGTGTACAGCATCAGGTCATAATTGGCGCGCGCCAGCTCTTCATCCACACCGCGAATGATTTCGCCGATGTAGCTGTTGTCCAGCCCCGGTACCAGAACCCCGATGATATTCGAGTGCCCGCCGGCGAGGCTGCGTGCCTGAAGATTGGCAACATACCCCAACTTTTCCGCCGCTTCGAGGACGCGCTGTCGGGTATCTTCCTTGACGAACTCATACCCGTTCAGCACGCGTGAAACAGTAGAATATGAAACACCGGATGCCCGTGCCACATCAATGATGGTCACGTTCTTGTGCGATTTTTGAAAAGAATCGTTGTCAATTTCGTTCATAATATTTTGCAAGCGTTTGCAAAATAACTTAAAAAAAACGGATGACCGTATTTCCCTACTCAATGAGCGACAATATTAAACCGTAAATTTGTGACCGAAATCACAATTTCTCTCAAACCAATATTTGCAAACGCTTGCATAAACACTAACATTTTAACCATTCTGTGTCAAGCAATTTGAGAATTTGCTAATCTCCTGCCTCATCGACACCCCATGACATACGATCTTATGCCCAACGTTTACTTCTGGTTTGTCCACAAACCGTTTTCTAACCATCAGCCAACCCATTTAATAAGAGTTGAGGGGGGAAAGGTTGGTGCGGCTGGCGGGAAATAGTTACCAAATGTTCTTCCAAATGGTCACCCTAACGCCCTCCAACTCTGCTACACTGTGATCAGCGTCTGTTCCATCAGCCCGACGCGCGCAGCTTAACAACCGCATACCGGTTCACCGGCGATCACCTCGGCAGGCGCTCCGGTCATGCCCTGTGTGGCGCCTGTGGCGGCCTTGTTCACGCCATCTGTCTTTTGCCTCCCCTAACGCTTTGGCGTGCAGCGCCTTGTGCGGCTGCCGGGCACGTGAACGAAGTCTGCGAGTGACCTAACG
>JAFLCH010000054.1 GCA_017303775.1 Anaerolineae bacterium | reverse complement strand
CCCTCCATCCCGATACCACCCCCTGTCCCGATGCGTGGTCGGAACTCTGGCGCATCTTCATCCCCGCCGGTTACGACAAACCCCTCACCGCCTTCACCTCGGATGAACGCGCCGCCCTCTTGCGCCGTTGGCAGGCCGGTTCGGTCTATAACCAATTCGCCCGCTGGTTGCTCAACCCTTAAATCGCAGCCCCTTTTTGCCCCCAAACCATTTTCTAACCATCCCCCAACCGTCTTAACAATCCGCTTCCCTCAAATCGTTAGAAAATTCGTCGCCAAATAGTGACCATTTGGTAACCCTAACCTCGCTCATTTGTGCTACACTGTATTCAGCGTCCGTTCCATCAACGTGACGCGCGCATCTTAACAACCGCATATCCGCCCACCGGCACACCATCCGCGCCGCCGCCAAAAGGGTCTGGTCTGGTAGGGGCGCCATACATGGCGTCCGGCATCACACCACTCCCGACCACATCGGCACACTGTCCCCATCATGCCCCGTGTGGCGGCTGTGGCGGCCATGTCCACGCCAATCTCCCTCATTCCCGCCGCATTTCACCGCCACGCCGCCGCCGCCGCCGCCGCCAACCCCTCCGTCAAGGGTCTGGAATCCACCTCAGTAGGCCTATCTCTCTTATAACGGCCTACTGATAACTGGTAACTTCTTGTCACTATAATGCCAATGTCAATGCCGCCAATGCCGCCAACCCGGCCACTTCCCCCTCACCAATCGGCAGCAGCGCCCTTGAAGGGGTGATATTCCGGGCTTGTCTGCGCCGCCTTTGCTCACTCCCGCCGCCTTCTTTGTCGGCGACGACGACGACGACGACGACAAACGCCCCCCTCGGCGGCAGTCTCGCTGCCTTCCTGCCCTTTTTGACCACTACGCCGCCGCCGCTGCTGCAAAACCGCCGCTTCGTTCCCTTGCTTGTCCCATCCGCCCCCAACCCCTATAATCTAATCAGGAGCGTTTCAGCATCCAGAGGAACAGCATTTCATGGATATTGGCATCGAGTTTACCCACTACCGTGTCATCGAACATATCGGTCGTGGAGGTATGGCTGATGTGTGGTCCGCGCGTGATAAACGCCTCAACCGCACCGTTGCGATCAAAACAGTCGCCCGCGATCTGTCCGCCGACAACGAACCCCTCAAGTTGTTCGAGCGGGAGGCGCAAACCATCGCTCAGCTTGAACACCCCCACATCTTGCCCATCTACGACTTTGGCGACTACGAAAGTCAGCTCTACATCGTCATGCGCTACGTCACCGGCGGCTCGCTGGAAAATCTGCTCACCACCGGCCCCATGCCGCCCGATCAGGTGCTCCGTCACGGCAAAGCCATCGCCTCCGCCCTCGACTATGCCCATGCCAACAACGTCATCCATCTCGACCTCAAACCCTCCAACATCCTCATGGATAGCAACCATTCCCCCTATCTGGCGGATTTTGGTCTTGCCACGGTCTTGGGGCCGGAGGGTAGGGCAGCCAACCCCGGTTACGGCACGCTGCTCTACATGGCGCCCGAACAGCTAACCGCTGGCGAACTCGACCATCGCGCCGACATCTACAGCTTTGCCATCCTCGTCTTCCAGATGCTCACCGGCGAACTGCCCTTCGATGCCACCACCTCCCTCGCCCTCAAGCAGCTTCAGTGGCAGGAAGACCTCCCCGAAGCCGACAAACTCGGCACCGATATGGCCGAAGCCCTTACGCCCGTCCTCCGTCGTGGCACATCCCTCAACCCCGAGGATCGCCCCAACACCCTCACCGAATTGATCGTCGAGCTGGAATCAGCCCTCGGTCAGGTGCAGGGCTTGGTCGTCGCCTCTCCTTCCTTCGATATTGACGACGACAGCGTCGGCCTCCTCACCATCGACCTCAGCGGCGTCCAAACCGTCGCCGATCAATCAGCTATGGCCCGCCGCGAAGCGCAGGACATCTACAATCGGGCGCGTCGGGCGTGGGCGCACGGTCAGGGTCGCTTCCTCCTCGGCGTCACCCACTTCATGGTCATGAACGACACCTACATGCGCGCCGAAGAACTCGGTATCGAAATCGACGAAGCCGGTCTTCAAATGCTCTTGCGCGGTGCCATCGAATACGACCACGAAATCGACTACTGGTGGGGCAAACTCGACAACGACAACCGTCGCTGGGTCGCCCTCCATGCCGTCCGCAGCGAAAATCCGCCCGCCCGTACCCGCGCCCTCTACTGGCTGGAAACCATCCCCGATAGTGACCCGCCCCGCATTCCCACCCTCGTCGCTCAAGCCCTCACCCTCGAAACCAACGACGACGCCAAACGTGCCGCCATTCAAGTCCTCGGCACGCGCGCCAAGCGCGACTATCCCAGCGGCAATTATCCCGCCGTCAAATCCCCCGGCCTCACCGGACGCCTGCTCACCATCCGCACCCGTGACGACATTCAACTCCACGTGCCTACCGACTGGCGCGAAACCGTCTACTCCGATGACATTGACGGCCTCCTCGCGGAAATCGCCCTTGAGGAGCGTAATGAGGACATCGCCGAACTCGCCGCCCGTACCGTCGGGCGCATCCGTTCTCTCCACGCCGTCAAAATGATCGCCGATGCCCAGCGCGTCGGTACCGATGGCGCGCTCCGTGCCTTAGCCTTCGTCCGCGACGAAGCCCCCTCGCTGCCCTCCGTCGTCAGCCCGCAGGGGCGCTTGTACGCGTGGCTCGCCAACACATGGCGTCGCCTCACCGATGACCCCCTCAACAACGTCTGGCGCTTCGTCTTCGCCCTCATCGGTGCCGGCCTCGGCATGGCCATCTACGTCTTCACCACCTTCCGCAGCGAAGCCATCTTCAACGCCGAACGCTGGGGGCGCACCATCTCCATCGGCCTCACCTTCGGCATGCTCATCGCCATCCTCACCCTCCTCACCAGCGAAGCCCCCTCGCGCTTGCGCGGGTTCTGGCCGTGGTGGGCGCGCTTAGCCGTCGGTGGTCTTGTCGGGTTCCTCTGGGCGACCTTTAGCTGGGGTGGGTTCACATGGTTCTTCCTCAACTACCCGCCCAACTGGGAAGTCATGGCCTATGTCGGTTTAGGCACAGCCCTCGGCCTCATCATCTCATCCCTCTTTGACCTGCGTGGTTGGATCAGCCTTCTCCTCACCACCATCCTGACCTACATCCCCATCTACATCATGTGGGAATTCTTCTTCACCGGTAGGTTGATCGTCCCCATCCCCCTCTCGGATGAGGTGCGCTTCAACCCCGTCTCCATCCTCTACTTCGACTATCCCGACCAGATCGTCTCCCTTGCCATCCCCGTCGTGCTCATCATCGCCCTCGGCATCCATGCCGCCGCTGTCTGGTTGGATGTCAAAGCCCTCTGGGCGCGTTTACGTCCGTCGCGTTAAAAAAAATGAGGGTATCCGGCTTTTCGGATACCCTCACACACCTGCTCTGCCAACCGCCGCGCTATACCTTCGCGTATAACCGGCCTCCGAACTCCGCTACCAGCTTATCGTCCAAATCATCCGCGTAAGCCGCCACCATGTTGATGATGGTGTTCGCTTCCCCCCCGTCCAATCCTTCCAGCGGGCGCTCGCTGAACACATACACCACGTCCAGATACACCCCGAAGGCCGCGTTCGTCAGTTGTAAGTTCAGTTCCAACAGCCGTCGGTACAGCGGCAGTAAGGCGTTAATCGGCAAATGCATAATCGGCGAAAGCACCTGCAAATAACCCACGCCCTCCTGCTGCGACACGAACACCTCGATCACCGCCGACCCGCGCTGGAAGCTCCAGCCGAATCCCGTATCCGTCCGCATCCGTGCCCGCACCGGATCAATCCCGATCCCCGCCAGAATCTGCTCCACCGTTCCCGCGTATCCTTCCAGCGATGTCCCGCTGCCGGGACGGTTCCGCCCCCGAAAATTCAACACCTTCGCTTCTCCTTTTGTCCCTCAACCCACCGGGCTGCGTCCGCATCGCAAACACATATTGCGGTGGAATCCCACCGTCGCGTTACAGTGTGGGCAGCTAATCCGGCTGTACTCATAGTAATAACTCTGCATCTGAGACTGTGGCAGCCGGATGATGTTCTCCGCCTGCGGATGCACCCCGCCGCATCGTTCACAGTAATAACCGCCGCTCGTCAGCGCGGTGCTGTAATAACCGCAGTGTCGGCAGTACACCTTCGCCCCGTTCATCGATTCCTGCCGGAACGCCTCGACGAAGTTGCGGATCACGTTGATGTGCAGCCCGTACACATAAGCCGATGTGCTCGCCGTGTTACGGGTGATCATCCCCACCAGATAATTGCGCTCATCCAGTACCGGCCCCCCGCCCGCGTCCGGCAGTTGTGCGATATCCGTCGGGAACCAGTGCGCCGCCAGCACCCGCTTGGTCGCGCGCTTCCGTCCCCGCGCAATATCGCCGCTGAACCCGATCACCGTCAGGTAAGTGTCGTCCGCGATCCCCGGCATCGGGCTGACCGGAATCAGTTCCGAAACCTGCTGCTGCACATAAATCAGCGCCAGATCATATTCCGGGTACGCCCGTACCACATAACCCGGATACTGCCGCCCGTTGTGCAGCTCCACCGTTACCTGATCCAATCCCCCCACCACATAGCGCGTAGTGACCAGCAGCCCCTCATTCGCCACAAAGAACGCGCTGCCCGGCCCGTTCGGCCCACCGATCACCGCCGCCACCTGATACAGCCCTACGCTCGGCGTCGGTTGTACCACGGGGATCAGCGGCCCCGTTTTGGGCAGCGTCGCCTGTGCCGGTGCGAACGATGGACTTGTCGCTGGCGTATTCATCCCCGGTAAGCTCGCGGGGGGGACGGGCGCTTGGCCGGGACGGTTGTTGTTACCCACTGGTGGCAGAGGTAAATTGTTGGCCGGTGCGGGCGGTGTGAACTGAGACGCCAGATACACTTCAACTCGCTGGATCACATCCGTGTTATTCGGGTCAGCGTTGAGCGCGTCATTATAGTACTGTCGCTTCTCCGTCGGATGCTCCGTGACCTCGGCTAACCACAGGCACGCCACCGCTCGCAGCGCCCCTGTGAGCGCGCTGTCCTTCAGCGCGATTTTCAACAGACGCGCCCCCTCATCTCGGTTGCCTGCCTGTATGGCGGTGATACCCTGTTCAACAACAGATCGGAAGTTCATGGTTGTGCAAATCAATCTCTCTGGATAATAACCACACATTATAATGGACTGTCTCGTTTGCCGCCTCCTCTTAAATCTTTTTTGAACACTTTTTATCCCCATCGAGTATTTCAGCGGAATTACTTTCATTTAAGGAAAACATCATGAAAAATCTCTTACAGGCACTCGCCGTGCTGCTTGTCTTATCGCCTGTGCTGCTCACCGTCGCGCAGGACTCGCCGCCGCAGGCTGGCGATACCCGCACCGATGAAAAGGGCATCGCTCAGGTTTGGGTAGAACCGGGTTGTTTCCTCATGGGTTCAAGTGATGCCCAGATTCAAGAAGCCCTGACTCCGGATATTCCCAACTGGGTCAATCGCGAAATCCTCTACGAAAAACCTCAGCACGAAGTCTGCCTCACACAAGGCTACTGGATCGATCAGTACGAAGTGACCAACGAGGCCTATCAGGCCTTTGTCGATGATGGTGGCTATACCACGCTGGATTATTGGTCGGAGGACGGGCAGAAGTGGCTCGCTGGTCAGGATGTTGCCGCTTTGCCCGTGCAGTGCACCGATGAACCGGTCGCCGATCATCCTCGCGCCTGCGTCACATGGTACGAAGCCGAGGCTTATGCGGCGTGGCGGGGTGGCAGCCTGCCCACCGAAGCCCAGTGGGAGTACGCGGCTCGCGGGCCAGAATCCAACATTTATCCGTGGGGAAACACATGGGACTCTGCGTTGGCGAACGTCATAGATGCCGTCAGCACCGTACCCGTCGGTTCATACCCTGATGGAGTGAGCTGGGTTGGCGCGCACGATATGTCTGGTAATGTCATGGAATGGGTTCAGGATTGGCTGAGCAACGTCTATTATGCCCGCAGCCCCAAAGATGATCCCGCCGGCCCCGCTAACGGACGTTTCAAAGTCGAGAAGGGTGGTTGGTGGGGGAGTAATTCCTTCGTGGCCCGTGCCGCCTTCCGCTATTTCGAAGACCCGCCCACTTATCAGGACCATCACATCGGCTTCCGCTTGGTCACCAACATCGCCCCGGAATAACCGCTAGCTAAAAACGATCAGGGCGTTGAGAAACACCGGAGGTGTACAACGCCCTGATCCAACCATGCTGTCTAGTCTTATGCACTCAATTCTTGCTTGATGCCCGCGTCGGTGTAGAAGTAATACGCCAGATACAGCCCTATCAAAATCCACACAATCCCCAAAATACCACCGTTGCCGCTCAATAAACCGATCAACGATGAGCCAGCGTTCACCAGAAAGGCCACCACCGCTGCCATCCGTGCCCAGCTTTTCCGCTGGAACAATCCCACCGCCGCGATCAGCAGCAGTGGTGCCGCGATGATGCTCAAAATACCCCAGATCACCGCCAGACCGCTCACCGCGGCCAGTGATGACATCGCCTGAGCCGCCTCTGCTGAGTTCGCCCCCGCTTCGTTCAGCGCAGCCGCCCCCAGCGCGCCCCCAAATCCGCTCAGTGCGCCCGCGGTGATCAAACCAATGCCGCCGCAGATGCTGAAGATCCCCGCGATCAGCATATACACGGCCACATACCGTACCAATTGTCCCGCCGGCAGGTTTCGCATCGCCTCATTGACCGGTTTCAACAAATTGTCCAATGACTTTAAGAGATCGTTCATGTGCTCAATCCTTTCTGAATGCAGCGCCGATATAAACACTGTAGTGTGGTTCACCTTTGCGTGCAACCATCGGATCACATGATATATTCACCCCTTTATTCGATCTGAATCCATTCCTCTGCCGGCGTCTGTTGTTCAGGCAGTCGTACCACTTGGAACCATGTATTCCCCGGTTTCAGCGGCAGGATTTCCCCGTCACGCGTTCGTAGCCCGATCATATCTTCCCGTGTCGGGCGTACCCATCGCGCGTCGTAACGCTGCCCGTCCCGGAACACATACGCATCGCCTTCAAACCATAATTTGATCTCGATGCTGTAGCTCACCGAGTCCTGAAATTGGCTTTCAATGATGTCCGTGTATTGGTGATCCGCGTACAAAATCACCACATTGGTCGCGGTCACCTGTTGCATCGTATTCCCGTCATAATGCCCATCGCCGTCTGCGAAGCGCCGGTATAGTCCGGTTTCTGCGTCATACACCCACTGTACCCGCGTCGCCCGATACCGTATATCAACCTTGTTCGCCGGATAACTGCTGCCGGACGGCGCATCAGCTTGAAAGGCTAACCCCTTGAAATCAGGTTTCTCTTGCAGCCCTTCCGCAGCCGCCAGCTCCCACAGCGCATTCGGATTCATGAACATGTTGTGTGGAACTTCGATTTCCTCATCTCGCCAATAATACGGTTGCCCGTAAAGAACACCCTTGAACAACCGCTCGGCGAACTCACTCCCGTTCAACCGTTCTTCCACCCCGATGCTTGCGCCCGAAAATGCCAGCAGCCCCTCGTACATCGGCATCAGCTCATAATCAATCAAGCGCGCGCTTCGGATAGAACCCACTCGGTTCGGTGCTTGTCCGTAAAAAATAGCCGAAAACCGCGTCAACCCGCCTTCCGCGTAATGCTCAAATACCAGATCCGCCGCCCCGATTCCCGCCTGTGGCCGCACCAGCACCGGCGCGTTCGAAATCTTCACCACAATCGGACGGCGTGCCAGCGCTTCCTCCGTGGCTTCCACTCCGGTCAGCGGGTTGATGTTCGCCGGAAATATATCCGGCCCCATTATTGCGGGTTTCTCAAGTTTCGCTGAAATCATTTCAGTTGTAAGATCATGTATAGCGTTCGGCGTAGTGCTGCCGGTTGGTGCGACAGCCGCCATACAGGCCAATGGCGTGACGACCATTGTCAGGATCAGGATTGGTCGCATCCGAATTCGCATTCGGGAACTCCTTCAGGATCAGTCGGACGTTGTTGGAATTATAGTTGAGGCTGCTGTTACGGCCTAAGGATCACCCTCAAATCGTAGGGTAAACACCTTGCTTTGGCTCTGGTTGACGTGACTATAGCCGCAAGCTATAATGACCTTGACCTAGAATTGAAGTAAGTGAATGATTTCCTGTCTTCCGTAATTGTTTGTGGCTTGTGTTGAGATGTTGTGAGGGGGCATAGATGCCGCTCAAAGGCGAACTCCGCGATTTTAGCACGACCCAGTTGCTCAACCTGATTAATCTTGCTGGCAAGACCGGCACACTCACGATTTTTCAGGCCAATCGCACCGGTCAGATGGAAGAAGTCAACGGCAAAAAACGCGAGAAGATCGAAGCCGGTGCTGAACGCGCACAGGTCTCGTTCAAATCCGGTAAGCTGGTCTTTGCGACCATGAAAGGGCAGGAAGGTTCGCTTATCTCCGTCCTGAATAAAGTCGGTAAGCTGACGGACGATCAGGCTCGGGTTATTCGTGAACGCGCCCGTGATAAGAGTGACAAAGCGCTCGCCCTCTTGCTCATGAATGCCAACTACATCACCCAGAATGACATTGTCAGCAGCATCCAACAGCACATGCAGGATGTTGTCTATAATCTCATGAGCTGGAATTCCGAACCGTTCCGCTTTGATGATAACATCCTACCCCCGGCAGATCGTATTCAAGTGCCGATTGATCTGGAAAATATCATCATCGAAGGCTCTCGTCGCATCAAAGAGATTGAAGAACTTACGCAGCATCTCCCTAACTTGGACATGGCGCTGCGTTTTCCCGGCAATCCCAAAGAGAAGTTCAAGGGGATTCACCTCAGCGTTGAAGAATGGCGCGTGGTGCAGTTCGTTAATCCCAAAAACTCGATCCGCCAGATCGCCCGCGCCAACAATATGTCCGAAATTGAAATCCGGCGTGTTGTTTACGGTCTTGAACAGGCAGGTCTGGTTGAGTTGGTCAAACCGCCCGGCATGGAACAGCCTCAGGCCAACACCATGCAGCGGCGTCAGCGACCCGTTCAGAAACCACAGGTACAGGCAGCCGTCGTGAACCGGCTTATTGATAAGATTCGGTCTATCTAACATCCAGTACTTCATTACGGACGTTACACCGGAAAAGTGAGCGCACCTTATGCAAACTGTAAAGATGGTTATCACAGGCCCTTTCAGCGCCGGCAAAACCGAGTTTATCCGCGCGATCAGTGAAATCGAAGTGGTTTCTACCGATCAGCAGATTACCTCTGCGGCTGAGAAATTAGAAAAGCCTTCCACCACGGTCGCGATGGACTTTGGCCGTATCACGGTTGACGACGATCTCGTCCTCTACCTGTTTGGTACGCCGGGGCAGCGTCGTTTCGACTTCATGTGGGAAATTTTGGCCGAAGGTATGCTGGGTTTCGTCGTTATGGTGGATAGCGCCAAGCCCGAAACCTTCCGCGAAGCCAAGAGTATTTTGGAAACCTTCCGCGCCTACGCGCCCACCCCCTATGTAGTCGCGGCCAATAAACAGGATCACCCCGATGCTTGGGCGGCTGAGGATCTTCGCATTGCCTTGCGCATTGAGGATGGCGTCAAGCTCCTTCCCTGTGTTGCCAAAGACAAGGAAAGCGTCAAGAATGTGCTCTTGGAACTGCTGTACTCGATTCTGGAGGAGATGGACAAGCAGTAATCATCTGGTCGTGCACCATCACGCAAGGACAGTCGCACAGTGGCAACGCTTGTTACCGAGCAGGGTATCGTTCATTATGAAACCTATGGTCGTGGTCGGCCTGTCCTTCTTCTGCATGGTTGGTTAGGTTCATGGGCGCTCTGGCGTCGTACCATCGAAGAATTAGGTAAGGAATTTCGCACCTACGCGCTGGACTTCTGGGGCTTTGGCGAGTCCGGGGATCAGGGTGCCGATTTTTCAGTAGATAATTTCGTCCTCCTCGTTAACCAATTTATGGATCGCCTCGGCATCGTTAAAGCACCGCTGGTCGGTCATTCCATGGGCGGCACGGTCTCCCTCAGCGCGGCCATACGTCGTCCTGAAAAAGTCGTCAAAGTCATCGTCATCGGCTCGCCCATTCACGGCAGCTCCCTCAGCCCGCTCCTCAAGCTAGCAGGGCGTCGTACATGGATGGATCTCGCCGAAACATCCCCCACGCTCTTTAATACCTTCATGAGTGGCCTGCGGATTTCTTTGCGCGGCTATTCCTACCTGCTTGCCAAAGATGGCCGTGCGCTGGGCAATATGTTCGCCTCCGATATTTCCAAACTCACCGTTGGTCCTTTCTTCGAAAGTATCGCCACCCTTCGCCAGACTGATCTTCGTCCCCGTATGGGTGAAGTTAAAATGCCCGTTCTCGGCATCTATGGTAAGCGTGACCTCATCGTTAATCCCAATCAAGCCAAAGTCCTTCAGCAGTATGCCCCGCATAGCAAAATTGCTATGTTTCCCGATGCCGGTCACTTCCCCATGCTCGATAACCCTGAACGCTTTCATCAAACCGTTCGAGATTTTCTCAATAGTGGCTGATCGCTGCTGCGTGCCGCTTTCGTGATATACTCCCTTTAATCGACTGTCATGTTCCACCACAAAGGTTCGTCCCATGTATCGTTATGTCCTTGAAGACACGCGCCATGTGCTCCCTTTTAATGAACCGGCCAGCAAACTTATCATCGGCACCAGCATTCTCAGCTTTCAGCAGGATGAATTGTTTGCCCGCCGTTTCAAAGGCGACCTTAAACTAGGCGATACGTTTCGGGATCGAGAGCGCATTCGCTACATCCGTAGTGATGATGAAGCCGTAGTCTATCGGGATAGTCTCTGGTTCGACCAAGAATTTATCGATACCTTCATCGAACGGGCGCGCGCTGCCAAACGAGCCTGTCGCGCGGCCATCTTCACCGATGAACGCGAACGTGCTTTCACTGCCTACACCTTGCCCTTAACGGTCAACTTTGAGCCATCGCAAGACCCCGCCACAGGCCGTCCCATCGCCCTCGCCGACATCTGGTACTTCCCCGCTGGCTACACGGAAGACGTTCTGCCCATTCCCATTGAAAGCGAGTCCGAACCGCGTGGTTTCTACAGCGTGCCGGATTTTATGGCGCAGGATAAGGTCGAGGAACTAACCCATCACCTCCCCAAACGGGCTATCCTATCCATCGAAAGCTGGGTACATATCTACTACGCCAGCGTCATCTTCGGTGTTTTTACGCGTGGCTTTCGTTTCGAAGAAGAGATCAAGCGCCACAACTTCAAGACTCTTAAATTGCTCTGGCGGGGCATCCTCGAACAGAAGCAGGTGCTCACCACCTCGGCAGTCGTCAAAGTCGGCAAGGATACCGTCATCGACCCCTCGGCCATCATCAGCGGCCCCACCACCATCGGTGAGCGCTGCTACATCGGTCCCGGTGCAGTCATCGACAACTCCTCAATCGGTGATGATGTGACCGTCTCGCAGGGCTGTCAGGTGATGCTCAGCACCATCGCCAACAACAGCTTCTTACCCTTCCGCGCCTCCCTCTTCATGACCAGCCTCATGAGCGGTACGATCATCGCCCAGAATACCTGCCTGCAAATGTGCGTCATCGGGCGTGATAGCTTCGTTGGTGCGGGCAACACCTTCACCGACTTCAATCTCATCGGCGAACCGGATGGACGCGGTGGCGTCATCCCCCGTTCCATCAAAGCCTCGAATCTGCATGGAGAACTGGAAAATGTGGGGCAGGTAGTCTTGGGTGGAGCAGTCGGGCACAACTGTCGCATCGGTTCAGGCATGATCATCTTTCCCGGTCGCATGATCGAATCCGATGTAACCTTGTTTGCCTCAGCCCAGCGTCGGGTGATCACCCGTGATGTCACCTTTGAAGAAAGCGATCACCACTCCCTCCGCATGGGAGAATCGGCTCACCTGCGCCAATATCCGCGTCAGGGAGAGCAGGGTGAGGACATCGCCACCCGTACATGGGAAAAATGGTAAGCGCCGTAATCAAATACGGCAGCCCATAGACTACCGTATCATCTTCTTTCAATCAGCCCCGGTTTACGCCCGTGCGCGGAAGTACCCGCTCACAAACCGGTACAGTTCAATCGTGTTCTTCGGTTGTTGCGTACCTTCTTCCAGCTTACGGACGATGCTGCTGCCTTCTTCGACTGCCTTCGGATTGCCCGAAGCCGCCACCAGATAGGTCAGTTCGCCCACCCGCTGCAAATCAACCGTCAATTCGCGTACCACCTCACGCTGCTTCTCCAGCGAAATTTCCGTCCACAGGCTTTCCAACTCACCCACAATCGCTTCGATATTCAGCGTCATCTTTTTGCTAGGCGGGAAGGCGCGTAAACTGCTTTGCAGCACTGCGTTTGCCACCCGCGTGTCATCCAGCACGCGCGGCGCGGAACGCTCGCCGAAGATGTGTTGTGTCAGGACACGTTGTAACCGGATGGGCTGGCGTTTACCACGTAGATACCCCGCAATAATCCAGAACATGTCCAGCGCCGAAGCCGGGTCTTTCCGGTGCATCATCAGGTTTTCGATGTGTGGCTCAATATCCCGTCGTGCCACCCACGGCTTACCAAGTTCAATGATCGTCTTACCCAACTCGTTCAGTTCATCCGCCAGCGCGATCCGGTCATCACTGCTCAGGTTGCCCCCAAGGCTGTCAAGACTGTTACGCAGTGCCCCCACTGTAGGGATTTTGCTCTTGTCCGCGTAAGAAAGGGCGGTGTCGTAAAGATAATCCCCCGTCACATGCAGGAATTCGCTGTATTCCAGCAGGTTAACGCTTCCTAGCATCTGCCGGATTCCGTAAGTGGCTTCCAACGCCTGCTGCACACTCACCCCGAATTCACGCCCGAACGCTGTGATCGCCTTGCGTGCGTCCGCGTCCAATGCCTGCCGTACATACCGCCGTAGCAGTTCTAGTCCGGCGATCTGAATCCGTTCATCCCAGTCCATCAACTTATACATCCGCCCCACGAGGTTGATGCCGCGTGTGCCTTCTCGTGTCGCCACCTGCGGCACAAGTCGTGCCACACGGATTGTCTTTTCCACATCTTTCCGGTTGATGTGGAACTTCAGCAGGGCAATCAACGCCGAAGGGGGAATCACCTTAGCCACTCCGGAACTCTCGAACAACATGCGCGTGCTTTCTTCCGCCACTCGGTCAAGTGTCGAAGACCACGAATGCGCCTCCAACATCCCGATGTACGCCATCAGCAGCGGCACGGATCGCACGCCGCCTTCAGTGAGCGCTTTGATAACGTGTGGTACATGCTGAATCGGCGTCGGTGTTTCAGCGAACAGGTATTGAATCATCGTGACATAATCGCTCTGTGCTTCTCCGGCATACAGTACCCGCGCCTGATGCATCATCTCACCGGCAACTTCTTTGTATCCCCCGCTTCCTAACAGCAGTCGCAGCAGATAGGTTGGCCCCGGCGGTTGCAGCCGCGTCAGCGTCTCGTCCCTCGAAAGCATCTGCGCGATCCAGATGATGGTCTGGCTGTACTGCACACCCCATGTGCTGCCAACCAGTCCGACCAGCGCCCCCAGCGCCTGCGTATCGACAATATCCGCTCGTTTTGCCCGGATAGCCGACTCTGCTAGCCGGATCAAAATCGGGTCGCGCCATTCATCTCCGAAGTCGGACGCCGCGCTCAACAACAATCCCGATGGAGCCATCCCTGCGTCTTCGCCTGTCAGATACGGCGCGAGTCGGCTCAATGTAGGCGGAAGCTGCGCTGTGAATTTCTCCGCGCTGATCAACCGCCGCAGCACATCGCTTTCCAGATAATTCACGGCCAGCAAGAACACCGTCAGGTTGAGGTCACGGTTCATCACTGACAGCGGGAGTACCATTTCGATCAAACGGGGGACGATCTTACCCACTTCCAACCCCGGACTAGCGCGGTGTACCTGCTCCAAAAACCCGTTTATGTCCTTCAGGTTCTTGGTCTGCACCAGCTTGTGCATCCGTGAAAGGATTGCGCGGTGTGTCAATTCTACCCAATGGTTGCCCGTCGGCCCCAATGGATTCGCCATCCACCGTGCCATCGCCTCATAAACCAGCTCAGCTTTGCCTTCTTTGATCGCCTCATCAAACTGGTTTTGGATCGCCGCCTCCAGCGTAGGCTTTTCCCGCAGCATCACCGCAATTGGTTCTGCGTGTTGCATATCTCCCAGCGCCAGCGCAAACGCCAGCAGGTGATGGGTATAGCTGATCTTCATTTCGTCGCTTAACGTCGGATCTTCCGCCAGCACCTTTGAAACATCAGCCGTTTCAACCGGTTGCCTATTCAACAGCGCGTTATCCAGCTTGAATCGCCATGCCGCATATCCCAGCGCTTCAGCCAACCCCTCGCCGCGCTTGATTCGCCACGCCGCGATGGCTGTTAGTCCGCGTGTTTGCTGGCTGACCAATTCCGCGTCCAATCGCAGTTGGCTGGCTACGAATCGGCTGTACTCATCACCCACCACATTGCCGCCCAACTTACCTTTTTGCCACCCGTAAACCAGCGTCTGCCGCGACAGCTTTTCCCCGCCGAAGAAACGAATTTGCGTTTCCACTTCCGTCGTATCAATCACATGTGTGGCGAAGGTCACCCCGAATCGTGCCGAAGGAGGCAGCAGCGCCAGCAGCCCCTGTACGAATTTGACGCGCATTTCAAGGTCGGTTGGCGCGCCCTGCACCACCACCGGCACACCTTGTACGATCCCCGAAAGCAGCGCCTCGATGATGTCAATCTGGTTATGGGTGTACGTCATTAAATCCAGAATCTCATCAATCTGCTGATCGCTGCTGACTGGTTCGGGATGTTCGAATAACAATTGCTTGATTTTGCTTTCCGGTTTGTCGAAGACCGGCATCGGATCTTCGATCATCGAGAGCATCGCCTTCAAATTGCCGCCTGCCGCCCGCAGCACATCCGTCGGCATGACCACAAAGTGTATCGCCGTTTCGCCGCTGGCTCTTGTTTGCGCCTGTACCAGCACAAACTGGAGTGCTTGCTTGCCGCGCATCAACCCCCATGATCCCCGCGTGTCATCTCCCATCGGTGGTATCATCGCTTGCTGGATGGCTTCTGCTACCTGTTCCGCAACGATACCTTGCGACGCTGCCAACAAAACCATCTCCCCATCAGGTTTTCCCGGCAGGTGACCATAATAAAAATGTTCGAGCGCATAAGTTACTGTAGACACGGCATAATCTTTCTTTGAGTGCGGCAGCCCCGGCGAAATGATTTGTCGTCTATTATAGTTGTCATGTTGAATTTAGGCACATCACCTATTCTAGTTCACAATTCCTTCTTGGGACTAGCGTACTATCTGTTCCCTGAAATAAAACAGCGTCACGAAGATCGGACGCTGTTCACTATGCTCTGAAGTAGGTTTTATAACTTATGCCCCATCGCGGCTGTAAGGAATAATCTTATCCCATTCATCGGCTGCTGATCGTGCCACAATCGCGATGATCGGTTCATCCCCGATGTTAAACACTTCATGCGGCACACCCGGTTCGATGTAAATGAAGTCGCCCGCTTCGTTTTCCAGAACCTGCTTCAACCCATCGCCGAATTCATGCCGTACCTTCCCCTGCAAGATGTACAGCATCACCTCGAATCCGTCATGGATGTGCGCCAGTGCTACACCACCCACCGGAACCATCGCCACATTCATCGACAGTCCCTTTGAGTTGACGTTCTTGCCGGACAACCCCTGCTTATACTGAATATTATTCCACTGCCGCTCTTTACCACCGCCCCGAATTGTCCAGATCCCGCCCAGATTCTCCACGTTCTCTTTCAATTCTTCCGGTGTTACATCTTTGCGCATCAGTTCTGGCATATTAACTGCTCCTCAAAATGCATTTTCGTCACTATAACCCGTTTGCATCGGTTTCAGCAATTGGATTGGAATCCTGTTCTCCCCATCCGCCGCCCCCCGGCGTTTCAATCACCACCCGGTCTCCTGCTTCAACCGATCCCGTGTATTTTCCGCTCACGCGCTCAATCCGCCCATCTGTCCGCAAAATCGCATTCAGTCCGGTTTTCCCGGCTTCTCCCCCCGCTAGTCCATACGGTGCATACACGCGCCGTTCGCTGTTAAGGGTGATCGTCGCCCCCGTCAAGAATTCATACACCCTTCGGATGCCTGCGCCGCCTCGGTGCTGTCCCGCCCCGCCGGACTCATCTCGCAGCCCATACGCCAGCACACGCACCGGCAGCGCATACTCCAGCGCTTCTACGGGTGTATTGCGCGTGTTGGTCATGTGGCTGTGTCGCCCGTCCACACCATCGCCCCCTGCCCCCGCGCCATGCCCCCCGCCAATCGTTTCATAATAGACAAATGCGCTCCCGTTCAAGGTGCCGCCGAAAGTGAAGTTGTTCATGCTCCCTTGGCTCGCCGCAGGAATTTGCCCCGGCAGCGCCTGTGCCAGCGCCCCCATCACCGCGTCCACCACCCGTTGCCCCGTTTCCGTGTTACCCACCGCTACCGCTGCCGGGAAGTCCGGGTTGAGCAGGCTGTGGGGTGGGGTGATGACCTCCACCGGCTCGAAGCATCCCGCGTTCACCGGCACATCGTCCTCCGCCAGCAGCCGCACACAGTACCATGTTGCTGACTTCACAATCGCTTCTACCGCGTTGATGTTACCCGCCACCTGCGCCGCGCTCCCGCTGAAGTCCACCGTCATTCGCGCTCCCATCACCCGCAGGCTTACCCGAATCGGTATGTGGAACTCCCCCTGACCGTCCCCCTCCATCGCGTCCTCAAATCGGTATTCACCATCAGGGATTCGCTCGATCACAGCTTCAGTCATGCGCCGTGAATACTCCAGCAGCGCCTCGGCGTGTGCGCTCACCCGCGCCTCACCATGCGTTTCAACCATCGCCAGCAGCCGCTTTTCACCCACCCGCTGCGCCGCCAGTTGCGCTTCCAGATCACCCAACCGTTCTTCCGGTGCGCGGCTGTTCGCGGTAATCAATCGCAGCACACCCGCGTTGCGCCGGTCCCCCTCGATCAGCTTGATCGGTGGAATAATAATCCCTTCCTGATACAACTCGGTGCTCAGTGGCAGCGACCCCGGTGACATCCCGCCCACATCCGCGTGATGTGCGCGGCTGGCGACGAAAAATCGCACTGCACCCTCCACGAATACCGGCGACACCATCGTGATGTCCGGCAGATGCGTCCCGCCGTGATAGGGATCGTTTAGGATAATCACATCACCCGGTGCGAACCGGTCAAATGCCCTCAGCGCATATGCCACCGATGCCGGCATACTCCCCAGATGCACCGGAATGTGTGCCGCCTGCGCCACCATCCGCGCCTCTGCATCGAACACCGCGCAGCTAAAATCCAGCCGCTCGCGGATGTTTGGGCTGAAGCTGGCACGTTGCAGTGTCACCCCCATTTCTTCCGCCACCGCTGCGAACAGGTTCTTAAACACTTCCAACGAAATCGCGTCAACCGTCATTGTCATTCGATCTTTCTCGCTCTGCCCGCCGCTCAACCCAACCGCTGCAAAATACTCACTACCACCACCCATATCGCCACGTTCACAACCAGCATCGCTCGCGGCCACCGTGCGCTTAATAACCCGAAGATCAGCAGAACACTGTTCGGTGCAATGTACGGCACGAAGAATACGCCCGCTGCTGTACTAAGAATCGGATCGCGTCGCCAGAACCCGTACCCGCCCAGTCCGATCCCGATGAGGATTGAAAGAGGTATTGGCAGCAGTGCCATAGGCGACAGGTTCACCAGTTGAATCAATTGGTTCGACAGGTTCTCCATCATTGCCAGCGGCCATGCCCCCCAGATGACGAATGAGGCCAGCAGCACCGCCAGCCCCACCATGGTTGCTCGTATGAACGCGCGTCGTTCAAAACTCAACAGATAACCAAATGCTGTCTGAGGCTTCACCATCAAGAACGGCAAACTCCACATCGGTGGAACCAGCAGCCCGATGCACACAATCCAATCGATGCTCAATTCGAACACCGTATCAGCCGCCAGTGCCGAACTCAACGCCACCACCACACCCCACTTGTTCCCGCCGAATTTGATGATCACCAACCCCAGCAGCACGAAGTACAGTCCGGTCTGCACCAGCGTCTGTACCTCCAGCGAGGTCAGTTCGAATGGCAGCAGTAGGATCAATGTCCACGGTGCATTGAAGTACCCACGGATTGCGTATGGCTCGAAGAAATACTCACCCGCCATCGCGTAAATCTTCCGCTGGTCATCCCACACCTTGAACGTGTTACCATCCCGTTCATGCAGAGCCACCCCCCACCACAACAGCGTGAATAGAATCCCGATCACGATGACCGGCCACTGTTCCCGCAGTCGTACCGGGTGTGTATAGCTGGCTAGGGTAGGTTTCGCCTCAGCGCTCATAGACCCTCATCGAACCTCACAATACCCGATCCAGATCAGCCCACGCCTGAGTCAGTCCGCTTTGCAATATCCGCGCATCCACACCCCACACCATGAATTGGCAGCCCAGATCACGGTGGAACTTCAAATCGGCTTCGGTAGCCGCCAGCGAACCCCACAGCTTGCCGAACCGCTGGCAAATGGTTGCCA
>JAFLCH010000053.1 GCA_017303775.1 Anaerolineae bacterium | reverse complement strand
CAGCGTGTTTCTTCTCAACTGCGCTCACTTTTAGGCCAGTCAGCCATAATTGCAGCTGTTCCCTCCGATTTTGATGAGCTTGTTGAATTCGGCGAGAGTACGGGCTTGGATTTTGCTCAATTGGGTAACTAATGCTCGATCTTGCCGTCATCATCGTCACATGGAACGTTCGCGAATTGGCTTTACAGACCTTACGAACGTTAACCAACGATCTTCAAGAATCAGGTCTTGAAGCACAGATTTACCTAATTGATAACGCATCCTCCGATCAAACACTCCAAGCAGTCGAGCTGCAATTCCCTGATGTTGCGCGGATTGCAAGCCCTGAAAACTTGGGTTTTGCGCGTGCCAATAATGTGGTTTTACGTCAGCTAGGCTTCGGGCAGGCTGATGCATCAGATCTACCCAAAGCTGTCTATCTACTCAATTGCGATACCATCGTTCAAAAAGGTTCGACGCGCGCTCTTTTTGAAGCCCTTTTCAGTCTCGACCATGCGGGCTTAGTTGGCGCAAATCTTACCTATGGTGATGGTAGTTTCCAACATGGTGCTTTTGGTTTTCCCGGCTTGCGTCAGTTATGGGTAGAATTTTTCCCAACCCCCGGTCGCTTCATCGAAGGCCACTTTAACGGGCGTTTTCCTCTCTCAAGTTATCATAGTTCACGGCCTTTTCCGGTGGATTGTGTGTTAGGCGCAACCATGATGTTACGCCGGGAAGTTATCCAACAAACAGGCATGTTCGATGAGCAGTTCTACATGTATTGTGAAGAAATCGACTGGGCGTGGCGCATTCATAAAGCCGGATGGGGTGTCTATTGTGTGCCCAACGCCCATGTAACCCATCTCGGCGGCCAGA
Organism: Anaerolineae bacterium; assembly: GCA_017303775.1. Classification (GTDB taxonomy): domain Bacteria; phylum Chloroflexota; class Anaerolineae; order Aggregatilineales; family Phototrophicaceae; genus CFX2. The sequence continues at coordinate 17,812 of JAFLCH010000053.1, read as the reverse complement.
GCACATCTCAGGTTCGTGCTCAAAGTGTTATAAATCTGTGGACGAGTCGCCTTAATCTTTTTTTCAAACATTATCCGTTTTGGAAACGTCTGCTCGCCCACCTGCTAATAATAGTAGGGATGTGGCTGAAGTTGAAACGCTTACCCGCCGCCGCTGATGATTACACAAACGGGCTGCGAACTGCGTATCGAACTGTTGCCCGAATGGCATTAAAACGAATATGAAACTATACGTCATCATTCTCACGCGCAACGAAGAGAAACATATTCAATCTTGCTTGGATACGGTGCGTTTTGCCGATCATGTGATTGTCTTTGATTCCTACAGCACGGACTCTACCGTTACAATTGCACAGCAGACTGGTGTTGAGGTCATCCAACGTCAGTTTGATAATTACGCTGGGCAGCGTAATGCCGCACTAGATGTCGTTTCAGATCGAGCGGATTGGGTCTTGTTTGTGGATGCTGATGAACGTGTATCGCGGGAACTAGCGGATGAAGTCCGGCAGGTGATTGCTGAACCATCGACCGCAGGCTTTCGTATACCGCGTCATAATTACATCTTTGGTAAGCTGACTCGCGGTGCAGGTTGGTATCCGGATTATCAAACCCGTTTGCTCCGGGTTGGTTCTGCTCACTATGATCCTGATCGTCATGTTCATGAGCTTGTTATGCTAGACGGTCCAGAAGGTACACTCCAGAATCCATTTATTCACTTGAACTATGAAAATCTTCAACAGTTTATTCAAAAGCAGCAGCGTTATACCGCCTACGATGCCAGTATCATGTATCAGCAAGGGATTCGTCCCAAACCACAGAATTATATCCTTCAGCCCTTACGGCAGTTTTGGTGGCGTTATCATACATTGAACGGTAGGCAAGATGGTTTTCACGGCTTGCGCTTGAGTCTGTTGATGGCTTGGTACGAGCTTCGCAAGTATTGCATTTTACGACAGCTCGTTCGTGGAAAATAATGAGGGTGGCTCAATAGGCCACCCTCATTGACGTTGATCGATAGAAAGCTACTGAACTTCAGGAATCAGTACCCCATACCCTCCTTCAGATCGTTTGTAGATCACGTTGATTCCACCTGTCTCCGCATTGTAGAAGACGAAGAAGGTGTGTCCCAGTAGTTCCATCTGCTCAATTGCTTCAATCTCATTCATGGCGCTTAAAGCAACCGCTTTACGCCGCACAACTTCTTCGAGGTTTTCTTCAGGGATCGTGACGGTTTCTTCGGTAAATACCTCAACATCTGGTATCGCCTCTGCCAGATTCAATTCTTCAATCGTTGCGCTGAAACGCTCCCGCCCCTTGCGGCTTCTTTTCCCTTTGAACCGTTGGATCTGCCGGTACATTTTATCGACGGCGCCATTGATTGCCTCTTCAAATTCTCCTGTCGTTCGTTCCTCTGCGCGCAGAATTGCACCACGCTCATGTCTCACAGTAATCTGAGCAATGGCCAAATCATCACCACGACGGGTGTTTTGTCGGGAGAGATCCACTCGCAGCTCTGCGATATTAGGTAAATATCGATCCAGCTTATCCAGCTTCTTTCGCGCGTAGGTTTCAAGCGTATTGTTGACCTTGAAGTTGTGACTCTGAATCGTCAGTTCCATTGTGCTTGCTCCTTTTCTCCGGTTCTTTGTCAGAGGAGATTAAATGCGGGCGGCAGTTACGGTAAGCCCGTAGACTGCCTGAACACCGCATGTTAGCAGTGCTGTGGCACACGCGCTCATAGTCGAGCCTGTCGTATACACATCGTCGATGAGGAGGACTTGTTTTCCTGTGGAGAGACTGCAATTTGCCGAGAATGCATCTTGCATGTTGGTTACGCGTTCTGCTGCCGTCATCGTAACTTGTGACTGGGTTTGACGAATACGCTGTAGCGCTTCTGGTCTGCATGGTATTCCCATATTGAGCGCAACATTCTGTGCAAGCAGTTCACTTTGATTGTACCCCCGTTCCTTAAGGCGGGTAGTGTGTAATGGCACAGGAATGATAATGTCGATTGTCCAGTCTTGTCTTTGTAAGCATGCTGTCAATCGTTCACCCAATGTTTTTGCGAGCGCGGGTGTATTTTGGTACTTGAGTGCTTGTACTGCTTCCCGTAGTTTACCTTCATGTTTCGCAGTGACAGCGACTTTTTTTAATCCCGCAGCAGGCGAATGTAATCCCGGGAAATCAAGAGATACAGTTTCAATCTCGCATGCATCACACCAATAAGTATCAATCCGACCACACCCCACACATCGGGGCGGGAAGATCAAATCCATGCTGAAATTTAAAATTTTGATGAGCGCTTGTCGAGGCTTCGAAAGCCCGGCCATCGACCGGGCTTTCGATGAAGTTATTGTAGAGTGTTGTTGAACATGATCTGGCATATCGGATTTTGTCTCTAACAGCCAGTTGTAATTGGAATTACAGACGTTAACTTATACCATCCCCAAAGTGCCGCTGTCCAGCAGCAGAATGATTGCTGGCCCAAGGAGCACAATCCACAGCGACGGGAAGATCAGGAGTACCATTGGGATCATCATCTTAACAGGTGCTTGATGAGCTTTTTCTTGGGCACGCTGACGTCTTTTCACACGCATCTGGTCAGACTGGACGCGCAGAATTTTCGTCATGCTAACGCCTAACTGATCCGCTTGAATAACAGCGGCCACGAAGCTCGTTACATCCGGTACACCCATTCGGTCAGACATATCTCGCAATGACTCACGACGGAGTTTCCCGAGCTGAATCTCACGCAGCACACGACCGAAACCAATTGCCAGCTCATTATCCCATTTTTCATATACCTTACCCATCGCTTGGTCAAAGCCTAGACCGGCTTCAACGCAAATCGTAAGCAGGTCAAGAGCATCAGGTAAGCTTTTGAGAATATTATCCTGCCGTCGGCTGATCTTACCTTGGATCCACAATACAGGGAAAAAGAATCCTAACGCAGCGCCACCAAGACTATACAGAAGTGCGTTCGGATCTCGATTAGGAGACAGAACATAAAAGAGCATAAATGCCGCGAGACCCACACCAATCGTCGCTACAATTCGGATTGTGAAGAAAGTTGTTGGTTCCATCGAACCGGACAATCCCGCCAATTCGATTTGTTTCCGCGTCTCATCAATCTGTTTTTGTGGGGTGAACCGGGTTGTTATTTCCGCAACACTGCGCAAAAACGGCAGGAGAATACGATCTTTGAATGATAGCGAAAGTTCGATCTCTTCCAGAGATTCAGGGAGTTCTCGTTCCCCGAATTGAGCTAGGCGCTCTTGCAGCGGATCACGGCTGCGATCATCACGCATCGCCATATATACCAATCCGGCGACGACGAGGAGCACCACAATAATCAGTACGCCAATCCCTAGATTTTCCATCCCATCACTCCCACTAGCATTAAATATCGATGTTGACGATCTTTTGAATAGCCGCCATACCCATTCCAATCAATGCCAGCCCGATACCCAGCATTGGCCATCCACATAGCCGGTTCTCAAACATCGGGTTCATAAATCCCGGTTGAATCACCGAGAGAAAGATTGCAACCGCGATAGGCAAGAAACTGATGAGGTAACCCGTGTACCGTCCCTGCGAAGTAAGCACGCGGATCTCACCTTTGAGCTTGATACGCTCGCGAATCGTGTGACCGATTGTTTCCAAAATCTCAGCTAAGTTACCACCGACCTCACGCTGAATATTCACAGCCGTGATAACAAGATCAAGATCTTCACTTTCAACTCGGTTTAGTAAGTGCTCTAGAGCGTCTTCGACGTCAATGCCCAATTGCACTTCCTGCACCACACGCTTGAACTCAGTAGACGTAGGCTCTGGTGCATCGCGGGAAATGGCTTCCATCGCTTGCATCACACTAAAGCCGGAACGAAGCGCATTCACCCATAGAGCCAGCGTATCAGGTAGCTGCTGCTCAAATCGTATCAAACGCTTGCTTGTTGCCCGTGAAAGGTAAAGTCGGGGGAAGAAGAAACCCACGAAACCGGTCACGATAGACATGATCAAGTCACCGCGAAACAGAAGGAAAAATCCAACCGCGAAAAACACCACGGGGGAGATCATCTGCAAAGCGTAATATTCAGCAACCGTAAGTTTAATATCAGCACGGGCTAATTGTTGCCTCGTTCGGGCTGCAAATGGTCGTTTGGAAATTGCCTTATCAATCGCATCCAGCGCCTTGCGATCTTCTTTGCTGGAATCCTCAGGCTCTTCAATGTCAAGGAAGGATTGATAATCCTGTTCAAACCGTCCGAGCCGTTCTTCAACAAGATCTTTCTCAGACCGGACGCTCACGATCCCAACGATGATGACCACCAGCGCCACAACACCGGCAATTCCCGCAGCTATCGGCACAAGTTCGGGTGGCACAGTTTTGTTCCTCCTGTAAATCTCTGCCGTCTGATCATTATTGTATGGATATTATGGAAAGCGCGTCAAGCGACGCACTTCCCCTTATTCTCCATCAATTGCATCAGTACAGTCCTAAACCTAGTAAGACCGTCCAATACCGAATACAGACGGGGGTAGATGGATACCAGCAGCTTCGATGCGTTCGATGAATTTCGGACGCAGACCTGTTGGGCGGATGCGTCCAATGATCTTTCCGCCTTCAATACCGGTTTGTTCGAATTCAAAGAGGTCGGACATGGTGATGATTTCTCCTTCCATGCCTTGCACCTCGGTGATCTTCTCAATTTTACGAGACCCATCCCGCAAACGGTTTTGCTGGCAAATCAAATCCACTGCACTGGCGATTTGTTCGCGGATTGCGCGCACCGGAAGATCGACACCCGCCATTAAGCACATGACTTCAAGTCGTGAGATGGTGTCGCGCGGGGTATTAGAGTGAAGTGTCGTTAGTGATCCGTCATGGCCGGTATTCATAGCCTGAAGCATGTCGAGAGCCTCACCCGAACGACACTCTCCCACCACAATACGGTCAGGTCGCATACGCAAACAGTTCACAACCAGATCTTGAATAGTGATTTCGCCCTTGCCTTCAAGGTTCGGTGGCCGCGTTTCCAGCGTGACAACATGTTCCTGCCGGAGCTGAAGCTCTGCTGCGTTTTCTACCGTTACTATGCGTTCATTATTTGGAATGAAGCTGGAAAGCACATTCAGTAGCGTAGTTTTTCCGGAACCTGTACCGCCTGCCACAATGATATTCAACCGCGCAATGATGCACGCCCGCAGGAAATCAGCGATTTCCTTGGTCATCGTTCCAAACCGGATCAAGTCATCGACCGTCAGCGGTTTCTTAGAAAATTTACGGATAGTGATGGTCGGCCCAACCAATGAGATGGGGCGGATTACGGCATTCACACGAGAACCATCTGGCAGACGCGCATCAACCAGCGGCGAGCTTTCGTCAATACGGCGGCCTAATGGAGCCACAATGCGGTCAAGAATACGCAAAACATGTTCATCATTTTCGAACGCAATATTTGCGCGTGAAATATTCCCTTTTTGCTCGATGAAAATGTTTTTCGGGCCGTTGACCATGATTTCCGTAATTGTGTCATCCGCTAGCAGTGTCTCCAGCGGCCCGAATCCGAGGATTTCAGCGACAATCGCTTCAAACAGGTTCAGGCGTTCACCGCGTGAGATAACAATGCTTTCATCAGCCAGAATTGCGTTGAACAACTCTTCAATGTGCGCGCGAACTTCCGTTTTGCGTGAAACATCAACTGATTGATGGTCGAGTTCCGAAAGGAGTTTGTTTTGAACGCGTGTTTTGAGGTCAAGGTAATTATTGTTTTTGCCTGTAGAAGCCCCGCGTTGTTCCACTAAGGCCTGTCGTCGCTGTTGCATCGCTGCCAGCTTCGAGCTTTCGTTTTCTCCTCCGCCCAGTGGTTCGGTTCCTCCGCTCCCGCCTGATGAACCTCCTGAACCTCCACCCTTGTTGTCAATACGACGTAACAATGACATCGCTAACCTCCAACTCTCATCGAACTTCCGGCCATTCGTACATCAGGCACATTCACGGTGCAGGGCTATGATTTACCGAACAAACCGGCAAAGGGTCTGCGTGAACTTTCTTCGGCCTTGTTCTTGTCAGCCTTGGCTTTGTCGCCGCCCTCATCTCCACCCATCAATCGGCTGTACACAAGGTCACTTAACTGAATCAGTTCTTTAACCGGGGATCGGTTGCGGTCGCGTTGTGCCACAATCAACACCCCCTTACTCATTGCGCCGAGCGCTGTGATTTCATCAGAAGGGATTTCAACATCAACAGGACGCTTGAGAAATTTCTCAATCTTTTCAGTCGGAATGGTGAACTTCTGTAAATTTCGGTCAACGGGAACGCGGTTCAGTACCACCATCGTTTTATCGGTAGTATAGTTGAGCTGGTCGAACTCATCGAGCACAAACCGCAGATTTTTGATCGCCGCGAGGGTAGGGGTTGCTACCAGAACAATTTTGCTCGCTATATCGAACAGCGATCCCAGCGTTTCATCCATGTGGCGTCCGGTATCTACCACAATGAAATCATAATGATTTGCAATCTTTTGGATAATCTGTGCCACAGCAGAAGGCTCAGATTGCACGACATACGCATCTGCCGGTCGGCTTGGCCCCAGCAGTACCTTCAAACCACTGTCATGCGTTACGACGATATTATCGAAAAGCTCAGTATCAAGATCGTTGACACTTCGTGCCAGATCAACAATTGTCGATTGGGATTGCAGATTCAAGAAGACACCCACATCGCCAAACTGGAGATCCGCGTCCACCAACAACGCCCGGATTCCTTCTTTCATCAATCCGGATGCCATATTAGCGGCGACAGTCGTACAACCGGCGCCGCCTTGTGGACTGTACACAACAATAATGTGACCTGCACGATTATCATCATCAATTGATGTCGTCGTTTTAGCAGGCGCAACACCACCACTGTTGTTAACCAGTTGGGTGTATTGGGCAGCAATCGGTTTGTTACGGGCATGTACAGTACGGATGGTGTTGTACAACTCATCCATTGAAACAGGCTTGGGCAAGAAGTTTCTTGCCCCTGCCAGCATTGCCCGCCGCAAATAGTCCGGGTCATTCTGTACTGACATCATAATCACAGCGGTCGTCGGAACAGATTCGGTGATCAGCGTGGTCGCCTGAATACCGTCCATATCCGGCATATTGATGTCCATGATAATGATGTTAGGCTTCAGCTCTCGCGCCATTGTCACGCCTTCGCGCCCGGTACCTACCGAACCGATTACTCGCATGTCTGGCTCGAAAGCGATCATCTTTTTGATATTTTCGCGCGCTTCAGCAATGTCATCCACCAAAAGTATGGTGATGATGTCACCTTCTCCGCTCGAACCCGAACCTATTTTACTCATATTGCTACCCTGCTAGAGTTGGTATCCCATGCATTACGATAATGACTCACGGCTTTCCTACTTAATTACGGCGCAGTTGCTGCCGGGTTAGCAAGTTGACCCTGAATGTCGATGATGTCACCAACCACCAATTGTCGGATGCTTCGAACCGCCGGTTCGATGCTGTAGTCACGGCGCGCCGGGACATCAATGCGGAATTCTTGCATCATATAGTCCAGTGTAACCGGTGTGGTTTGTTGCGTGCTTCGGTCATTAACCGATCGCAGTGCCAGTGTAACTGGTAGCCGTGCATCAATCGCCCAGACTAGCACAACTGCATATTGTGGTGTTACACCCAGTGTCACAATATTGGGCGGAGGGACAGGTGTTGCAGTCGGCGCAGGAGTTGTATTTCCACCACCACCGCCATCAGCCTCTTCAGTAGCCGGAACTGGTGTTGGCGTGGGCAGCACACCTAAATACTTACCATCCAATGGGAATTCACCCACGTGAACCACGAGCGCATCCTGAATCGTCCGTTGTGTGACCAAACGGGGACGCTGGCGTTCCGCCGGCCCGACAATGACCGGCCCAAGGCTAGATTGGTCGGGGCGGCCTTCGATACCTTCCAATAGTTGGATACCTTCATCGTTGCGGTCAAACAGGGTCAGACGGTTCGGGGTGATGGATTGGAAGACCTCATCCACATCTATGAATAGCATGGAGATGATTACATCAACACGATCACCGTCCTGAACACCGTAGGCAACGCTGGTGATTCGATCCATCGGTAACGACACCGCTACACGATCACTGGGGAGTACCGCTGCCGCGTCAGAACCCACATTTGCCAGATCAGTCAAGTCCGCGACGAGATAGGTTGACAGAATGGGTTGTTCGCGGAAGATGTCGGTACGAGCAATCGAACCCAACACCTTTTCCAGCCCTCCATCCTGTTCCTTAATCGCGTTAAACGGAACAGCTTCTTCTGGCCACAGCGCATAACCCACAATGTTTTCCAGTTCCTGCACCGTTTTGGGGAAGCGGTACCCGCGCGGGAGGTTCTGTAACGCCTGTACGATGCGTACCAGCGGTATCGGGGTTGGCGTAGGTGCCAGTGTAGCATTTGCTACAGGTTGACCAACATTATTGTTGGTTACATCTGTCGCGGGGGGCGTTGGATTCAAAATACCGGTGTTAAGCACCACCAACGCGATTACGGCTAGGAGGACAATAAGCCCAACAAGGATTAGTAAGCGACCACGCATGAATTCCCTCCGTATAGATCATCTTAGATCTTCGGGTGTCCCATCGGTTTACCACTGATGAGACATTAAGGCGCAAATAAGAGTAGCGACATAAATCTAGTGTATTCGATTAGTACCGACTGTCAAATAGACGGAAAGTACGGAATCCTTAAGGAATTCACCCTGTCGCTCGCCGAACCTATATTTCATCATCCCCAATCGGTAATTCCATATGCACTCGTGTGCCGTCGGTTTCACTGCTGTTGACTGAAAGAGACCCACCAACCAATTCGTACTTCTCTTTCAGCGTCAGAATACTCTGCGCGCGCGGGTCAAGATGGGTTTCATCATTCGTGAACGCCGCCTGTGCATCAAATCCACGCCCATTATCTTCAACATCAACGCGAACACGATCCCCTGTGATCTCTAGCCGCACCAGTAATTCGGTTGCGTTCGCATAATCGCGCGAGTTCCCCATCATTTCTTGAATGCCACGGAACAGCATAACCTCACGGTACGACTCTAACCGCCGTTCCTCACCCATGAACTCCAGCCGTGTTTCGATGTCGTTCTTATCCTTGAAGGAATCGACGAAACGCCGCACGGTCGGTACAACGCCCAAATCATCCAACATCATGGGTCGCAAATCGAAGATGAAATCACGTACCTTTTGGAAAGTTACGCTGGCAGTAGTCTTCAGGTTACCCAGTTCTTCAGCCGCGCGGGCTGGATCACGATCAAATAACCGCTGGCAAATTTCCGTTTGTAAGATGAAATTCGTCAACGATTGCGCTGGACCATCATGCATCAAGCGTGCGAGCCGCAGTTTTTCTTCTTCCTGTGCTTGTACGATACGTACAATATTGACCGATGCCTTACCAATGATCGGGGCTTGTACATCGTTACCATTGCTTTGGTTGCTCGGCAGTACATCAATCCCGCCCTGAATCAGGTTCAAGAGTTGTCCCAGTAAGGCCTGCTGTTTCTCGAGCATGTCCTTGTTGGCTTGGAATTTCTCAAGCTGCCCGCGCATAGTTGTCAGTCGAAATCGCGCATCAATAGCATCATCATACTTTGCACGAATATCCTGCCGGGGTACTGTTTCGATATTATCCTGAATGGTTCGTAACTCGGTTGCGATGTCAGCATTTCGCTGTTGTTCGCGGTCAACCACCAGTTGCGTCTGGTCGATTTGGCCTTTGATTTCGCTTAACTTTTCCTTGATGCGTTTCATTTCCTGGGTGATCGTGTCAACCAGTTGATCTTTCGAGTCGCTCATGTGATAAACCTTAATCTGGCTAATTAAAGATTGTTGGTAGATGTATTATTCTTTAATCGCACCCATCCGCGCCGTATCGCATTGACCGCGGCTTGAGTTCGGTCTTCGACATTTAGCTTTTTCAGGATGGAAGTCATGTGGTTTTTGACGGTCTGCTGGCTGATATTGAGCTTCACGGCGATTTCTTTATTACTCATCCCGTCTGTGACAAATTGGAGGATTTCCATCTCACGATGGCTGAGTGGAATGAAATGGTCGTCAGCATCCACAATGTAAGGGCCGCTCATAGCCTCAACGCTCGACTGAATCCACTCCTCCAGTTGGCGCTCATCCATCCGTTCTCCATTGACCACAAACCGCCCGTTTGCTACATCTCGGATGATTTGAACGAGGTCATCCGGTGTAATATCTTTCGAGCAGTATGCGGCTGCACCTGTCCTCATAGCATGGAGTACTTGCTCTTCATCATGATAAGCAGTCAGCATGATGATGGCTGTCTTAACACGCTCAGCTTTTAATTGACGCGCGACTTGCATGCCATTGATGAGCGGTAAGTTGATGTCGAGCAGCACTACACTTGGCTCAAGCTCACGGACTAAACGCAGCGCCGCCTCACCCGTTTCCCCGTATCCAATCACCTGCACATCTTCTTCTAGTCCAAGAGCTTGCTGTAGCCCGTCTCGGAACATTGGATGATCGTCCACAATCAGTATAGAAATTTTCTGCTGCTTGCGATGTTCATCCCGACTATTCATTGATTAACCTCGCGCTGTGTGTTGTGCAATGGGTGTTATCTAACCCCACGGCGGTGTGCCCGTTTTTCGCCGATTGTGATTCTACATGGATTCAACCGGCAGTATACACCCGAAATATAATCGCCTGCAAGCAAACCCGCGAACGTTGAACACGTTGTCTAATCAATTGCTTTGACATGACTTGGCTTCTGATAATGATTTTTGATTCTAAAAACTGTAATATTGAAGGCATGTGCATAAAATAGCTGGAGTTCATCCACGGGGATTATCGTTGAACAAAGTGGATTCAGCCGGATTAGTCTATTATCAGTTTGCTCAGTGGCCTTCGTTAAAGCATGGTGTTTTCACTCGTAAAGGAGGACTGAGTTCTCCGCCATGGGCATCTTTGAACTTGGGTGGTAATGTCGGAGATAGTCCGGAAGCCGTCCGTCATAACCATGACCGCATCTACCAGACGTTGCAGCTCAATGCAGATCGTGTTTGCACGGTCTGGCAGGTACATAGCGCAGATGTAATTTTGGCGATTCGCCCTGCTTTGAATCGCCGCTGGCTCGGTTTGGCGGATGGTCTGGTTACCAACCAACTTGATATGCCGCTCGTCATGCGTTTTGCTGATTGCACCCCCTTGTTGTTTTTTGATCCGGTTCAAGGTGTTATCGGCATCGCTCATGCTGGTTGGCGCGGAACAGTGACTGGGGTAGGGGCAAATACCGTCCGTACGATGGTCACAGCTTACGGTTGCTTGCCACAAAATATTCAGGCCGGTATCGGTCCCTCTATTGGCCCTCAAGCCTATCAGGTCGGCGAGGAAGTCGTAGCAGCGGTATCGAGCTATTTTGGAACCTTGGACGGCCTCATTATTCGTAGCAGTCTAGATGGCACTGCTTACCTTGACTTGTGGGCCGCCAACAAGCTTGACCTACAGCGTGTCGGAGTTGAACAGATCGAAGTGGCCTCCATTTGTACAGCTCAAAACACGGATGAATTCTTCTCACACCGTGCCGAAAAAGGGCGCACCGGACGTTTCGGAGCGGTATTGTCATTATGATGATTATTGATAATATTCACCGTGTTCAGCAGCAGATTGCGGACGCTTGCGCACGAACCGGGCGTGACCCTCAAGATGTGACTCTCATTGCCGTGAGCAAGACACATCCCGCTGAGATGGTTCTCGCCGCTGTCTCTGCCGGTCTGCAACATTTTGGTGAAAATCGCGTAGAAGAATCGGAATCAAAAATACCGGTTGTGAATGCGAAAACGGCTCAGCCGCTGGTTTGGCACATGATCGGCCATATTCAAAGTCGTAAAGCTCGTGAGGTGGTTCCACTATTCAATGTAGTTCATTCGGTGGATACCCTCAAACTGGCTTCACGACTAGCGTCTTTTAGTGCTGAACAGGGGCGAACCCTTGATGTCTTGCTAGAGGTCAACGTCTCTGGTGAAGCTGCTAAACACGGCTTTGCGGCTGCCGGTTGGGAAGACAATGCTGATCTTCGACAGCCGTTGTTTCAGGAATTCGCCCGCATTCTCCATCTGCCCGGACTGCGGGTACGTGGCTTAATGACCATGGCACCTATCGTCGACCAGATGGAGCAGGTGCGTCCGGTCTTTCGTTCGTTGCGTCGTCTGCGGGATGCACTCCAAACCGAATTAGGGCAGCCTTTGCCCGAACTTAGTATGGGGATGACGGATGATTTTCCGGTGGCGATTGAAGAAGGTGCAACATTTGTGCGCGTCGGGCGGGCAATCTTTGGTGATCGTGAATAGTGAGGATATAAGAACGTGATCGTCTTACAAGTTATCGGGTTACTTTTGCAGTTGTTTCAATTTGCTCTCTTGGCGCGTATCCTCCTCAGTTGGTTTCCCAACGTGGATCGCAGCAACCCGATCATTCAGTTTCTGTACGATATCACAGAACCTGTTTTGCGGCCTATTCGCGAAATGCTCCCTCCAACTGGCATGTTTGATTTCAGCCCGTTGATTGTCTTTCTCATCATTCAGGTGCTTGCTCGCTTTTTGCCCACCTTCGGCTTCTAATCTGCTGTCTCCGATAGGGGCGGGGAAATAGCGCGCCGATGGCTTTCGCAGTAAAGTAAAGTTTCATCAGCTTGAGTTTTACCACTTAAGAGGATTTCTTATGGTAAATCGGGTGGCTTTCTCTGCGATAATCAAGTCAGAAGAGGAGATGGTCAATCATGTCACAAAATCGCAAGTTTGAAATTACCGATGCGCGTGGTGGTGCTGCTTTTGCTGTTCGTGTTGTTACTCGTGCTGCGGCTTCCGAAATTGTAGGCACTCAGGAAGGCGGCGCGCTCAAGATTCGTCTCAAGGCAGCTTCTGCGGGTGATTCCGTTGCTAATGATGAACTTGTTGCTCTCCTTGCCGATAAGCTCGAAGTTGCCCCTAATCGCATCGAAATCGTGGCTGGCATTAATAATCGCGACAAAATGATTAGCGTCGAAGGCATCACCACTGCCGACCTCGAAGCACGTTTTGGTGATCTGAAGTCAGAAGAGTAAACCTATGTGGCGTCGGTTGCGCGGTTTGTTGTTCTTGGCTTTCATCATGGTTGCGGCCTGTTCAACGGCTCAACCTTTGACGCCTGAACCTACTCAGATCCTAATTGTTCCGACGCCCACCTCAACGCCGCTGCCGGTAGTTGTTACCCCCACAGCCACGTCTCTGCCACGTCCCGCCGATTTACTGGAGCCGTCCCCCACGACAGCTTTGAGTGAACAAGCCACTTCCGAAATCGATCTACTTACGCAAGATCCGATTGCCGCCGAGTTAGTTGCTTTAGCCCAGCGGCGGGTTGCCGAGGAACTAGATTTGCCTACCCGCCGCATTCAGGTGGTCGAGGTTAAATTATATGTTTGGCCGGACGTGAGCTTGGGCTGCCCGCTTCCCGGTGAAACCTACGAAGCGGCACAAATTGACGGTTATCGCATCGTTCTGCAAGCCGGTGACGTGGTTTACCTGTTCCACACCGACGTGGATCGTGTTGTTCCTTGCGACGCCGCCAACGAACAGCTTCCTGCCGAATCGGATGATTAAACCGCTGTAGGCAATCGCTTGCCCGATTGAATCTGAATCATCGCCAGTGCCCGGTGCGCCTCTTCGCGCACATCGCTTTTCTTATCCCGCAGCGCTGCATATAAGGGTTTCGTCATCGACACCACCCCCAGTTGGCCTAGGTTGGCTGCCGCGTACTTCCGGATTTCACCATCACCCTCTTGCAGTGCCTTAAGCAGCATTTGTCGTGCCCCTTCGCCGCTGGGCACATTCTCGCCCCGTTGGGTTGCCCACTCATTGAGCCATGTGATCGCTTCTGCCGGTGGATAGTTGCGCGGCCCTTTGTCGCTCCCATATCGCATCTCATTGAATGCGATCTGCGCCGCCGACCGGACATACCACTGCGAGTCCTCAAGGAATGAACGATAAATTGCGATCATCGCCCAATCGGATTTTAATCGCCGTAGTCCGAATACTGCCGCGCGTCGTAACATCATCTCATCGTCTTGAATCGCGTCATAAAGCACCGGATACCCCTCTTCAGGAATATCCGCAAAGGTTTCAGCCACCGCTTGCCGGAGCAGCTCAGTGCCAGTGGCAAACGCTTCCACCATACCCGTCAGCGCTTCCTCACTGCCGATTGCACCTAGGCTCAATGCTGCCGCCAGTTGCACATTCGCGTCATCATCTTGCAGCAGCCGGATGATTTCGCTGACTCCGTCTTCGGCTTTCAGCGCCCCTAGTCCAAGGCACGCCAACTGTCGCACTTGCGGCACAACACTCCGTGCAGCCTGTTTGAAGACCTGAATGACATGATCATGCTGCGTCTGCACCAGTGCCGCCGCCGCCCGTTCGCGCAGTAAAGGATACTGGTTAGGCGCGACAAACACATTGCTCAGATATTTCAAATATGGCCCGCGCCATGCTGCATCCATCGGAGCGAGTGCCAGCCAGTTTGCCATCTCCATGACGCCGCTTTGGATCACATCAGTCGCCGCCGTCATTCGGCTCTGAACCACCTCGTCCAACGGCGCGAAAATCCCCACGAACGGCATCGCCCATCGCCAGCTTGCCATCTCAGACCGCTTCTGAATGACGTCCGCGCTCGCTTGTTTCAGTCCGAGGCTGGCGAGATATGCCGCCACTTGTACCTGTCGGAACTGGTATCGTCCCCCACTGTATCGCATGATGAACCCTTGCTTATACAGGGCGTTCAACAGAATTGCAGCCGGATTAGCCGGTTCTTTGCGCTTATTCTTGTCAGATTTCTCGCTTGTTTTGGGCTGTGGCTTTGCCTCGTCTTCAATCAGTTCTCGCAGCATCGCATCAGTTTCAGCCTCTGCCGCGTCAACAGTGCTGCTCGCTGCGGTTGGAGCCAGTTTACTCAGCGTGAAGTAACCCTCGTCCAATTGGAATGTCGCCGCCTGAATCAGGTACGATAATCCCAACTCCGCTTCGATCTCTGTCGGCAGTGAACGCTTCACTAGCGCTTGCATCCACCCCTCAAGCCCCGGTAATTCCGTATCGTTGGCGAAGTTCGTCCAAATTTTGAGTGTCAGCGCGAGGGGAGATAATCCCCGATTATTGTTCTTAACCCGCTGAATGATGCTTTCATCCGGTGCTGTGACGCTTCGTCGTCGGCCTCCGGTTTGCGGCCATGCCGTTATCCAATGAGCGATTGCCTGTTCCATGTCCAGATCGCTCCACGGGCGCATATAAACCGGCGTCAGGCCTAACTGTTGCGTCAGTCCGCCGCTTCCCTCAACCGGTCCGCTCACAATGAAAAAATTGTTGGGGTAAGTGCTGATCAGTGCTTTTAACCATGCCAGTTGTAAAGTCTGTTCGCTCTCTGGCAGATCATCGTACCCGTCAATCAACAGGAGCACTTGCCCCTTCTGTAATCGGTTGTACAAATTGCGCGGGATCGTGCTGGCTGCCACGCGCCCGATCTCGCGCTGTACAGCCCGTACAAGCGGTTCTGCCGGGTCGATTTCCTTCCCCAATTCAGGATCACGGACATTCACATCAGCCAGATGCACATACACCGGCATCAGACGGTTGAAGAGCGGAAGCACATCTTTGTCCTCGCTGGTTTCATCCAGCACCATTCCCTTTTCTTCGGCCAATCGCTCTTTTGCCCGTTGTTCCAAAAGCAGCCGTTCCTTGATGCGAACCGCCCGCTTTTTCTCATCCATTGCTGCTTCTTCAGCGTCCAGTCGTTGCTGCACTTTGTCCAGTGGGCGCTTAAATTGAACCCGTCCCAACGCGCGCAGTAAGATTGCCATCATGGCTGTTGTACGCCCGCTTCCCGGCAGCCCCAATAAGGCCAGTCCTCGGTCACCGCTGGCCAGATCATCAATCGAAAGAGTAGGGCTGTTATAGGGCGCGAACAGTGCTGGGAAGTCAGCGACATGCGGGACGACATGAAACACGCTCTGGCTAACATCGTCGTCTTGCGGCTCAACCAGCGGTGGCGCGGCGATAAATCGTGGCTCGACCAGCACCTCAGAAAGGTTGAGAATCCCCCCCGCTGCGTGATTCCGTTCCACCAGCTTCACAATATTGTTGATATATCGGTTATCAGTCGATTGAGTAGCGTAATTCTGGGCGTTCGATGCTTGTACCCCTGCCGACTCAACCACCCGTTTGATCACATGTCGGGCGCGGTACACACCATAAGCGGTAATCCATCCGGTCGCGAGGCCGATCCCGAAGTTCTCAACATCAAAACCCATGCTGACCCTCCATCATGTTAACCGCTTTTGTAAGCAAGGATGCGCCCACAGCTTGTGCAGTAAGTGATCTTTTGCGCTTTCCGAACCTCGTTCGCCACTGCCATATCCAATTCCACTCGGCACGCCGAACAACTTCGGTTCACCAGCAGCGCCACCGGTTGGTTATTTTTCCGGGGGCGAAGGGTGTTATAAATCTTCAATGCCTCAGCATCAATTGCCGGCAGCATCTGCTCGCGTACATGTATCCACTCCGCCCGCTCTTTTCGCAGTTCGGTTTGTTCTTGAATCAGATGAACATTCGCTTCTTCATGCGCTTGAGTGGCCGTCTGCAATACCGCTTCTGCCGCATCTTCCTGCGCCTCGGTCTCGTCCACCTGCATCATCGTTTCCAGCAGAATATCCTCTAACTCCGAGTTCCGCTTTTTCAGTGACGCGATCTCCTGCTGCATATCCTGCATCTCTTTAGGGTTGCGCACCCGTCCGCTGTATAGCGTTTCGTCTGTTTGTTGAATTTTGTTCGTGTTTGTCTGGATTTCTTGCTCCAGTTGTCGCGCGCGCTTCTGTAGCGGAGTCAGCACCGCTCTAATCTGGTTCAAATTGTCGTTAGCCGCTTGCACGGCTTGGTTATCGGCCATCAGCGCTTTAATCTCATCCAGACGTTTTTGGCGTTGTAGGATGTTCAGGTCAACTTCTTGTAGGCGGTAAAGATCTTCAGCTTGTGTCATGTATGGTCTTTGCTGGCGTGCTGCCCGAGTCAGTGTAAAATGAGTTTCGATAATGTCTTAATGGGTTTCAGCCCATAATTCAGTTTATTGTTTTAGTATACAACGGGCTGGAATCGTGGGGCAAGCTGCATGCCTGACAGATCATTGGGGAAACACTGATTGAATGATCCGACTACAAGTCGGATCATGCCTCCCTTATGCCCCTCCTTGCCTGATCTGAGTCGATGATGAAGGTGGTTCTTTCATGCAATCTGCGCGAGACACAGTTCATATCACACCTGCTGAATGGCGTTGGGTGATATTCGTTGGCGGCGCGCTTGTGCTCTTGGCTTTTGTGCCGTTTTTATGGGTTGCTTTGAGCGGTGCTGTTGGCGATCAATGGCAGTTTATGGGTGTCCTCAATAACTATATTGATGGAGCAACCTATATCTCCAAAATGATGCAGGGGTTCGAAGGCTCATGGCTGGTCTATTTCCGCCACACCTCCGAACCGCACAACGCTATTTTTGTGCAGGTCTTATATCCCGCCTTGGGGCAGCTTGCCCGCGTGATCAACGTCCCTCCAATCGCCATCTTCCACGTGGCGCGCGTTGTCGCCTCCCTGATCATGTATATGGCGATGTACTATTTTGCCTCTACCGTCTGGCCGCGTCCCCGTTCTCGTCGCATCTTCTTCATCATCGCCGCTATCGGTTCGGGCTTAGGTTGGGTCTTGCTCATTCTAAC